>JBEKOI010000041.1:0-18119 GCA_049521915.1 Acidimicrobiales bacterium | reverse complement strand
CCGGGCTGACTGACAGGGCCGACTGGCCGGGCTGACTGACAGGGCCGACTGGCCGGGCTGACTGACAGGGCCGACTGGCCGGGCTGACTGACAGGGCCGACTGGCCGGGCTGGCTGGAGCCGGCTGTCTGGCCGGGGTGGCTGGAGCCGGGCCGACTGGCCGGCGGGAACCGGCTGACTGGCGAGCGGGCCCGGCCGGCCCGACTGGCCGGGCCCGCCCGCAGGACCACCGGGTTCAGGCGGTCAACGAACCTGTCCGGCCCAGGACGGCCGGCATGGACCCCGACGGGCCCGGCCACCTCGAGCCGTGGGCCAGCTGCAACAGGCCGGCGATGCCGAGAGTGGCATCGCCCAGCTCGGCCCGCATCGACCGGAAGAGCGCCGCCGTCACCCGGGCGTCGCCCAGCGCACTGTGATGGTCGTCCCACGAAAGCCCGAAGTGGGTACAGCAGTCGACCAGCCGGGCCCTCCCCTGCAGGCCGAGGTGGGCCTGGGCCACGGCCAGGGTGTCGACCGAGGGCACGGGGCCCGGAACCCAGCCCCACCCGCCGGCCCGACGGCACTCGGCCCGGATGAAGGAGAGGTCGAAGCAGTCGACGTTGTGGCCGACCACCACCCGGCCGGACAGCCGCTCGGCCAGGAACGGGTGGATCGCCGCGAACGTGGGCGCCCCGGCCAACATCTCCGCCGAGATGCCGTGGATATGGGTGGGGCCGGGGTCGCAGCCGGGGTCGACCAGGGTGCAGAAGGCTCCGATCTCCCGGCCCGACGGATCGAGCACGACCACGCCCACCTCGACGATGCGCTCGTCCTCGGCCGAGAAACCGGTGGTCTCCACATCGATCACCGCGAATCCGGGCCCGATCTCACGGGGGGAACCCACGGCGCCCACCGTAGATCGCCGGTGTGACGACTCCAGGGACCGCGCCCTCGGAGGGGACGGGCCCCAGTCCGGCGGGCGGTGAACCGGCGACGAACTGGCGACGAACCGGCGGTGGGCTACCCGGGCTACCGTTCGGGACCGAAAGGACCGCCATGACCTCCATCCGATGGGTGTGCGTCTCCGACCTCCACCTCGGGGCGCTGAACAGCCTGCTGACCAACGTGGACGCCGACGGCGAGCACGTCGATGGCTCAGCCGCCTCGCCGGTGCTCACGGCCCTGTGCGAGTGCCTCCGTTCGCTGCGCACGCCGGGCCAGGACCCGCCGGAGCTCGTCGTGCTCGGAGATCTCTTCGAGCTCGCCCTCACCGCCCCCGAGGACGCGGCGGCCGCCTTCACCCAGTTCATCGATGGCCTCCGCCCCGGCAAGCCGGACGCCGCCGTCGCCCCCGCCTTCCGCTTCGTCCCGGGCAACCACGACCACCACCTCTGGTCACGGGCCAGCGATGACCGCTACCTGCGGCTGCTGGCCGAGTCGGCCGCCCCGGCCCCACGTGATCGCCACGCCACCCACCTGCTGCCGGCCAACGATACCGAGCCGGTCCGCGACCGGTTCATCGAGATCCTGGCCAAGCGGGCCGAACCGGCCACCGCGGTCACCGTGGTGCAGAGCTACCCGAACCTCGGGCTGGTCACCGCGTCCGGCGACCGGTCGGTCATCCTCAGCCACGGCCACTTCATCGAGCCGCTCTACCGGATGATGTCGCTGCTCGACACGGTGTTCGGCTCCCCCCGGTCGGGGGCCGTCGAGGCCTGGCAGCTGGAGGCGGACAACGGCGGGTGGATCGACTTCTTCTGGTCGTCGATGGGCGACAGCGGGGACATCATGCGGGTCACCCGGTCGCTGTACGAGTCCCTGCAGAGCACCGAGACCATCCACGCCGAGATCTCGGCCATCGAACGGGCCATCAAGGTGGCCGGCGCGTCGCGGGCCAAGGCTGACGTCGAGGCCCACGCCGTGGCCGGGCTCCTGCGGGCCGGCGTCGGGACGGCGGTCCGCGAGCGCCACCGTGAGGGGATCATCCTGAGCCCGCACGCTGACCAGGGGCTGGCCAGCTACCTCGACGGTCCGGTGGTCACCCAGGTGGGTGCCGAGATCGGTGCGCCGCGGGACGTGACCTTCGTCTTCGGCCACACCCACAAGCCCTTCGTCGATGTGCGGACCACGACGCTGTGCTCATCCCCGGTCTCGGTGGTCAACACCGGTGGCTGGGTCGTCGACACACCCCAGCTCAACCCCATGAAGGGAGCCTCGGTGATCCTCATCGACGAGGAGCTGAACGTGGCCTGCGTCCGCTGCTACCGCGAGGGCACCGACGCCTCCTCCTACCTGGTGGCCATCGAGCCCGGCTCGGCCGGCGGGCCCAACCCCCTGGTGGACCAACTGCGGTCGACCGTCGACGCCGGCCGCGACCCGTGGGCCTCCCTGGCCCAGGCCATCCAGACCACCGTCGGCGACCGGGGCCGCCAGCTC
This sequence comes from Acidimicrobiales bacterium, assembly GCA_049521915.1. GTDB lineage: Bacteria > Actinomycetota > Acidimicrobiia > Acidimicrobiales > RAAP-2 > Bog-756. The sequence continues at coordinate 15,705 of JBEKOI010000041.1, read as the reverse complement.
GACGAGCGGCTGCGCGCTGATGCCTCGACGCTCAACCAGCTCAACCGGGTCGATCAGGGGAGCCGGGTCAACGAGGGGAACCAGGTCGATCGGGGGAACGGGCGGTCACCGGACCCGGTCCCGCCTCCGGCCTGATCCGGCCGGCCTGATCCGGGGGGCCATCCGGAGAAGGCTCATCCGGGCCGGCCTGATCCGGCGGACCTGCTTCGGAACGGCCCGATCCGGGGGGACCTGATCCGGGGGACCTGATCCCCGGCGGCCTAATTCCGGGCGGCCTGGACCCGGCTCAATCCAGGGTGACCCGGGCCGGGCAGGCCGGCACCCTCACGTGCCCGCCCCGACCAGCTCGGCCAGCTCCTCGGCCACGTCGGCATCGTGCTTGTCCTCGTCCTCCCGGGCCTTCTTCGGGCTCCACCGGCCCCGGTTCAAGAAGATGGTGGGAATGAACAGGACCATGCCGCCCAGGCACACCCAGAACCAGTGCTGCCACTGCTTGGGCGACTTGGCCACGCCGCCGAGCAGCTTGTCCAGCTGGCTCTGATGGGCCGACAGGTAGGTGAGCTGGGACTCGTAGGGCACCACGTACTTGTTGAGGGCGGTCAGGTGGGCGATGGCCTTGGCGAACACCACCGGGCCCACCGCCTTCTGGAAGGCGGCCAGGTTGGCCGGGGTCGGGTGCTTGTTGGCGGCGGCGGCGATGGGCGCGTTCTGGGGGGAGCTCAGGACCTTCAGCCAGCTGGCGTTGGCCTCGGCGAAGGCCACCGAAGCCGGATGGGCCAGCTGGAAGGCCTGGACGTTGAAGGGTGCGTTACCGGTGGGCGGCGTCTGGGCGTAGACGAGGTTGTCGACCACCGGGTTGACCGCGTTGACCACCAGCGGGAGGAAGATGAAGGAGAGGCCGACCGTCAACCGGAGGATCCATCCCCACAGGGCCAGCCCGGTGCCCACCAGGGCCGGGTTCTTGGCTTCGACCATCTCGGTGTAGGCGGCCATCCACGGCGCATAGGTCAGCGAGATGAAGGCGGCCAGCAGCACCTCCAGGGTTATCAGCGTGCCGAAGCCGGTGTAGGGATGGTTGGCCTGGTGCAGGAAGAGGATGAGCATGACGATGGAGCCGGCCGCGCCCACCAGCATGAGTGGCTTCCGCACCCGCAGCTTGTCGGACAGTATGCCGAAGACGATGAGGGCGACGGCGTCGGCCCCCCAGTACCAGGTGTTGAGGTAGTTGGCGTCCGACGTGGTCAGGTTGAGGCCGTCGGAGCTCTTGAACACGGTGGCCCAGTAGATGGTGAAAAAGGCCGAGGCCGCGTAGTACACGAGCAGGAAGAGGGAGATGCCAAGAGCGGAACCGACCAGGTCCCACTTGAGGATCTGGCGCCACGGATGGGTGGTGGCGGTGAGGATCTCGGTCTCCGACAGGCCCCGGGCCCGGGCCTCCACCAGGGCCCTGTCCTGTTCGGACACCATCAACTGGTCGCGCAGGCTGGACGACAGGTCCTTCATCCAGAACAGGGCGAGCAGGAAGACGACCAGCGAGCTGATGCCGGAGATGAGGAACTGGCTCTTGAACCCCGACACCCCGCTGTTCCGCAGGAAGTGGTTGAGGGTGTTGGTGGCCACGATGGAGGTGATCAGGCTGCCGGCCACCGGCCCCACCGTCCAGAAGCCCATGGCCGAGGCCCGTCCCAGCTGCGGGCTGAAGTCGCGGACGAGGGCCGGGGTGGCCACCAGGATGGCGCCCTCCACCAGACCGAGGGCGGAGATGACCACGGCGAACTGCCACTCAGTCGTCGTCGCCGGCACCCCCACGGCCACCAGCAGTCCGACCATCAGCAGCCCGTAGATGATCACGTTGGAGCGGCCCAGCTTGTCCGTCTTGCTGGCCGGCAGTGAGGCGAAGGCGCCGATGAGGTTGGACACCACCACGATGCCCACGTAGAAGGCGAAGGACATGTGGTAGTACTGCAGAATCTGCGGGGTCACTCCGGTCTGCGTGAAGTAGGTGTAGTAGAGGACGATGGTGGCCAGCACGGCCAGAGCCAGGTAGGCGGTGCGCTTGGCGTTGGCCGGGTACTCGTCGATCTCGTGGACGAACAGGAAACGGAACAGGGCCCCGTGACGCGGCGCCGCCCCACCCCCTGCGCCCGGAGCCGCCACCGATGTGTCTGCTGCCATGGCATATCCCCCAGTGCTCGGTGCCGGCGACCCTCCCCGGTCCCGCTGCGACCGTAGCGCACCGGCGGCCTGCCGCGGGCGGTTCGGTGCCCTGGTCGGACACGAGCCGACCAGGGAGGCCCGGCCTCAGGCGTCGAGGACGGCCGCGGCCACCAGCTCCTCGAGGTAGCGGGTGTCCCACCAGGAGATCTGGAGCTGCTTGGCCCGGCGGAAGTAGAGCTGGATGTCGAACTCCACGGTGAATCCGATGCCCCCGAAGATCTGCTGGGCGGTGGCGGTCACGTCGCGGAAGGCCTGGCAGGCGAAGAGCTTGGCCATCGGGGCCAGCTTGGCCACGCTCCGGCCCTCCGAGCGGGCCCAGGCCGCCTCGTGGACCAGCACCTCGGCCCCGTCCACGGTGGTGGCCCCGTCGGCCAGGTAGTGGGCCAGGGCCTGGAACGCGCCCAGCGGCTTGTCGAACTGCTGGCGGTCCTTGGCGTACTGCACGGTGATGTCCATGGCGTACTGGGCGCCGCCGACGGCCTGGGCCGCGGCCATGATGATCCCGTCATGCATGACCGTGTCCCAGGTGGACCACCCGGTGCCGGCCGCCCCGATGCGATCGGCCGGGGTGACCCGGACATGATCGAGGTCGACCCGGTACTGGGTGTCCGAGGCGATGCCCATCTGCTGGGTCAGGGTCACGCCGTCGGCCCCGGTGTCGACCACGAAGAGATCGACGTCGGCGGGGCCGTCCCCGGTCCGGGCCAGGACGATCAGCGCGGTGGCGGCCTTGGCGAAACCCACGTGGCGCTTCGTGCCGGTGATGGTGAAACCGTCGCCGTCGGGGACGGCGCGGACCTGGACGCCCTTTTCGCCGAAGCCGTTCTCCGGCTCGAGCCAGGCCGGGGTGAGGATGGCCTCGCCGGTCACCAGTCGGGGCAGCCACGCCTGCTTCTGCTCGTCGCTCCCGGCAACGGTCAGCGCGCCGCCGGCCAGGATGGAGCTGACGAAGTGGGGCGACGGTGCCAGCGCTCGGCCGAACTCCTCGTAGAGCACCACCGACTCCAACGCCGTCATGGCCGAACCGCCGTACTCCTCGGGGAGCTGGAGGCCGATGAGGTCGAGATGGGCCAGCTGCTTCCACAGCTCGGGTGAGTACCCGATGGGATCGTCTTCGAGCTGGCGGACCACCTCGAACGGGCAGGCCGTGGCGCACACCCCGCGTACCGTCTCCCGCAGCATCTCTTGTTCGGCACTGAATTGCAGGTCCAGCATGGTCAGCTCTCCTCTTCGGGTGACGCTTCGGATGATGCGATGGGTGACGGCCGGCGGGATGCGGCCGGTGACGGCCGGCGGGATGCGGCCGGTGACGGCCGGCGGATGGCGGGTGATGGCCGGCGGATGGCGGGTGATGGCCGGCGGATGGCGGGTGATGGCCGGCGGAATGCGGCAGGTGATGACTGCGGGCCAGTCATGGCTGCCACCGGTCGCCGGTACGGGTCCAGGGGTTGTCGTCCTCGTCCACCGGCAGTGCCACCCGGGCCTGGCAGGTGGTCTTCGGGTCACCGTCGACCGAGACGGCGATGTCGAGTGCGGCCCAGCCGCACCCGGTGGCATCCACCCCGGTGTCGGTGACCACGCCGGTGAACACCATGGTGTCGCCCGGGAAGATGGAGCCGAGCATCCGGAAGGTCATCCGTCGCAGCCGCCCGTAGGGACCGGTCCAGTCGGTCACGAACCGCTCGAACCAGGCCGCCTGGTTGGGCGTGTTGAGGAAGATGTCACGGGTCCCGTTCCGGTGCACGGCGAAATCCTTGTCGTGGTGCATGGGCCGCCAGTCACGGGCGGCCAGTGCGCCCAGCACCACGGTGGTGGCGGTGACCGGGTAGGCCAGCTCGGGCAGCTCGTCCCCTACCTTCACGTCCGAGAGGAGCAGGCGGGTGACCGCGGCTGCGCTCATGACCGGGCCGCCGTTGCATCCGCGGCCTCGGTCCGCCGGTAGCCGAACCCGGTGTAGCTCTCGACGGCCACCAGTTCGCCGCGCTGGTTGCGGTACTCGACATCGATGACCCAGAACCGGCCCGTGCCCAGCTTGGTCGTCTTCTCGTCGCTCACCGACCGGAGGATCTGCCGGGTCACCAGCCGGTCGCCGGGCCGGACCGGCTCGTGGAAGACGATGGTGTTGTCGCTCATCACCGCCTCGGGCAGCCCGAGTCCCTCTTTCAGGTCGAAGTGCACCTGCAGGGGCAACCCCATGGTGGTCCGTCCCGGGGCCCAGTGGTGGGGACGGAACCACACCGAGACCATGGTCGGCGGAGCGATCGGCCCCCCGGTCACCGCTTCGGCCACCTCCTCGTCCCAGAAGATGGGGTTGCCGTTCTCCACCGACGAGCACGTGGTCCACACGTAACCCTGTTCGACGGGGAACTCCCCCTCCTCCTCGTACTGCTCGACCCCGATGAGGCCTTCGATGTCGTCGATGCCGATGGCGCTCACGCCACGATCCCCCGTTCCCGTAGACCGCCGATGTGCGATGGAGCCAGCCCCGCCGCGGCCAGGAGCCGGTCGGTGTCGGTGTGCAGCGGGTCGCCGGCCACCACCGGTTGCCGGGGCGACCGCATGCCGGCCAGGACCGGTCCCACCTGGCGGAAACGGGTCGGCTCGCCCCCGCCGGCCGAGCCCGCCGCGCCGTGACCAGGCGGCCCGGCCGCGGCGCCCCCACCGGCACCCGGCGGCCCGGTGACGGCGTCGACGAAGGCATCACGGGCCAGGAACTGCTCGTCCCCGACCAGTTCGGCCACCGACAGCACCGGCGTGACGCAGGTGTCGGCCGCGGCCAGCTCGGCCACCCAGGCGTCACGGTCCTTGGCCGCGAAGGCCGCCTTGAAGTCGGAACGGATCTTGTCCTGGACGCCGTCGTCGAGCTGGTGGTCCGCCCACTGCTCGCACCCGAGGAGCCGGCACAGGTTGGCGTAGAACTTGGGCTCGATGGCCCCCACCGCCAGCCAGCCACCGTCGGCGGCCCGGTACGTGTCGTAGCAGGCATAGCGACCGGTGATGATGTTCCGGCCGTGGCCGACGTCGGCCCCGGTGGCCAGGTACTCGTCGACCGCCAGTGAGGTGAGCCAGAGCACGCCGTCGGCGATGGACACGTCGAGGTGCACGCCCGGTCCGCCCGCGGCCCGCCCGACCAGCGCGGCCATCACCGCCAAGGCCGCATGCATGCCTCCGCCGGCGGCGTCGGCGATGGTGGCACCGGACACCGGGGGGCCGCCGTCGGCCGCGGGCTCGGTGGTGGCCAGGTACCCGCCCTGGGCCAGGTAGTTGATGTCGTGGCCGGCCCAGGCGGCGCGGGGCCCGGTCTGGCCGTAGCCGGTAGTCGAGCACAGGATGATCCCGGGATTGACGGCACGGAGATCCTCGAAACCGATACCCAACCGATCGACCACCCCCGGCCGGAAGCTCTCGACCACGACGTTCGCCGTCCGCACCAGGGCCAGGAACGCCTGTCGGCCCTCTTCGACCTTGAGGTCGATGGCGGTGCGCAGGAGATAACGCGAGCCGCTGTAGGCGTAGAAGGGTGGCGTGATGGGTTGGGCTCCCGTCCCCGGGGCCGCGCCCACCTTGACCACGGTGGCGCCGTAGTCGGCCAGCAGGCGGGTGCACCGCGCCGCGGGACCGACGCTGGCCAGGTCGAGCACGGTGACGCCTTCGAGCGGTCCGCCCGGGCCGTCGGATCCGATGGACGGCGACGGCGGGGCAGCTCGCGCGGTGGGAGGTGGGTCGGTCACGGGCGTCGGAAGTCGGAGGTCGAAGGTGGGTCGGTCGCGGGCGTCGGAAGTCGGAGGTCGAAGGTCGGAGGTGGGTCGGTCACGGGCGTCGGAGGTCGGGCGTCGGGCGGGATGGCGGGATGGCGGGATCAGAAATTCTTCGGCAGGCCGAGCTTGCGGCGGGCGATGATGTTCTTCTGGATCTCCGAGGCGCCGCCGCCGATGGTGTCGATCACCGTGTAGCGGTAGGTCGATTCGGCCCGGCCCACCATCGGGGCGTCCTCGTCGCGGACCCGCAGCTGGGTGCCGGGCCCACCGATGTCCATCGAGGCGTTGGCCAGCCGGCGCGAGTACTCGGTGGTGTACAGCTTGTACTCGGACGCTTCCGAGGTGGGCGGGGCCCCGCCCTGGGACGAGGCGAAGACGAACTTGAGGCCGAGCACGCGGGCCACCTCGGCCTGGGTGTGGAGCTGGGCGATCCGCGACCTGACCACGGCGTCGTCCTTGAGCGGCTCGCCGTCCCGGGTGGCGTGCTTCACGTACTCGGTCAGCAGGTCGAGTCGTTGGGCGATGGGCGAGTAGGTGAACAGCGTGAAGCGCTCGAGGTCGAGGGCCTCGGAGATGTACTGGAACCCCTTGTTGAGCTCGCCCACCACGTAGTCGTCGGGAACGAACACGTCGTCGAGGTAGACCTCGTTGGTCCGCTCGTCGCCCATCGTCCAGATTTCCTTGACGGTGATGTTCGGATGGTCCATCGGCACCAGAAACAGCGTGATCCCGAAGTGCTTGACGGCATCGGGGTCGGTGCGGGCACCCACCCAGTACCAGTCGGCGAAGTGGGCCGAGGTGGTCCAGGTCTTCTGGCCGTTGAGGTTCCACCCCCCGTCCACCTTGGTCGCCTTCAACTGCATGGAGGCGGCATCGGAGCCGGCGTTGGGCTCGGAGTAGCCGACCGCGAATTCGACCTCGTTGCGGAGGATCTTGGGCAGGAACTCCTGCTTCATGCGTTCGCTGCCGTGGCTGATGATGGTCTTGCCGATGATGCCCACGCCCTTGCCGATCTGCGGCCCGCCCCGGGCGGCCAGCGCCTCGTTGAGCAGGTACTCGTAGATGCCCTCGCCGGCCTTGCCCCCGTACTCCTCGGGCCAGGTGATCCCGAGCCACCCCTGCTCCCCGACCTTGGCCATGAACTGGCGCCGGAGCGGGGTGTCGACGATCTGGGCCATGTTCTCGCGGGTGACGTCGAAGACCTCCGGATCGTCGTTGGCGTCGAGGAAGTCCTCGACCTCCTTGACGAACTCGAGCTGTTCCGGGGTGAACTCGAAGTCCATTGGTCGGGCCTCCGTTGTCGGGCGCGGCGACTGCCGCAGTGGTTTCCTGACTGACCGTCAGATACTGTGGTCATCATAGGATGAGGAGGCGGTCGAGGCCAACGAAGGGAACATCGAACCAGATGAGAGGCATCACCAGCATCGCCGGGTATGTCCCCTATCGGCGCCTCGAGCGGTCGGCGGTGGCCGAGGTGTTCGGCACCGGAGGGGGCAAGGGCACCCGCTCGGTGGCCTCCCACGACGAGGACACCACCACCATGGGGGTGGAGGCGGCCCGCCTGGCCCTGCGGTCGGCCCCGGGGGCGGCACCGGACGCCATCTGGTTCTCGACGGCCACGCCCGCCTACCTGGACAAGACCAACGCCACCGCCATCCACGCCGCCCTGCGCCAACCCTCCCACGTGGCCGCCTTCGATTTCGGTGGCGCCCTCCGGTCGGGGTCCGGGGCCCTGCGCTCGAGCCTGGGCGCCGCCGGTTCGGGAACGACGCTGGTCGTCCTGGCCGACCTGCGCGACGGCCTTCCCACCTCGGGCGACGAGTCGGCCGGTGGCGACGGCGCCGCGGCTGTCCTGGTGGGGGACGACGCCCCGGGTACGCCGGTGATCGCCGAGTACCTGGGCGGGGCCTCGGTGAGCGATGAATTCCTCGACCGGTGGCGCACCGCCGGCGACCGCCGCTCGAAGGTCTGGGAGGAGCGGTTCGGCGAGACCCGTTACGTGCCGCTCGGCGCCGAGGCGTGGGAGTCGGCGCTGAAGACGGCGGGAGTGAGCGCCGACCAGGTCGACCAGGTGGCCGTCACCGGCATGCACGGCCGGGCGGTCAAGGCCCTCGCCCGCAAGCTCGGGGTGGGCGACGGGGCCGTGGTCGACGATCTGGGCTCGACGGTGGGGCAGACCGGCACCGCCCACCCCGGCCTGGTGTTGGCCTCCATGCTCGAGCAGTCAGGTCCCGGCCAGGTGCTGGCCGTGGTGGCCCTGGCCGACGGGGCCGACGTGCTCGTGTTCCGGACCACCGGGGCCCGCTCGTCGTGGACCCCGGCCGAGCCGGTGGCCGACCAGATCGCCGGCGGCGCCGACCTCAGCTACGGAAAGTTCCTGTCGTGGCGCGGGATGGTCACCACCGAGCCGCCCCGCCGGCCCGAACCCCAGCGGGTCTCGGCCTCCGCGGCCTGGCGCAGCGAGGACTGGAAATTCGGCTTCGTGGGTTCCCGCGACCGCACCTCCGAGGCCGTGCACCTGCCCCCTTCACGGGTGTCGATGAAAGGTGGTGCCGTCGACGACATGGACCCCATCGACATGGCCGGCACCCAGGCCACCATCGCCACCTACACCATCGACCGCTTGGCCTACTCGCCCAGTCCCCCGATCGTGTTCGCGGTGCTCGACTTCGACGGCGGTGGGCGGTTTCCGGTCGAGCTCACCGATGTCGACCCCGACACGGTGGCCATCGGCGACCGGGTCACCATGACCTTCCGGAAGCTGTTCACCGCCGACGGCATCCACGACTATTTCTGGAAGGCGAAGCCGGTGCGCGCCGTCGGTGGGGACGGGGAGGGGTCGGCCGGGGGCTGACCGCGCCGAACCGATCCGGGCCGGGCTGCACGGGCCGATCCGGACAGAGACAGGGGGAACCGGGGCCGATCCGGACAGAGACAGGAGGATCCGGGGCCGATACGGACAGAGACAGATTCGTAAAGGAAACTGGACAGAGGACTGGACAGAGGAGACAGACGTTGGCATCGCATGGGATCAAGGACCGGGTGGCGATCGTGGGCATGGGTTGCACCCGCTTCGCGGAGCACTGGGACAAAGGGCTCGACGACCTGATCGTCGAGGCGTCCGGCGACACCTTCGCCTCGGCCGGGGTGACCAAGGAGGACGTGGACGCCTACTGGTTCGGCACGGCCCAGTCGGGGATGAGCGGCATCACGCTGGCCCGGCCCCTTCAGCTCGAGGGCAAGCCGGTGACCCGGGTCGAGAATTACTGCACCACCGGGTCCGAAGCGCTCCGGGCCGCGGCCTACGCGGTGGCGTCGGGGGCCTACGACGTGGCCATGGCAGTGGGCGCGGAGAAGGTCAAGGACTCCGGGTACCAGGGCCTCAACGCCTTCCCCATCCCCAACGACGGCACCGCCCGCACCCTCACCGCGGCGGCCATGTTCTCCATGGTGGCTCCGGCCTACGCCAAGAAGTACGGCGTCGGGGAGGACGAATTGTCCGAGGTTCTGGCCCGCATCTCGTGGAAGAACCACCGCAACGGCGCGGTCAACCCCCGGGCCCAGTTCCGCAAGGAGGTCTCCACCGAGACCATCTGCGCGTCACCGCGGGTGGCCGGCCGCCTCGGCGTGTTCGACTGCGCCGGTGTGGCCGACGGTGCCGCCGCGGCCATCGTGGTCCGGGCCGAGGACGCCCACCGCTACACGGACAGGCCCCTCTACATCAAGGCACTGTCGTTCTCGGCCGGCAGCGGCTCGGGTCTCATCGACCCCGACTACGACTACACGTGGTTCCCGGAGTGCGCCCGGACCGCCGAGGACGCCTATGCCCAGGCCGGCATCACCGATCCGCGCCGCCAACTGGCCATGGCCGAGGTGCACGACTGCTTCACTCCCACCGAGCTGGTGCTCATGGAGGACCTCGGGTTCGCCGAGCGGGGCACGGCGTGGAAGGAGGTGCTGGCGGGCACGTTCGACCGTGACGGCGAGCTGCCGGTCAACCCCGACGGGGGGCTCAAGAGCTTCGGCCACCCGGTGGGCGCCTCGGGCCTCCGCATGTTCTTCGAGACCTGGCTGCAACTGCGGGGCGAGGCCACCCCCGAACGTCAGATCAACACCGACCGGACGCTCGCCCTCACCCACAACCTGGGCGGCTACCCCGGCGAGATGGTCTCGTTCGTCTCAGTGGTGGGGACAGAGCTCGGCTGAGGCCGGCGCTTCGGCCTGGCGCTCGTCGAGCAGGGCCCACCACGCCTCGGCACCCCGGCGGGCGGCCGCGGCCACCTCTACCGGGTCGGCTCCGAGCAGATCGAGGGCGGCGACGGCCCACTCGCCGTGACCCGCGTCCATGTCGGCGTGCACGTCCCAGAACTCCGTGCCGCCGGCGTCCACCCCGTACCAGCGGCGCAGGCCGTCGGCCTTGGACGAGGCGATGGCTGACGCCTGGGTCTCGTAGGCCGCCAGCCCGGCCAGGGCCGCCACCGGCCCGTCGGCCACGAGCTCGAAGTAGGTGTCGACCAATGCCTCGGCTGCGGGACCGGGCGCCGTGGCCGTCGCAGGCGCCGTGGCCGTGGTTGAGGCCGTGGCCGTACCGCCAAGTGACCCGGCGAAGCGGTCGAAGAGGGCCAGGTGCGGCTCGGGGCGGCCGAGCTCGTCGGCCAGGTTGTCCTCCACCATGGCGGCCGCCTCGGTCTCGCCTTCGGCGTGCAGCCGGTCGACCACCGCGGTGAGCACCGCCGGAAGCGCGGCCTCGAAGGCCCGGTAGTGAACGGCGTACTCGCGGAGCTCGCCCATCGTCAGCTCCCCCGCCTCCCAGCGACGGTAGAAGGGGTGGGTGAGCAGCGCCCTCCCGTCCAGAGACCGGGCCACCGCGCTGGCCGATGAATCCGATGCGTCAATCGATGCGTCAATCGATGAGGAAGAGGTCATGGCCGCATACTAACCAGAGGCGCCCGGGCCGGCTCAACAAGCCGCGACGGTCTGTTCTCTGTCCCGCTGAGTGGTCCCAGCGTCGATCACGACGCGACCCGATGCTCGCGGTCCGCGTGTCATCGGGGCGACCTTCTTCGCCGCCTCATCTGGCTCCTGTTCCGCGGTCCGTGACACACCCGGGCTGCTCCTCGCCTGCGCTTCGGCCCGCGCCCGGGCAAGGGCTCACTCCCGGCGGTCGGGCGGGGGCTGGTCCGGCGGCGGGTCGAACCGCGGCGGGCCGGTGCCCGGCGGCGGGGCGGTGGCCTTTCGCCTGCGCTTCGGTTTCGGACGCTTGGGTGCGACCGGGTGGTGAGGGGCGGTCCACACCCACCCGTCCTCGGTCCTGGTCAGCTCGAACCCGCGGTGGGTGCGGTCGAGGTGGTGCTTGCGACAGAGCCGGGCCAGGTTGTCGAGGCCGGTGAGGCCGCCATTGGCGAAGTCGGTGACCCAGTGGTCGTCCTCCAGTCCCAGGCGGGCGTCACAGTGGGGCACCACACACCTCGGGTCCCGGAGTAAGAGGGCCGACCGGACCCGCCTGGGCACGTGGCGACCGGCCGAGTAGACGGTGGTGACGTCGGTGCCCTTGGCGATGAGCACCTCCACCAGGGCCCGGCCCAGCATGGTGCGGGCGTACTCGACGGCCACCGGGCCCACCCCGGGGATCTCACAACGCTCCCCCTCGCCCACCGAGCCCCGGCGCAGGGCACCGAGGTCCACCACCACCGAGACGGTGGCCCGGGGATCGGGGCCGGGTCTGGTCGGGGCCGCGTCGTCTCCGGCCCCATTCGGGGCCGCGTCGCCTCCGTCCCCATTCGGGGCCGCGTCGCCTCCGTCGCCATTCGGGGCCGCGTCGCCTCCGTCCCCATTCGGGGCCGCGTCGCCTCCGTCGCCCGTCGGTGCCCTGTCGTCTCCGTCTCTCTTCGGGGTGAGGATCCCCTGGCCGGTGAGGAGGGCCACCAGGGCGTCGGCCCGGTAGGCGTCGGCCATCTCGAAGCGGCCCTCTCGGCGGGCCTTTTGGAACTGCCGGTCGGTCTGGGCCTCCAAGGCGGCCAGCACCCCGGCCCCGGCCTCGGGGGCCAGCACGGCCTGGAGGCGGAAGGCCCCGTCGTCGTCGGTGAAGGTCCGACACCTCCGGTCCTCGTGGAGCTTTCGGAAGTGGCGGGCCTCGGCCTCACCCGAGCGTCCCTCGGCCTTGGCCCGCTGGCACCGCTCGGCCAGGGTGGCCTCGGAGTCGGACTCGGCACTGCCCACCAGCTCAGCCTCTTTGGCCGGGTTGACCCTGACCGCATCGGACACCCGGGCGGCCCGCCGGCGGGAGAGCTTGCCGGTCCGGAAGGATTCGGCCAGCTCGGGCTGGCCAGTAAGGGCCTCCCCCAGACGGATCAGGTCCTTCGCCTCGCCGAGCGAGTCCCCGGTCGTGGCGGCCAGGAACTCGGCCGCCGAGCGGTGGCCGGCCCCGGCGAAGGCGCTCCCTTCAGCCAGACGGGCGGCCGAGGTCGTCTTGACGGCCACCACCTTCCGCTCGTGGCGGGTCAGCCGGGTAACCACACGGGCTGTGTCCTCCACCGACAAGCACGAAGGGTCGAGAGCGTCGAGCGCCGCGTCGGCCGCGTCGAGCACGGCGAACAGGCCGTGGGGCCCGGTCTGCGCCGCCTCGGTCTGCGCCGCCTCGGTCTGCGCCGGCCCGGTCTGCGCCGGCCCGGTCTGCGCCGGCCCGGTCTGCGCCGGCTCGGTCTGCGCCGCCTCGGCCTGCGCCGATTGAGTCGGTTCTGTCTGCTCGGTCTGCGGGGCGATCACGGCCATGTCCCACGATGCCAGGGGGGTGTCACAGAGGGGCCGGAGGGCCGAGAGGCCGGGGGGCTTCGTGTGGTGACCAGACCGCTCTGTCACCCGGGAGCAGCCTCGGGCGGGCGAATCATCCCGGCGCCCAGCACCGCGACGGCGCCGGGACAGGTTCAGCGCGCCGCGAAGGCCGGGTTCGACGGGTGCGCGTACCGCCCGCTCATGGTGATCGGGGCCCGCGCAGCGCGACCCGTCTCGGACACGACCGAGCCCTCGGGCTTCAGGTAGCGGAGCTTTCGTTCCCGCTCCTCGGCCATCCGGCGCAGGTGCACCAACAGGGCCACGTAGGCGGCCAGGGCGACTCCGGACAGCGCGGTGAGGACCCACGCCGCGGAGGCCCCGGGCACGAACCCGATGGCCAGGGTGACGACGAACACGGCGGCCATCACCGTGAGGGTGTCGCGCCGCCGCCGGCGAACCAGGAGGCGGGCATCGGTCGTGCCCATCCGGCCCGGCATGCCGGTTCCCGCGGCGGTGACAGGCAGGGCCGGCCGCGGCCCGATCTGCCCGGCGGAGGCGTCGAAGACCAATCGCTCCCGAGGGGAGCCGACCGGCCAGTGGCCCGGCTGCCAGTCGCCCGGCTGCGACGCGCCCGGCTGCGACGCGCCCGGCTGCACGCCGGAACCGTCGCCCGGATCGTCGCCCAGGAAGGCGAGTGCGGGACGGGGCAGCTGGCTCGCCCCTACGACCGAGAGCACGGGGGCGGGGGCCTCGGGACCGCCTGGCGCCTGGGTCGTGGCCCCGCCACCATCGACCGAACGCAGCCGGTAGGCCGGGGTCACGATGGGCTGGGGGCCGGAGTGCTCGAGCACGCGGAGTTGACGGTGGAAGTGGGAGATCGAGCCGATCTCCCCGACGCTCTGCGAGCGACGCTTCATCAGACTGGGGGCCAGGATCACAATCCATGCCGCCGCAATGATGATCACAAGGATCATGGGCATCAGCTCCTCGACCTACGCTCCGTGCCCAAAAACCCTAACCACAGGCAATTAGACAGTGGTGGATGGTCGGGAAACGACCGTGCCGACACCGGACGCGCGCGACCGCCCCATGGCACCCCTCGGTGTGTCAGTCCCCATTCCTACACCGGCCGGCGGCGGCCCTCAACTCGTGGGCAACGATGCAGGTGAACGGGGTCCGAGACCGGCCAGCATGACCGCGCAGAGCAGTTCCGCACCCCGGTCGGTGTCCTCGACGAATCCGATCCCGCACAGCTCCAGGGAGACCCACCCGTGGATCGAGGCCCAGATCATCTGCGAGGTCATCTCGGCATCACGATCCTCGATGATCCCGGCCGCCATGGCCCGGCGCACGGCCGCCACCAGTCCCTCGAAGGCCCGGGCGGCCACGGCCTTGGCCTCGGGGCTGGGTTCGAAGCCGGGGACGGCCCGCAGGAACATGAGCTGGTAGGCCATGGGGTGGGCCAGCGCCAGCGCCCGGTACCGGCGACCGCCCTCGACCAGCGCCTCCAGCGGATCGGCGATCTCGTTGAGGGTGACCATGGCCAGGCCGAGCCGGTCGAACCCTTCGACGAACAGCGCCTCGACGATGCCCGACTTCGACGAGAAGTGGTTGTACACGCCCATCGGGGCCACCCCGGCGGCGGCGGCGATGCGCCGGATGGAGAGGGCTTCGGGCCCTTCGCGCTCGAGGAGATCGGAGGCCGCGGCGAGCAGCGCCGTCTCCATGCCCGCGCTCGGGGTCCTGGTCCTGGCCGTCGTGATCACAGATGCATGGTACAGAAGAACAACGTGCTATAACAATGGGACACTGTTCTTCATGGTCGAAGGAGCTCAGATGGCGCCCACCACACCCACCAGTTCGCCCGCCACACCGCCCGCCACACCCACCACCTCGCCCGCCACGCCCACCGGTTCGCCCCCCACCTCCCACGAACGCCGGTGGATGATGCTCCCGGTGCTCTGCCTCTCGGTCTTTCTGGTCGTGGTGGACAACACCATCGTCAACGTGGCCCTGCCCACCCTCAGCCGCGACCTCGGGGCGTCGACCACCTCGCTGCAGTGGATCGTCGACGCCTACAGCCTGGCCTTCTCGGGGCTGCTCCTGGCCGGGGGCGGGATCGGCGACCGGCTGGGCCGCAAGGGGGTGATGGAGGTCGGACTGGTCTTCTTCGGGATCTTCTCCGCGGCCGCGGCGGCCAGCCATTCCACCGGCACCCTGATCGCGGCGAGGGCGTTGATGGGCGTGGCCGCCGCCTTCATCTTCCCGGCCACGCTGGCCATCCTGACCACCGTGTTCACCGACCACAGCGAGCGGCAGAAGGCGCTCGGCATCTGGGGGGCGACCTCGGGGATCGCGGTGGCCTTCGGACCGATCACAGGCGGGGCGCTGCTCGAGCACTTCTGGTACGGATCCATCTTCCTCGTCAACGTCCCCATCGTGGTCGTCACCCTCATCGGCAGCCACCTCCTCATCCCGAAGCTCGAGGCCGAGAAGCGCCACCGCTTCGACACCCGGGGTGTGCTCATCTCCACGGCCGGCGTGACCCTGCTGGTGCTGGCCATCATCGAGGGCCCGCAGTGGGGGTGGGCCTCGGTGGGCACGCTGGCCTGCTTCGCCGCCGCGGCCGGGCTCCTCACCGTGTTCACCCTCGTCGAGCTCCGGACCGAGAAGCCGCTCCTCGACGTGCGCGTCTTCACCATCCCGCGCTTCAGTGGCGGGGCGGTGTCCATCGCCGTGGCCTTCTTCTGCCTCTTCGGCTTCATCTTCCTCGTGACCCAGTACTTCCAATTCGTCAAGGGATACTCGGCCCTGTCGGCCGGCGTGCACACCCTGCCCTTCGCCATCGTGGCCGCCGTGTTCACCCCCATCGCCGCCGTGGTGGCCCTCAAGGTCGGCTCGCGCCTGGTGGTGGGGACCGGGCTGCTGCTGATGGGGGGCGGACTGCTCATGGCCGGCC
>JBEKOI010000040.1:0-18334 GCA_049521915.1 Acidimicrobiales bacterium | reverse complement strand
CTTCCCTCTCGAAAATTCTGACACACTCACATCCGCTCCCGCCATCATCACATTTGACGATGACGGGATCGTCTTCGGGTCATTCGGGGCGTGACCGCCGGGTCCATCGATGTGAGATCCCGTTCCTCTTGGTCTCAGTGATCCCGTCGGACCCGAAGCAACGTTCCGCCTTCACCCGAGCTTCGGATTTGGTCATGGGCATGCTTTGGATCTGCCCGTCCGTGAACTCGACAGTGACCATGTCCACCCCGGATTCATTCCACGACTCGATGGCAACGACCCTGTCGGCATCACCGGGCGTGGCAAAGCCGATGTCATCGACCGGCGACTCCACATCCGTCACGGGATCAGGCACCGTTCTCCGCCCTGTAGGCCTCGATCCACTCCACGGGAACGGTGTCCGGGACCCCTCCACGAAGAGGGCTTCCCGGGGCATCCATGGACGTGCGGTCCGTGGCCCTGGCCGTGGCCACAGACTTTCGGAGGCACGTTCGAGCCAGCCAGATGTAGAGCGCCCACATGCCCAGAAAACACAACATCGCCATGGCAATGCCTCCAATCCGTTCCCATCGAACCAGGAAGGTGCCGAGTCCGGTGTCCCTCACAGTCATCGTCGCCCACTTGCCGGAGCGACTTCCAGGGTCCTTGGTCACATTGTCGGCCCTCAGCGGGACCAAACGGGTGGATGCACCTCACGCTGCCCGATCGGGGACCCGTACGGCTTCGACCTCGACAAGTCGAGGATCCGCCACCGCACCATCCTCCGCCAACGCCCGCCTCAGGTGGGCTCGTCGATCCGCTCACTCCACCAGGCCCTCAGCCCGTCCTGGAGGGCCTCGTCGAACCGGCCATCGACCAGCAGCACATCAGCTCCTTCGTAGATCACGCGATCGACCCCGGGCTGGTTCTCGAGCCACTCGATGCAACCCTGGACGAGCGCGGGTCGGAGTTCGATCCGCTCCGACAACCAGACTTCGCCACCTCCATGTCGGGATTCGCAGTTCACGTCACTCGACAGTGCCGAAGGCGGTTCGTCGACGGGATCGCTCATAGCGCACCACCGGACGCATCGGATCGCATGGGGGAACACCGGGTCGACGGAATCATGAAACCTCGATCCACCATATGCCACTCCCCCGGCCCAGAGACTTCACCGCCAGAGTCTCCGCAACCTATGAGACCTCGACGACCCGGAGACCCCAGGACCCACGAGCCGCCGAGCCTCGACCATCCGTACCCGCTGTACGAGGACGATGCTCCGGGGGAGAGACTCGAACTCTCAACCTAGCGGTTAACAGCCGCTCGCTCTGCCGATTGAGCTACCCCGGAAAGCAGGCTCCGCTGCTCGACGGTGCGGCAGCGCGAAAGAGGACACTAGCCGGTGGGCACCCGGCTCACGGGTAAAGATGCACGGCGCCCCCACTCCGGGCACAATGGCCCAGTGAAGTTTCGCGTGGGCACGGCCATCGCCTTTTGCATCGGATACACCCTCGGGTCCAGGGCGGGCCGGGAGCGCTACGAGCAGATCGCCCGCTTCGCCGGTGGGATCGGCCGCTCGCCCCCGGTGTCCGGGACGGCCGGGCTCATCGGCAGCAAGACCAAAGCGGCCGCCACCCTCGGGGTCGAGCGCCTGAAGGACAGCATCGGGGTGCGCCTCGGGTGGCGGGACGGGGACCAGGCGGCTGACGCCATCGCCCTTGATCTGGCCGAGGACCTGGCCATCGCCCTCAACGGCCGGCGGTCCTGAGCCCGCCCCGGCACCGGGCCGGGCTCAGGCTTCGTCGAGGTAGTCGCGGAGCAGCTGGGCGGACTCCGGCCGGCGCAACTTGGCCAGCGTCTTCGCCTCGATCTGGCGGATGCGCTCGCGGGTCACCCCGAAGGCCTTGCCCACCTCCTCGAGGGTACGGACCTTCCCGTCCTCGAGGCCGAAGCGCAGCCTGACCACATCCTGTTCGCGGGGCGAGAGATGGCCGAGCGCCTCCCGCAGCGCATCGTCGAGCATCATCCGGGCCGCCGCATCGTCGGGCACCACCGCCTCGCGATCCTCGATCAGGTCGGACAGGCTGAAGTCGTCCTCGTCGCCCATCGGTTGCTCGAGTGACACGGTGTCCTGGTTGATCCGCTGGATCTCGCGGACCCGCTCGATGGTGAAGTCGACCCTTCCGGCCACTTCCTCGGCACTCGGCTCACGACCGAGCTCCTGGAGGAGCTGGCGCTGGGCCCACACCACCTTGTTGATGGTCTCGACCATGTGGACGGGTATCCGGATGGTCCTGGCCTGGTCAGCGATGGCCCGGGTGATGGCCTGGCGGATCCACCAGGTGGCGTAGGTGGAGAACTTGAACCCCTTGGTGTGGTCGAACTTCTCCACCGCCCTCATGAGGCCCAGGTTGCCCTCCTGGATGAGGTCGAGGAAGGCCAGCCCCCGGTTCCGGTAGCGCTTGGCGATCGACACCACCAGGCGGAGGTTGGCCTCGATGAGGGCCTCTTTGGCCTGCTGTCCGCGGCGCACCAGCACCCGGTCCGAGACCCGCCCCGGGTAGGCATCACCGCGCTGGCCGTCGAAGGCGGCCAGGCGCTCGGCCGCCTCGTTGCCGGCCAGGATCCGCTCGGCCAGCTCCACTTCGAGCGCGGCGTCCAGGAGCTTGACCTTGCCGATTTCCTTGAGATACATGTGCACCGGGTCGGCGGCCGAGCCCCTGAAGCCGTCCCCGTCGGCATACCCGTCGGAAGCCGGCGTACGCCGTGCCGGCCGCTCCTTCTTGCCCGGTGCCTTCGCCACCGGATCCTGCCGGCCGGCGGCCGGCCTGGTCGACGGATCGACGGCCGGGTCCGGGGTCACCGCGGACGGGTCCAGACCGGCCACGTGGACCGCCGGGGTCACCGGGGACGGGTCGGCCGACCGGTCCTGGTTGCCCCCCGCTATCAGTGGGAACCCCTCGAGCAGCCGGTCCGAGACGTCGTGCGCCACCGCCCCGGACATCGGCACCAGTGTCGTCTCACCGGTGTCGTAGGTGAACTCGATGCCGGCCTGCCGGATCTTCTCCACGACCTCGGAGATCAGATCGGCGCTGAGCTCGACCGTCCGCAGCACGGTCATCACGTCGTCCTGGGTCAGGCCGCCCCGAGCCCGCCCCATGCGGATGAGGGCCTCGAACTGATCCGACGGGAGTGCATCGATGGCTGCGGGCGCGTCGGCCTCCGGACCTGAGGGTGGTCCCTCCACCGGCCTCGCTACGACCGATACGGATGGTGCCCCCTGATCGGCGGTCACGAACCCCGCCCCGAAGTGTCCTTCTGTGCCCTCACTACCAGCCAGGCTACCAACCTGGCCGTGGCCGCGACCGAAGCCGCGGGATCGTCCAGCTCCTGGACCCAGGCGGAGGCGGCGGCGGCCTCCTCGGCGGCCTCCGGCGACGTCCGGGCCTCGGCCGTGATCACCTGCAGTTCCCCCCGGGCCGCATCCCGGACCAACTGGAGGACCACGTCGTCCGGCTCGCCCACCGGTTCCTCCACTGTCAGGCGCATGAGCAGGGCGCTGACCTGGGGTGGAGCCGATGCGATGATCTGGCGGAGCTCGGCCTCGGGGTCGGCCTCGGCCAGCACCGTGAAGGCCTCCCTCTGCAGCTGGTCACGGAACAGAGCGGCCTCCAGCCGGTGGCCGACATCGGCCGGCCGGTGGATGGCCAGGCGCAGGGCCTCGAGCCCGGGACGGAACTCGCGGATGGGACCGAAGGCGCCCGATGCCCGGTTGGATCGGGCGGTGCCTCCCCTCGGGACCCCCCCTCCCTCGAAGCCGTCGGCGTCCCAGTCGCCGTCGTCCGGCTCCCGGACCCACAGCTCGTCCCTGGCCCCGGCGGGGGACCGGGACGTTCCCGACGCCTCCGACCCGGGACGGCGCGGGGCCTCCCCTCCCGGAGCCTTCCGCGGCCCTTCCTGGCGGAGCTGCTCGAGCCGGTCGCGCAGCAGCAGGGGCTCGAGCCGGCAGCGCTCCGCCACCTGCATCAGGTACTGGTCACGGACCAGATTGTCCGGATGCTCGGCCACCGCGGCCAGCGCCGAGTCGGCTGCCTTGGCCCGACCTTCAGGAGTCGAGAGCTCGGCCGCGTCGAGGATGCGCTCCACCCGGAACTGGAGGAAGGGCTTGGCCCCCTCGATGGCGGCCCGGAGGCCGTCCGGATCGGTCCGGGCCATCTCGCCGGGATCGGACCCGAGGGGCAGGGCGGCCACGGCCACGTCCATGGACAGCCGGCGCTCCCACTCGTAGAACCGGCCGGCGGCCGACTGCCCGGCCCCGTCGGCGTCGAAGGCCAGCACCACCCGCGCCGCGAAGCCGCGGAGGAGCTTCACGTGCTCCTCGGCCAGGGCCGTCCCACAGGTGGCCACGGCCCGCTCCACGCCCGACTCGAACAGGCCGATGACGTCGGTGTACCCCTCGCACACCACCACCTCCTCGGACTTGATGATGTCCTGCTTGGCCCAGTTGAGCGCGTAGAGGGTGCGGCGCTTGGAGTAGATCGGCGTCTCGATCGAGTTCTTGTACTTGGCCGGGTCGGCACTTCCGGGCAGGACCCGTCCACCCAGGGCCACCGGATGGCCGGAGGGATCGCAGATGGGGAACAGGATGCGGGCCCGGAAGGCGTCCTGCAGCCGGTGTCGCCGGTTGACGAAACCGAGACCGGCGGTCTCGGCCACCTCCTTGGTCAGTTCGAGTCCGGTGCACAGCTCGTCCCAGGCGTCGGGTGCCCACCCCAGGCGGAAGCGGCGGACCACCTCGCCGTCGTACCCGCGGCTGCGCAGGTAGTCGCGGGCCTGGCCGGCGTCGGCTCCGACCAGCAGCCGCTGGTGGTACCACTCGGTGGCCTGCTCCATGGCGTCGAACAGGACCTTGCGGCGTTGGCTGTCCCGGCCCGTGCCCGCGTCCTCGCGGATGGTGATGCCCGCCTTGTCGGCCAGGCGCCGCACCGCATCGACGAAGTCGAGGTGCTCGATGGCCCGGACGAAGCTGATGGCGTCGCCCTTGGCCTCGCACCCGAAGCAGTAGTAGAGGCCCTCGTCGGCGTTGACGCTGAACGACGGGGTCTTCTCACCGTGGAACGGGCACAGGCCGACCCACCGTCGCCCCTGCCTCTTGAGGGCGGCATGCTCCCCGATGAGAGCCACGATGTCCGTGGCGGCCCGCACCCGGGTCACGTCCTCGTCGGGGATCCCCATAGGGGACGACGGTACCGCGTTGCCGTCCGGCTCCGTCCGCCGACGCCGTCGGCCGTCAGCTCCTGGCCTTGGCCCGGGATCCGGCCTTGGACGCGGCCGGCTTCCGCCCTGTGCCGGAGCGCGGTCGAGCGGTGGTGTAGCCGGCCAGCACGGCCTGGGCCGCGGCCAACCGGGCGATGGGCACCCGGAAGGGCGAGCAGCTCACGTAGTCGAGACCGGCCTTGGCGAAGGTGGCGATCGACTCGGGGTCGCCCCCGTGCTCGCCGCACACGCCGATCTTGAGGGTGGGACGGGTGGCCCGCCCGCGCTCGACACCCAGCCTGACCAGCTCCCCGACCCCGTCGGGATCGACCACCTCGAACGGGTTGTTCTTCAACAGACCCTGCTCCAGGTAGGCCGACATCATCCGACCCTCGACATCGTCCCGGCTGAAGCCGAAGGTCATCTGGGTCAGGTCGTTGGTCCCGAACGAGAAGAAGTCGGCCTCCTCGGCGATCTCGCCGGCCCGCAGGGCGGCGCGGGGCGTCTCGATCATCGTGCCGATCAACACCTCCAGCGAGCCCGCCTTGGCCTTGGAGGCCTTGGCCGACCGGGAACCCGGCCCGGGCACCGATGCCGCCGCCCGGGCCTCGGTGATGGCCGCCTCCACCCAGGTACGGGCCAGGGCCATCTCCTCGCGGGAGACGGTCAGGGGGATCATGATCTCGACGACCGGGTGCCCGCCCACGGCCACCCGGTCCAGGGCCGCCTCCATGAGCGCCCGCACCTGCATGGCGTAGAGCCCGGGCTTGATGACCCCGAGCCGCACCCCCCGGGTGCCGAGCATCGGGTTGTACTCGTGCCACGCCTTGGCCGCCTCGAAGAGCCGGCGCTCCTCCTCGGTCAGGCCGGACGTTGCCTCCTTGATGGCCAGCTCACCGGTATCGGGGAGGAACTCGTGCAGCGGAGGATCGAGCAGCCTGATGGTCACCGGGAGGCCGTCCATGGCCTCGAGGATCTCCTCGAAGTCGGCCCGCTGGGCCACCCGCAGCGCCTCCAACGCCCCTTCCTCCTCCGCCGGGGTCGAGGCCAGGATCATCCGGCGCACGATGGGGAGGCGGTCCTCGGCCAGGAACATGTGCTCGGTGCGGCACAGTCCGATGCCTTCGGCACCGTGGCCACGGGCCGCGGCCGCATCCGGTCCGTTGTCGGCGTTGGCCCGGACCCCGAGGCGGCCGGCACGGATATCGTCGGCCCAGCCCAGGATGGTCCCGAACTCGGGCGGGGTCTGGCCCTCGGCCACCGGCACCTGGCCCAGCACGACCACACCGGTGGTGCCGTCGACCGACAGCCAGTCACCCTCGTTGACCACGACATCGCCGACCGAGAAGGACGAGCCGGCCACCCGGACGGCCTCGGCTCCGACCACGGCCGGCTTCCCCCAACCCCGGGCCACCACCGCGGCGTGGCTGACCAGGCCGCCCCTGGCCGTCAGGATCCCCTCGGCGGCCAACATCCCGTGCACGTCCTCGGGGGACGTCTCGCTGCGGACGAGCACCACCTTCTCGCCCCGCTCGGCCGCGGCCTGGGCGTCGTCGGCCGTCAGGTAGACACGGCCCACCGCCGCGCCCGGGGATGCACCCAGCCCCTTGGTCAGCACGTCGTACCCGGTACCCGAGAACTGCGGGTGGAGGACCTGGTCGAGGTGGTCGCCGGTGATGCGGTCGATCGCCTCCTCCTTGGTCAGGCGGATGGCCCGCTCCCCCACCATGTCGACGGCCATCTTGAGCGCCGCCCGTCCGGTGCGCTTGCCCACCCTGGTCTGGAGCATCCACAGCTTGCCCTGCTCGATGGTGAACTCGGTGTCGCACATGTCACGGTAGTGGGCCTCGAGACGGGCGAAGATGGAGAGCAGCTCGGCGTGGATCTTCGGGAAGCGGTCCTTCAGCGCGGCCAGCGGCTCGGTGTTCCTGATGCCGGCCACCACGTCCTCGCCCTGGGCGTTGACCAGGAAGTCGCCGTACTCGCCGGTGGCACCGGTGGCCGGGTCGCGGGTGAAGCCCACCCCGGTGCCCGACGTGTCGTCACGATTGCCGAACACCATGGCCTGCACGTTGACCGCCGTGCCCAGGTCGTGGGCGATGCGTTCCCGGACCCGGTAGGCGATGGCCCGTGGGCCGTTCCACGAGGCGAACACCGCCTCGATCGCCCCCCGCAGCTGCTCGTCCGGATCCTGGGGGAAGGGCTTGCCGGTGTGGCGCTCCACGATCTGCTGGTAGGCGTCGACCAGGTACCGGAGCAGCTCGATGGGGACCCCGGCGTCGAAGCTGGTCCCGGCCAGCTCCTTGGCCGCGTCGAGGAGGCTGTCGAACTCCTCCCCCGGGATGCCGAGGACGATGCGCCCGTACATGGCCACGAACCGGCGGTACGAGTCGTAGGCGAACCGCTCGTCGTCGGTCTGCTTGGCCAGACCCTGCACCGACTGGTCGTTGAGCCCCAGGTTGAGAACCGTGTCCATCATCCCCGGCATGGAGAACTTGGCCCCCGACCGAACCGACACCAGCAACGGGTCGCTCGGGTCCCCGATGCGCTTCCCCATCTTCTTCTCGAGCCTCGCCCTGGCCTTGACCACCTCGCCGGTCAACCCCTCGGGCCAGCCGTCCTCCATGTAGTGGCGGCAGGCGGTGGTCCCGATGGTGAAGCCCGGAGGCACCGGGAGCTCGAGCACCGACGTCATCTCGGCCAGGTTGGCCCCCTTGCCACCGAGGAGGTCTTTCATGTCCATGGGAGGCTTGCGATGGGCATGGTCGAAGTCGAAGACGTACGGCATTGGGGCAGGGTCTCCTGAGGTGGATTCGGGGTGGGCTTCACTGCCGCGTCCGGGGCCGGGACGACGCACGGGCGCAGGTCTTCCAGACTACCTGGCGCCCGTCCGGGCCCGGGACGGCGGTCGAGGGCGACGCCGGCTCGGGTTCAGGCCCGGTCGAACCTGCCGCGCAGCTCGGCCACCAGCCGGTCGACGGGTACCCGCTCCTGGGCCGTGCTGTCGCGGTCCCGGACCGTCACCGCCCCGTCCTCCAGGGAGTCGAAGTCGACGGTCACGCACCACGGGGTGCCCACCTCGTCCTGACGTCGGTACCGCTTGCCGATGGACTGGGTCACGTCGTAGTCGCACATGAAGTGGGGCTGCAGCGAGGCCAGCACCTCCCGGGCCAGGGGCTCGAGGGTCTCCTTCTTCGACAGCGGGAGCACGCCGACCTGGTAGGGGGCCAGCCTCGGGTGGAGCCGCAGCACGGTGCGGGCTTCTCCTGCGACCTCGTCCTCGTGGTAGGCGGAGAGGAGGAAGGCCATCATGGTGCGGGTGGCGCCGGCCGCCGGCTCGATCACGTAGGGCACGTAGCGTTCGCCGGTCGGCTGGTCGAAGTACTCGAGCCGCTCCCCCGACGCCGAAGCATGGGCCTTGAGGTCGAAGTCGGTGCGGTTGGCGATGCCCTCGAGCTCGTCCCATCCCCAGGGGAAGAGGAACTCGACGTCGGCGGTGGCCGCCGAGTAGTGCGACAGCTCGTCGGCGTCGTGATGCCGGAGCCGGAGCTCGGACTCGGGGATCCCGAGCCCCGTGTACCAGCGGAACCGCTCGTCGAGCCAGTA
This sequence comes from Acidimicrobiales bacterium, assembly GCA_049521915.1. Taxonomy (GTDB): domain Bacteria; phylum Actinomycetota; class Acidimicrobiia; order Acidimicrobiales; family RAAP-2; genus Bog-756. The sequence continues at coordinate 9,493 of JBEKOI010000040.1, read as the reverse complement.
CTCGAACCAGTGCTCGGCCTCGGCCGGCGGGACGAAGTACTCCATCTCCATCTGCTCGAATTCCCGGGTGCGGAAGACGAAGTTCTGGGGGGTGATCTCGTTGCGGAACGACTTGCCCACCTGGGCGATGCCGAAGGGCGGCTTCTTGCGGGTGGTCTGGAGCACGTTGGCGAAGTTGATGAACATGCCCTGGGCCGTCTCGGGGCGGAGGTAGGCCACCGCCCCCTCGTTCTCGACCGGACCGGCATGGGTCTTGAACATGAGATTGAAGGCCCGGGCCGGGGTGAACTCGGTGGAGCCGCAGTTGGGGCACACCCCTTCGATGCGGTCCTCGCGCCACCGCTGGTGGCAGTGGCGGCAGTCCACCAATGGGTCGGTGAAGTTGGCCAGATGCCCCGAGGCCTCCCACACCGCGGGCGGCGAGAGGATGGCCGCGTCCAGGCCCACCACGTCGTCGCGCCGCTGGACCATGGCCTCCCACCATGCGTTCTTGACGTTGCGCAGCAGATTGACACCGAGTGGGCCGTAGTCGTAGGTCGAGCGGAAGCCACCGTAGATCTCGGCCGACGGGAAGATGAAGCCGCGCCGCTTGCACAGCCCGACCACCTTCTCCATGAGATCGGGTGGGTCGGCTCCGGGGTCAGGCATAGGGGGGAATGGTACCGGCTGGTCTCCGTCCCCCGGCCCCGACGGGCGGCGGGCCGCCCGGGGTGATCTCCAATCGGGCCGTCACCGCGTTGGCCAGCAGCCGGCCGCGCACGGTGAGCACGGCGCGCCCGGCCGTGCGGACGACCAACCCGTCGAGGTCCGGGTCCTCGGCCAGCACGTCGGCGGGAACCCCGGCCGGGGTGCGCAGGGAGAGGGCCAGCGCCTCGAACCGCCGCTGTTCGTCGGTCAGCACCTCCTGGCCGGCGAGGGTCGGCCGCCCGGCGGCCACCAGGGCCACATAGCGGTCGGGCGTCCTCACGTTCCACCACCGCCGTCCGGCCCGGTGCGAGTGGGCGGCCGACCCGATGCCCCGGTAGTCGCCCTGCTCCCAGTAGAGACGGTTGTGGCGGCACTCGTGCCCGGGTCGGGCCCAGTTGGAGATCTCCTCCCACCGGTACCCGGCCCCTTCCAGCACGGCGTCGGCCCGCTCGTACCTCCCGGCCTGGATGTCGTCGTCGGGATGCCGACCCGGGTCGCCGGCCAGCGGGGTCCCCGGCTCCACCGTCAGGGCGTAGGCGCTGACATGAGGCGGGGGGTCGGGCAGGCCGATCACCTCGCCCAGGCTCCGTTCCCAGTCCGCGTCGCGCTCGCCGGCCCCTCCGATGATGAGGTCCATGTTCCAAGAGGAGAGCCCGGCCCCGGCCACGGCGGCGGCGCTCTCGGCGACCTGGTCGGCACCGTGGCGCCGCCCCAGCCCGGCCAGCACATGGGGCACGGTCGACTGGACCCCGACCGACACGCGGGTCACCCCGCCCGCCCGGTAGGTGGCCAGCAGCTCGGGGGTGACGTCTTCGGGGTTGCACTCCACGGTCACCTCCGCGCCCGGCTCCCGGGGCACCGCCTCGAGCACCGCCACCAGCAGGTGGGCCGGGAGCCGAGACGGGGTGCCGCCCCCGAAGAAGACCGACGTGGCCGACGGCAGTCCCTCGTCCTCCCGGGCCCGCTCGATCTCGGCCATGCAGGCCGACGCGTACTCCGCCATCAGGTGATCGCGGTCGGTGTAGGTGGCGAAGGCGCAGTAGTCGCAGCGGAACCGGCAGAAGGGCACGTGGACGTAGACCCCGAATGCCGCCCCGCTCACCGGCGCCGGCCCGTCCCCCACCGGCCGCGGGGGGTCACGACACCTGTCCCGACCGTACCGAGCGGAGGCGCCGGTCGAGGTGCGCCTCCATGGCCTCGGTGGCCAGGGTGGTGACCTCATCGGTGACCGGCGACCGGGGTTCGGCCAGCACGCCGGCCAGGCCCCCGCCCAGGGTGCGGCGCAGCAGCACCAGGCCGTCGGGGGACAGCGGACGACCGCGGCGGCAGTTCCGGCACAGCACCCCTCCCTCCACCTGATCGAAGGCCACCAGCGCACCGGGATCCTCCTCGCCGCACGACACGCACACATCGAGGACCGGCGCGGACCCCTCCAGGGCCAGCACCTTGAGGAAGAAGGCGGGCGCCACCATCGGGGAGTTCCGTTCCGCCAACGCCCCGACGGCTCCGACCAGCATCTCGTAGAGGCGGGGGTTGGCGTGCCGCTCCTGGCCGATCTGGTCGACGACCTCGAGCATCGACATGGCTGCACCCATCCGGTCGAGGTCCTCCCTGACCGGTCGGAACGTGTCGATGACCTCGGCCTGGTTGATCATGTCCAGATCGCCGCGACCCTGCCATCCGAGGAGGGCCACGTGGCTGAGCGGCTCGAGGCGGGAACCGAACTTCGACGTCGTGCGGCGCACGCCCTTGGCCACGGCCCGGACCTTGCCGTGCTGCTCGGTCATCAAGGTGACGATCCGGTCCGCCTCACCGAGACGGATGGTGCGCAGCACCACGCCCCGGTCGCGAAAGAGGGTCATCTCGGCTCGCGAGGCTCCTCGGCGGCCGGTCCCGGCCGGGGGGACGTCCCGTTGGCGGGCCCGACCGCTCCGTTCGATCCCGAGGAGGGCAGGTGCGCCTGCCCGCCGCCGACGGGGCGGCCGGCAGGTCGGCCCTGGCTCCGGCTCCCCCGCAGCAGGTTGTTGGCCGCGATGAGAGCGAGCAGCACCGGTGGGATCACCACCAGGGGGGCGACGGTGGTGAAACCGGCCACGTCCATGAGCACGATGAAGCCGTAGAGCAGCACGCCGAGCACGATGCCGGTCACGATCCACACCCCCCCGGCATCATCGGGCCGGCGGTGGCCGGAGCCGGCGGCCATCAGGTCACGCCCCCGTACCGGCGCTGGCGCTGCTGGAAGTCGCGGACCGCCTCGAACAGATGGGTGCGACGGAAGTCCGGCCACAGCACATCATCGAAGACCAGTTCGCTGTAGGCCAATTGCCAGAGGAGGAAGTTGGAGATCCGCCGCTCACCCGAGGTCCGGATGACGAGATCGGGGTCGGGCTGATCGGGGAAGTACAGCCGTGACCGGATCGCCTTCTCGTCGACCTTCTCGGCCGGCACCCCGTCGGAAATCAGCCGCTTCACCGCGTCGACGATCTCGGCCCGGCCGCCGTAGTTGAAGGCCATGGTCAGGGTGCAGCGGCGGTTCCCGGCGGTCAGCTCGATTGACTCGTCCATGCGCCGCAGCACCCGCTTCGGGACCCTCCAGTCGCGGCGGCCGGCGAACCGGATCCGCACCCCCTTCTCGTGCAGCTCGTCGCGCCGGCGGACGAGGAGGCTCTCGTTGAACCCCATCAGGTAGCGGACCTCGTCGGCGGGACGGCGCCAGTTCTCGGTGGAGAAGGCGTACATGGTGATCCAGGGGACGCCGAGCTCGAGCGCCCCCTCCACCGCGTCGAGCAGCGCCGCCTCGCCCGCCGCGTGTCCCTCGGTGCGAGCCAGCCCACGACGCGCCGCCCACCGGCCGTTGCCGTCCATGACGCAGGCCACATGGGTGGGGACCGGACCACCGACGAGGTCGGCCGCCGTCAGGGTGGAACGGTGCCCGCCGCTGGCTCCTCCGGTACCGGCCTGTTCCCGTTGCACGCTGCGAACCTACAGTCTCCCCGGCGTGGGCCGTGCCCGCGGCCCGAGGTCCCGGGGCCGCGCCGTCCTCCACCTGTCCCGAGCGCCCGTGTCTTGAGTGCCGGGGCTGTGGGCACTAGACCCTCCCCATGTCCCCGCTGGATGCCGTGGCCATCTTCGCCGCCGGTCTGGCCGCGGGCACCGTCAACGTCATCGTCGGCTCGGGCTCGCTGATCACCTTTCCGACCCTGCTCGCCCTCGGCTACCCCCCGGTGCTGGCCAACGTGTCCAACAACGTCGGCCTGGTGCCCGGGAACGTCAGCGCCACCGTGGCCTACCGGGCCGAGCTGGTGGGTCAGCGGCGCCGCCTCCTCCAGCTCGGCTGGGCGTCCCTGGTCGGTGGGTTGATCGGGGCCGTCCTCCTGCTCGGCCTGCCCCACAGCGTGTTCAAGGCGGCCGTGCCCGTCCTCATCGCCGTGGCCGCGGTGCTGATGGCGATCCAGCCCAGGATCAGCGCCGGCCTCGAACGGCGGGGCACCCGACCCGCGCACGGGGGTCCGGCCCTGACCGCCGGGGTCCTGCTGACCGGCGTCTACGGCGGCTACTTCGGTGCGGCCCAGGGGGTGGTCCTCATCGCCCTGCTGGCCATCTTCATCGACGACGACCTGCAGCGCCTCAACGGCACCAAGAACGCCCTGGCCCTCACGGTCAACGCCGTGGCCGGCGTCTTCTTCATCGCCACCACCCACGTCTCGTGGTCGGTGGCCGGGCTCATCGCCGCCGGATCGGTCATCGGCGGCCAGGTCGGCGGCCGGTACGGACGGCGGCTGCCCGCCCCCGTCCTGCGATGGACCATCGTGGTGGTCGGCCTGGGCGTCGCCGTCGGCCTGGCCGTGGCGTGGCACTGACCGGGCCGGGCCGGCCCCGCCACCGGGACGGCCCCGCCACCGGGACGGCCCGGCTACCGGGCCGGACCCGCCGATAGGGTCGGTCGATGACCGACGAGGTGACCGCCATGCTGGCCCGGGTGGCCGCGGCCCTGCCCGGCGGGGGCGAGTCGCGCCCGGGCCAGCGCCAGATGGCCTCGGCGGTGGGGCGGGCCATCGCCGGGCAGCGCCACCTGGTCGTCCAGGCCGGCACCGGCACGGGCAAATCGCTGGCCTATCTCATCCCCGCCGCCCTCTCCGGCCAGCGGGTCGTGGTCGCCACCGCCACCAAGGCCCTGCAGGACCAGCTGGCCCACAACGACCTGCCCCTGGTCGCCGCGGCCATCGGTCGGGACCTCTCCTTCGCCGTGCTCAAGGGACGGAGCAATTACCTGTGCCGCCAGCGGGTGTCGGAGATCGGCGGACGCGGCGAGCAGCTCTCCCTCGCGCCCACCGGCGCCGACCCCCCCGATGCCGACGACCCCCTGACCCCGGCCGGAGCCGATGCCGATGGTGGTGCCGGTGCCGGTGCCGGTGCCGGTGCCGATGGTGACGCCGGTGCCGGTGCCGGTGGTGACGGCTCCGTCCGGGGTGGCCACGGGGACCTCGACGGGGGCCGGCTCGCCGAGCAGGTCAAGCGGCTCGTCCGCTGGGCCGACGACACCGTCACCGGTGACCGGGCCGAGCTCGAGTTCGAACCGCACTTCCGCGCCTGGGCCATGGTCTCGACCACCGCCCGCGAGTGCCCGGGGGCGTTCCGGTGCCCGTCCGGCCGGGACTGCTTCGCCGAGGATGCGAGAGCCCGCGCCGCCGGTGCCGACGTGGTCGTGGTCAACACGCACCTCTACGGGGCCCATCTGGCCAGCGGCGGGGCCGTGCTCCCTCCCCACGAGGTGGCCGTGTTCGACGAGGTCCACGAAGTCGAGGAGGTCATGACCGACTGCCTCGGTGTCGAGATCGGCCCCGGGCGTTTCAGGGCGCTGGCCGCCACCGCCCGGCCCCTGCTCGGCCCGGGCACGCCCGGCGGGGTCGACGCCGCCGACGCCGTGTCCGAGGTGGGCGACATCTTCCAACGGGCCCTCCGCCCACTGGCCGGGCGGCGCGTCCCCCGCCACGAGATCGTGGGGGCCGGTCCGGACGGGCCGGTCCCGGCCGCCGACGGGCCGGGCGTCGTCCCGGCCCCACGGGTGGAGCCGCTGGGTCTCGACCTCGGCCTGCCCGAAGTGGCCCCCCCTGCTCCGGCACCGACCCCCCGGCCGGCCCCGGCGGAGGGTGGGACCGGGCTCCCCCAGGCGCTGGCCCTGGCGTCCGGTCGGGTGAGCCGGCTCATCGACTCGCTGCGGCGGGCCGAGCGCGAGGCCGGGGACGCCGAGTCGCCGGCGGCCCGGTCACGTCGGGACCGCGTCCAGCTGGCCGCCGGCCACCTGGCCGCCGACCTGGCCCGGCTCACCGCCCTCACCGAGGACGAGGTGGCGTGGGTCGACCGTGGTGCCCGGACACCCAGCCTGCGGGTCTCCCCCATCGACGTCGGGCCGCTCCTGGCCGAGCACCTGTGGGACACGGTGACCGGCGTCCTCACCTCGGCGACGGTGCCCCTCGGGCTGACCGGGAGGCTCGGGCTCCCCGGGGGGACGTCGGACGAGCTCGACGTGGGCAGTCCCTTCGACTATCCGGAGCACGCCATGTTGTACGTGGCCCAGGGACTGCCGGACCGGAGACGACCCGAGTCGGAGCCCGCGCTCCACGATGAGCTCGAGGCCCTCATCAACGCGGCCGGGGGCCGCACGCTGGCCCTGTTCACCAGCTGGCGGGCGATGAACGCGGCCGTCGAGGCCCTGTCCGACCGGCTCCCCTTCCCACTGTTGTCCCAGTCCGATCTGCCCAAACCGGCGCTCGTCGACGCCTTCTCGAGGAGCGAGCCGACCTGCCTCTTCGCCACCCTCGGCTTCTGGCAGGGGGTCGACATCCCGGGGCGGACCCTCAGCCTGGTGACCCTCGACCGGATCCCGTTCCCCCGGCCCGACGAACCGGTACTGCAGGCCCGGCGTGAACGGGCCGGCGCCGGGGCCTTCAACGCCGTCGACCTGCCCCGTGCGGGCACCCTGCTGGCCCAGGGGGCGGGGCGGCTCATCCGAACGGCCCGCGACCGCGGCGTGGTGGCGGTGCTCGACAGCCGCCTGGCCACCGCCCGGTACCGAGGCGCCCTGCTGGCCAGGGTGCCTCCCATGAAGCGCTCGGTGGACCGGTCGGAGGTGGAGGCCTTCCTGCGCCGGATCACCGCCGACGACTGAGGGCCGTCCCATCGGCCCGGTGCCGGCGTCCCGTCAGAAGCCGAGCCGGTCGAGGGCGTCCTCACGCTGCTGCCACCGCTTCTCGACCCGCACGAAGAGCTCGAGGTAGGCGCCGGGAGGCATCTGCGCCCGCACCGCGGTCCCGACCTCTTTGAGGGTGGCCCCGTTCCTGCCGATCACGATCCCCTTCTGCGAGTCGCGCTCGACGAGGATCTCGCAGCGGACCCTCGGCCACTCCCACTCGGTCACCCGGCAGGCGATGCTGTGGGGGAGCTCGTCCTGCACCCGGTGGAGCAGCTCCTCCCGCACCAGGTCGGCCACCCAGAAGGCCTCGGCCACATCGGTGACCATCCCCTCGGGGTAGTAGCGCGGGCCCTCGGGCATCCGCGCCACCGTGGCCTCGATGAGCGCCTCCACCCCCTCGCCGGAGGTGGCCGACACCGGAAAGTACTCGACGGGGGTGGGCGGTCCACCGGCCTCCTCGTCGATGCCCTCGACCACCGAGGACACCGCGGTCAGGTGGGTGAGGACACCGTTGCCGCCGACCCGGTCGATCTTGTTGACCACCACCAGGAGAGCCGGCCGGCCCGGCTCGTCCCCGGCCCCGGGCCCGGGATCGGTGCGGAGGGCCGCGGCCCGGGCCATCGATCGCACCCGCAGGGCCGACTGGGTCAGGACCATCCGGTCGCCGGGACCGACCGCACCGCTGGCCTCGACCATGGCCACCACCACGTCCACGTCGTCCAGTGACGAGGTGGCCGACTCGTTCATCCGTTGGCCGAGTGCCGTGCGCGGCTTGTGCAGCCCCGGTGTGTCGACGAAGACGACCTGGGCCCCGGGCCGGTCGAGGACCCCGCGCACCTGGGACCGGGTGGTGTTGGGCCGGGGCGACGTGATGGACACCTTGGTCCCGACCATGGTGTTGACCAAGGTGGACTTCCCGACGTTGGGCCGGCCCACCACGGCTGCGAACCCCGACCGGAAGGCCGTCATCCGTCTCCCTCCGCCGCAGGGGCGCCCGTGGGCACGATCCTGACCCGTTCGATGCGTCGCCCGTTGACCCGGTCGGCCACCAGCCGCATCCCGTCCACCGAGACCGACTCCCCGGCCACGGGGACGTGGCCGAGCAGGTCGAAGACCAGTCCCCCGACCGTGTCCCAGGCTCCGGTGGGCAGCTCGGCATGGATCAGCTCGTTGACCTCGTCGACGGGCAGCCGGGCACTGACCCGCAACTCACCCGAGCCCAGTCGCTCGTAAGGCGCCTCCTCGACGTCGAACTCGTCGACGATCTCCCCCACCAGCTCCTCGATGAGGTCTTCGAGCGTGACCAGCCCGGCCGTGCCCCCGTACTCGTTGACCACCACGGCCTGGTGGAAGCTCTGGGCCTGCATCTCGCGCATCAGGTCGGAGACCCGTTTGGTCTCGGGCACGAAGTGGGCCTCCCGCAGATGGGACCTCACCGGGTCGGCACCGTGGCCGGCGCGCACGGTGCGGATCATGTCCTTCGTGTAGGCGATCCCGATGACGTCGTCGACCTGGAGCTCGACGGCCGGCACACGGCTGAAGCCGTCTTCGAGGGCCCGCTCGAGCGCCACCTCGACCGTCTCGTCGGCACCGACGGTGACCATGTCCGGCCGGGGCACCATCACCTCGCGGACCACGGTGTCACCGAATTCGATGATCGACTTGATGAAGGCTCGTTCCTCGGTCTCGATCACGTCGCCCTCCACGGCCACGTCGGCCATGGCCAGGAGCTCGGACTCGGTCACCCCGGACCCGAGGTACTGGCCCTGTTGGCCGATGAGCATGTTGGCCAGGCCGATCAGCGCCCCCGACACCATCCGCACCGGCCAGAACCGGACGACAGCCGACACCAGCGGGGCGCTGAACAGGGCGGCCCGCTCCGGGTGGTGGACGGCCCAGTTCTTCGGGACCGCCTCGCCCAGCACGAAGATGACCACGATCTCGAAGACGGTGGCCGCCGCCACCCCCCAGGCCCCGAACCAGCTGTGGGCCAGGATCCCGACCAACGTGGCCACCACCAGCTGGCAGATGAGGACCATCAACAGGACCGGGTTGAGGAACCCCTGGGGGTTCTCGGTGAGCCGGGCCAGCACCTTGGCCCCGCGGCGCCCGTCGTCCACCAGGGCCAGTGACTTGGCCCTGCTCATGCGGACCAGGCTCGTCTCGGCCAGGGCCAGCAGCGCGGACACGGCCAGCAGCACGAGCACCACGACGATCAGGATGGCGTCGCTCACCGTGAACGAGCTGGTGGAGAGCAGCACCCCGGCCCCGGGGGTCATGAAGCCACGCGGTAGTAGCGAGCCAACAGCTGCTGCTCGCGCTGTTCCATCCTCTCGGCCTCCTCGTCGACCTGGTGGTCCATGCCCAGCAGGTGGAGGATCCCGTGCACGACGAGCAGGGCGATCTCGTCGTCGAAGGTGACCCCGTGCTCGACGGCGTTGCGCGCCGCCACCGACGGGCAGATCACCACGTCGCCCAGCAGGAGGAGGCGACCGGTGTCGGCTTCGATCGAGCCCGGGCCGGTACCGCCCTCGTCCGGCGACCGGCCGCCGCGGTCCGACTCGTCCTCGATGGGGAAGGAGAGGACGTCGGTGGGTCCCTCCTTGTCGAGGA
>JBEKOI010000039.1:0-18435 GCA_049521915.1 Acidimicrobiales bacterium | reverse complement strand
AGCGGCTCGAAGGGCTGTCGGAAAGCCGCCCGACCGGCGGCCGAAAGGGCGAACCCGGTGTGGCCGTGGTAGCCGTTGAGGGACGAGACGATTCGGGGCCGGCCCGTCGAGCCCCGTGCCACCTTGATGGCGAAGTCGACGGCCTCACCCCCGCCGGTGCCGAACATGGTGCAGGTGAGATCCCCAGGGGTGATCTCCGCCAGCTTGGCCGCCAGCTCGGCCTTCTCCCTCGAGCAGAGGAGGAAGTTGCCGTGGTCGAGCCGGTCGATGGCCGCGTGGGCGGCGGCCACGATGCGGGGATTGCGCCGGCCGACGTTGAACGAGCCCGCCGAGGTGAAGCAGTCGAGGAACCGGCGGCCGTCGAGGTCCCAGACCCAGGGCCCGGACCGCTGCGCCTCGATGATGTCGAGCCCGGCGGCACGCATCACCCGGACCTTCTGAGGGTTCAGGTAGGTGGCGAACTGCTCGAGCGCATGTCTCTTTGCGGCGGGGTCCGGGACGAAATCGAGTCCCTCGGCCCAACCGCCGGCGGTGCGGTTGTTGTCCATGGAGCGACCCTACCTCCGGGCCCGTGGCGAACGCCTAGCCGCAGCGACCAAACCCCTCCGGCCCACAAAAGATAGAGGAAAAGGTGATCGCTCCGATCGATGCAGGTGCCGCGTACCTTCCGGTCGGCGGCGGGAGTGGGCATTTCCTCAGGCATCGGCCACCAAGCTCGTGTCCGGGATCGGCACCCGATCCATCACACTGCCGCTCCGTCAGAGCGGCGAGGCATAGGAGCGGAGCCTTTGACGCTGGTGCGAAACATCTCTCGGCGCACACCCAAGTAGTCGTTGAGAGCATTGTGCATCGTGGAGCGGTTGTCCCAGATCGCCAGCGTGTGCGGTGCCCAGCGGAAGCGGCATGTGAAGTTCTCGTTGGTGGCGTGGCGGTAGAGGTAATCGAGTAACGGTTGGGACTCGGTGGGACTCCAGCCCTCGAATCTCGTCGTGTACACGGGGTTCACGAACAACGCCGCCCGATGGGTCACGGGATGCTCGATGACCGCAGGATGGCTTTGCTCCTTGAAAGCCTCCGGTGAGGGAGCGATGGCCATGGACGTGAGGTCCTTCACCTGGTCCAGGAGTCCGCCCGTGCCGTACGCCATGCCCGCCGAGTGCACGGTCCGAAGCTCAGCGAGGGTCTCTTTCAAGCCCCGTGAAAGCGATTCGTAGGCCAGATACTGGTTCGACCAGATCGTGTCTCCCCCGAAGGGCGGTACCTCCACAGCGTGGAGCAAGGTGTAGGAAGGCGGCTCGGGGAGATAGCTCAGGTCGCTGTGCCAGGCGTTGGCGAAGTTGAGCTGATCGGTGGGCTCTTTGACCACCCGGATGACGAACGGCCGGTCCTCCAACGGTGTCACAAACGGGGTGGTGTCTCTTCCGCCGAGGAGGTCGGTCACTCGCTCGAGATCGTCCAGATCCATCTCCTGGTCGGGGAGGAAGACGACGAGGTGCTGTGCCAGCGCCTCACGCACCCCCTCGAGTTGCTCGCTGTTACCGATCTTGGTGAGGTCCACGCCGGTGACCAAGGCACCGAGCGCACCAGCTATGGGACGCACGTGCAAATCCATCGCCTGAATCCTCTCATCCGGGGGAATGGCGTGCCAGAGACCAGTTCTCCCCATGGCGCAATGGCCACTCGATGGTCGTTTCAGAATGTCCCAATGCTGGCTGACGTTTCAGAATGCCCAATGCTGGCCACGTCGAGCACTCCCGGGTGGTTCGAGCCCTGCTGGGGAAGGGCTGATTTGTTTTCTGGTTCGTAACGACCTTTCGCTCAGCGACCTGAGAGTTCATGGCGCCCCCCTTCGTCGGCTCCCCCACTTCGACCGTGATGGCTCTGCCTTCCCTGATCCAGGGCCGAAGGCCCCAAAGTCCGGCCTCCTGCCTTGGCGAATCCGCCTCGATGCCTCCGCGCCAGCCAAGGGTGCATAGTTGGTGCGTGGTTACGAGCGCCAACAGGACGGACCCGTGGGTCGGATCGGCCCGAGACGTGGCTTTCCTCGGGACGGTCCGTCCGGTACTCGAGCGCTTCGCTTCCTACTTCCGCTCTGAGGTGAGGGGCTTCGATCGGCTGCCCGAACGAGGTCCGTTTCTCGTGGTGGGAAACCACTCGGGAGGCCAAATGCCACCGGATCTTCCCGTTCTGTTGACCGCGTGGTGGCGCGAGCGGGGAACGGACGAGCCCGTCTACGCGCTGTTCCACTCTTTCATCTTGGGGATACCCGGAGTTGGATCGGCGCTGAGGCGGTCCGGCGCGATCGACGCCACACCGGCTGGGGCAGAGGGGATCCTCCGGGGCGGCGGGATCTTGATCGACTACCCCGGCGGCGACTACGAGGTGTTCCGTCCCTGGTGGGATCGCAACCACATCGACTTCGGCAAAAGAGCCGGCGTCGTCCGACTCGCGTTGCGGCTCCAGGTGCCCGTGGTCCCCGCGGTCTCCGTCGGCGCCCACGAGACCGTGGTCGTGTTGGCTCGAGGGGAGTGGGTGGCCAGGAGACTCGGCCTCGATCGGATGTTCCGTATCAAGGTGATGCCACTGGTGTTCGGCCCGCCCTTCGGGCTCGTCCCAGGAGGAATCCCCACGCTGCCGCTGCCGGCCAAGATCACCGTGGAACTGTGCGAGCCCATCGACTGGTCGAAGCAGTACGGTCCGGATGCGGCCGAAGACGACGAGATCGTCCGGCGCTGTTACGACGAACTGACCTCCACCATGCAGAGCGTGCTCGACCGCCTGGCTCGTGAGCGGCGCTTCCCTGTGCTCGGCTAGATGCGCGGGTCAGAAGTCCTTCCGAGGCGACGTTCGGCGAACTCCTTGGCCCATGGATAGTCGGGCTTGCCACTGGGCGAGCGACGGATCTCCTCCACGACGATGATCTCCCGGGGAACCTTGTACGGGCTCAGCCGCTCCCGCGCATGCTGGGCCAGACCATCGGCGACGACATGGTGCCCAGGCCTCAGCTGGACGAGAGCAGCGACCCGTTCGCCGAAGTTGAGATCGGGAACGCCGACCACGATGGCGTCGGCGACGTTGGGATTGTCCTTCAAGACCGCTTCCACCTCGTCGGGAAACACCTTCTCGCCGCCGGTGTTGACGCACAGGGAGCCACGGCCCAGCACCGTGATGGTCCCGTCGGACTCCACCGTGGCCAGGTCTCCGGGGAGGGCCCATCGGCGGCCCTCACGTTCCACGAAGGTCCTCGCGGTGCCGGTGGGATCCCCGAGGTAGCCAAGAGGCACATGTCCACTCCGACCGAGGTGCCCGATGGCGCCCGACCCCGGGGCAACCGGCTGGAGATCGTCGTCGAACACGTCGGTCTCGTTGTCCACCTGCAGATGAGGTGGTCCGAAGGGATCGCCGGGGGCCTGCGCCCCACCGACTTGGCCCGTCTCGGAGGAGCCGAAGCGGTCTGCGACCAGGCAACCGGGCAACAACTCTGCCAGCTGGGCCTTCGTTGAGGGCGAGAGGACCGCACCCCCCGACCCGACGGCCATCAGGGACGAGAGGTCATAGCTATCCGGTGCAGCGACCAGTTCGTCGAGCAGGGGCCGGGCCATGGCGTCACCCACCACCACCAGGGCATTCACCCCCTCTGCTTCGACCAGGCGCCAGACGGCCACGGGGTCGAACACCCCTCGGTCAATGGTCACGACCTTGCCGCCGCCGAACAAGGTGGAGAACGCCAGCCAGTGCCCGGCCGCATGCATGAACGGGGGGATGGCCAGGGCGGTGATCCCCGGGCGCAGCACCCGCTCGGCCAGTTCCTCGGGCGCTGTGACATGGTTGCCGAGCGAGAGAGGGTCGCCTCCGCCCATGGCTGCGAAGAAAATCTCCTCGTGTCGCCAGAGCACGCCTTTGGGCATCCCGGTGGTGCCCCCGGTGTAGACGCAGTAGAGGTCGTCTGCACGACGAGGACCGAAGCCCCGGTCCTCGGACTGGGCCCCGAGGACGGCCTCGTATTCGTCCCACGAGCCCGTACGGTCCGATCCGTCGCCTACCTCGAGAACCGCACGCCACTCGTGCCTGCCCTCCAGGGCGGCGGACACCGCCGGCCCGAATCGGCTGTGAAACACGAGGCCGACCAATCCGGCGTCCTGATAGAGATACTCCAGTTCCGCGGCCACGTAGCGGTAGTTGACGTTGACAGGTATGGCCCGAATCTTGAAGCAGGCCAGCATGACTTCGAGGTACTCGGTGCCGTTGGCCAGCTGGACTCCGAACCGATCACCAGGACCGATGCCCGCTGTCTCAAGGTAGTGGGCTAACCGGTTGGCCCGCCGGTCCAACTGGGCATAGCTCAGCCGACGGGCTCCCGAGACCATCGCCGTCTGGTCCCGCACGCTGTCTGCGACGCTCTCGAACAGATCTGCAAGATTGAATTCCACGGCCGTCCCCGGGTTGCCAATGGGTCTTCTGGCCCTGCCGACGACCCTATCCCGGCTCCTAGCATGCCAAGTGACTGGCCTGCCGCACGGAAAGCGATGCCGAATCAGGGAGGGCCGATGGGTGAGATCGAGCGAGACGCACCGATCAGCCGGCAGAGGGCCGATCCGGAGCCCCCGGAGGCCGATCGTCGGGAGTTCGACGCGTCGGACGGACCGCTGACGCCTCTCACCAGGTCGTTTCGCGCCCTGGCCGGGTTCCTCCATCGGCGATCGGTCGTACGCGCCACCCGCGCCATCCCGCGCACGCTCCACTTCGTCGGATCTGCGCTGCTCCGGGGCGAGGTCTCGGAGTCACTGCCCGCTCCCCACCTCTCGATCGGCCTGGCCGCTCAGGTGGCCATGGACGAGGCCCTCTTGGCCGTGGCCCTCACGCCCCGCCGGTTCCCGCTCCCGGGGGATTACAAGCGGGTGGCGACCGAATTGGCCGATGCCGATGCCCTATTCACCCGGAACGGGTGGATTCAGGACCCCTTCTCCTACCACCGGACGCCCCCGGCCCTCTCCGATCGGGACGTGTCCCGGAGCCGGGGGTGGGCGATGGGCCTCGACTACGAACGACTGAGTTGGGAGAGCGGGTTTGAGCCCCATGCCGGAGAGCCGGGTCGTGAACGCTGGACTGCATTCGAGCCCAACCGGACCGCCTCGGCGGTCGTGCTCCGCCACGCCGGCGGGCCCCGTCCCTGGGTGATCGCCGTCCACGGGTTCTGCATGGGCTTCCCGTTCATGGACTTCCGGGGGCTAGAGGCCTCCAGGATCCACGGCGAGCTCGGCATGAACGTGGCGATGCCCGTGCTGCCCTTGCACGGCCCTCGGCGGGTCACCTTGATAAGTGGGGAGCCGTTGCTCTCCTTCGAGCTGATGAACGCGGTCCACGGGCTGACCCAGGCCATCTGGGACATCCGCCGGCTGATCAGACTGGTTCGCGATGAGGGGGCCACCTCGATCAGTCTGTATGGCGTTTCCCTGGGTGGCTACACGGCCGCCCTGCTGGCCGGAATTGAGGACGACATCGATGCCGTCATCGCCGGCATCCCGGTGTCGGACTTCCCTGCGCTCTTCCATCGACACAGCCCCCGCCACATCCAGGCCCGGTCGATCGAGCACCGCATCATGGGCGGTGCGGCCGAGAACGTCTATCGGGTGGTGTCCCCGCTGCGGTTCGAAGCCAAGGTGCCCTTCGATCGACGGTTCATCTTCGCCGGCTACGGGGACCGGCTGGCCACCCCGGAACAGGCGCAGCGACTGTGGGAGCACTGGGGCGAACCTCGCATCTCGTGGTACTCGGGCAACCACGTCGGCTACCTCTGGTCCAAGCAGGTGTCTGACTTCTTGGCGACATCCCTCGGCCGGGCCGCCGGTACCGGCGACCTCGGGAAGATGGCGGGCTGAGCCGTGGAGGCCATGACGGGACTGGACGCCAAGTTCCTCTATTCCGAGACCCCGACCACCCACATGCACACGATCAAGGTGGTGGTGTCCGATGTGTCGGCAGTCGACGGTGGCTTCTCGTACCAGTCCCTGACTGAGGTACTGGCGCAGCTCCTGGTGCGGCTGCCACCATTCCGTCGGCGGGTCGTCCCCGTGCCCTGGGGCCTGGGCCACCCGGTCTGGATCGAGGATCCCGAGTTCGAGCTGAGCCGGCACCTCAGCCGCTGCATGCTCGAGGACCCGGGGAGCGAAGACCAGCTCGCCGCTGTGGTGGCCAGGTTCGCCTCCAACACGTTGCCTCGTGACCGTCCGCTCTGGGAGCTGCTGGTGGTCGAGGGCCTGGCCAGCGGGCGGATCGCCGTCGTGGTGAAGATCCACCATGCCGTGGCTGACGGGTCTGCCGCGGTAGCGCTCCTCCTGAACGCGGTGCGGACCGCGACCGTCGAACCGTCCCTTGAGCCTGTCGAAGACGCATGGCACCCAGAGCCGATTCCGACCAGCCAGCAGCTGTTGGCGATGTCCGCCCGGCAACATCTCACCCGCTGGAAGGGACTTCCTCACTTGGTTCGGCAGTGGGTATCCCAGACCCACGCCTCCGAACGCCGTCGGCGGAGTTTCGCGACCAAACCCCCACTTCCGCTCCATCACATCCCGAGGACGTCGTTCAATGTCTCGATCACCTCGGAACGCGTGTTTGCCATGACCACCCTGCCACTCGACGAGTTCAAGGCCATCCGACGCGCCACCCAGACCACACTGAACGACGTCTACCTGGCTGTGTGCGGCGGGGCTCTGCGTCGGTATCTCGACAGCCGGGGGGAGCTGCCCGACCGTCCGCTGGTGGCGAGCGTCCCGGTGTCCACCGATCGAGATGTCGCCCGACTGTCCGGCAACCGGGTGGACAACCTCTACGTCTCCATCGGCACGAATGTCGCTGACCCCCTCGCGCGCCTGCACCAGATCCATGAGGGCGCACGGGCGGCCAAGGAGGTCCGCGAGTTGCTGGGCCACGACCTGCTGGCTCAGCGGGCCGACATTGTACCCCCGCAGATCTACCATTCCATCGTGCAGGCCTGGAGCCGATCGCACATCGCCGACCATGTACATCCGCCGCTCAACGTCGTGCTGTCCAATGTGGTCGGACCAGCTGACCGGATCTTCTTCGGCCCCATCGAGGTCGAATCCCTCTATTCGGTTGGACCGATACTCGAGGGCATCGGCCTCAACATCACCGCCTGGAGCTACAGCGGTGCCCTGGGAATCTCGCTACTCGCCTGCCCGGCTAGCGTCCCAAGCCCCTGGCTGATCATCGACGCCCTCCACGATGCACTGGCCGAACTGGCGGCTGCCGTGACTCGGGATACCCCCACCGACCAAACGACCGGCCACAGCGACGCCTAGCCCGGACAACCTGGTCGGTTCGGCACCGTTGCACCGAGCCGTTCCATCCGAAGCGAATCGTCACAGGGGCCAAAAGCCGTGTATTGAAGTGCTGCACCGTGAAGGCTCCCTACGCAGATACCCGGCTGAAGAGCGACCGGACGGCGCCACACCGTCGTCACGGACGCAGCGCATCTACTATCGGGCCGTGCCGATCGAGCGTGTGGACGACCCAGGAGACCACCCCGTAGCCAGCCGACACGACGCGCCGATCAACTCTGAGGGGTTGGACGGCCTCCTTCAGCGGGCCGGTCGTGAAGTCGACGAGGGGCTTCTGCCCGCGTGCCAGATAGCGGTTGCATGGCGCGGTCAACTCCTGGCCAGCCGTACCTACGGCGCGTCGCCCACCAGCCGGTTCATCATCTACTCGTGCACGAAGGCGATCACCGCTGGTGCGATTTGGCTGCTGCTAGGTGATGGCCTGCTGGAGCGCGGCACCCGGGTGGCGGATGTAGTGCCACCCTTTTCGGAACACGGCAAGGGCAAGGTGACGGTTGAGCACTTGCTCACCCACACGGCTGGTTTCCCCAGCGCCCGCATGCCCGATGGCGACTGGGTCGAACCGCGCCGCCGGATGGAGCGGCTGGCCTCGTGGAAGCTCGAGTGGGAGCCCGGTTCGCGTTTTGTGTACCACGCGTCCTCTGCGCACTGGGTGCTGGCCCAGCTCGCCGAGTCGGTGACCGGCACCAACTTCCGCACCTTCGTCCGTGATGCGCTCCTCGGACCTCTGGGACTCGACTCACTCTGTCTCGGGCCCGCCCCCGGCGACCAGGACGACGTACTCGAAGTGGTCGGGGTTGGTGACGCACCGTCCCAAGACGAGCTCACCGAATTCGGGGGTTCCATCGGCATGGACGTGTCGGCAATCGGCACCTCCGAGAAGGACCTGCTTCGGCACAACGACCCCGAGGTCCGCGCCGTGGGTCAGCCAGGTGGCGGAGCGGTAGGGCGAGCAGCCGACCTGGCCATGTACTACCAGGCGCTGCTGGACAACCCGAACGCACTCTGGCGACCCCAGGTGCTGTCCGCGGGCACGGCCGAGATCCTCTGTGACCTGGTCGACCCGATGACGGGCGTACCGGCGAACCGCACATTGGGGCTGCTGCTCGCCGGCAATGCCGACACGGCAATGATGCGGGGCTTCGCCTCTACCAACTCACCGCTCACGTTCGGGCACATGGGCGCCGGCGGGCAGGTCTCGTGGGCCGATCCGGCGACTGGACTGTCGTTCGCCTACCTGACGAACGGACTCGATCGGAACCCGGTGCGAATGGGGGCCCGCGGCCTGTCGCTGTCCTACCGGGCAGGTGGGGTGGCTGCAGCTGGCGCCTGAGGATGTCGTGTGCTTCAGCCTGAGAAGCTGAGGCGGGATCCTCCATCAGCCGCCCTCGGCGTCACTGGGGAACGCTGCCAGGTGGACCAAGCCTTTGTCATAGGAGAGCCCAACGCCGGAGAGTTGACCCCGCAGAACGATCTCTTCGCCCAGACCTACACCGGGACCACCGTCCTTCGGAGTGGTATCAACTTTGGCCAGGAAGCGCTCGATGGCATGAATGGCGTCATACGAGCTAGTGGATCCGTGGGCGTCGAGGGCGTGGCCAGCCACAATCGCCCGCAGATACCGGGCGAGGGTCCTGGGCTTGTCGAACAGATCGAGACCAACTACCTCGCCGTCGATGGTGCAGACCACGCCAATCTGGTTTGGTACGGGGGTGATGCGATCGAGGGCTTCGGCGATACTGAGCTCGAACTCCTCTTGGACGTCGTCGATAGCTGAGGTAGTTGAGTAAAGGCTATGGACCTCCGACTGTCGAGATACCTCTTCCCACACCCGTCCCTGATCTGACCGTCGATCGGAAGCAGGCTCGCCTCGAGACTCGAGCGTCGACGTCTTGACCGAGCGGAGCGACCCGGGAGCATGCCTCGACGATGCGGACATGGTTCGCCTCGCGCCCCAACGACCGGCTTCCACGCACGAAACTGGAACAATAATGACCGACTTCGGTGGGCAGAGGACCGTCACGTTCATCGTCCGGTTCTGATCGCCACCCACGAGCATTTCACCTTCGACCAGCAGAATCGGCACATCGCCAAGATTGGAGACCAACAGCGACGGAACCTCCGGTGGATCGAGCTCGCTTACTTCGATGAGGCCCGCCTCGAATGCTTCCGGTCCCGTGAGATAGGGGGGAGTGGCGTTTGAGGCTCCGGTGAGTGGGAACACGCCCAGACCGCCGATGTCCTGCCGATCGCCTATCTCGAGTTCTCTATTGAATACCTGCATGGTCCTGGCTCCTTCCGCCATTGGTTGTTGCCTCGAGCATGCGAGAGCGGTGTGACAATTACAGAGATGTGGTTTGAAAGGTCCTGATCAGGAGGCCCAATTGTTTAGGCATCGTGATCGACCGAGCCCGAGCAGTTACGGTCGGGATCGAACCTATGGCTGACCCACTGCTCTCTCCATCGACGATTTCAGCGTGGTTGGACTGCGATTTCTATTTGACCGTCAAACTCGGAGCCCAACAAGCCGAGCAGAACCATCCGAATGCCTTTGCAAAGTTGCTGATGGAAAAGGGGCTGGCGCATGAGAAGGCTTGCCTGGCCCAGTTCGAATCCGGTGGTCTGAGGATCTTCCGGACTCCCGAGTGGGAGAACCACGAGCCCTTCGCCCAGTGGGTCAGCCGCGTAGGCAATCCAATGGCGGATGGCTGGGACGTCATCTACCAGTTCCCAATGGTCCATGACGGCTTGCGAGGTATCGCCGACTTCCTGGTCCGGGTACCGGAGCCAGTCGAGGGCTATGCGACCTACGAGCCGTACGACGCCAAGCTGGCTCGCCTGGCGGCGAAGCCCGCCCATGTTCTCCAGCTCTGCTTCTATGCCGACGCCATCGAGGCACTGACGGGGTCGGCGCCCCACAAGATGCACCTGTGGCTCGGTTCAGGTGAAATCGAGTCACTTGAGGTCGAGCAATTCGGAGCCTACTGGAGACGACTCCGCAGCCGATTGGCCGGGGTGCTGGCCAACCCGGCAATTGACGGTGTGCGCCCGGAGAGGAACTCACATTGCGAGTTCTGCGAGTACTCCCAGCAGTGTCAGGACACTTGGCGGGCGGCCGACTCGCTCGAATTTGTGGCCGGCATTCGGAGAGCGGAGAAGGATGCGTTCGAGGATGCCGCCATCGCCACGTTGGTCGAGCTGTCCGAGGCGGATCGACCCACTCCACTTGTTGCAGCCGCCCGGCAGGATCGACTTCGCCGGCAGGCCGAGCTCCAGGTGGTGTCACGGGCAGCACCGGACGAACCCCCGGCCTTTCGGGAGGTCCCATCCGGGGAGGACCCGGTGTGGGGGCACGGCTACGCCAATCTCCCCGAACCTGACTCGGGTGACGTGTACTTCGACCTCGAGGGCCATCCCTTCTGGACGGCTAGCGCCGGTCTGTTCTTCCTGTTCGGCCTCTGGTATCAGGTGAATGGCAAATGGATTTACGAGGCTCGATGGGCCCACGACCTCGACGCACAGGATGCGACGGCGGGCGGCCTAGTGGAGTTCTTCGACCAAAGACGCCGGGACTATCCCGACTTCCACGTGTATCACTACAACCACACCGAGCGATCTGCTCTGGGGTCGATGACGCTGGGACGACCCAGCGAAGCCCTCTTTACCCACCTCAGTGACACTGGACTCTTCGTGGACCTGATGAAGGTGATCACCAACTCTTTTCAGGTGGGTGTTGAGTCCTACGGATTGAAGTCGCTGGAAGTGCTGGCCGACTACCGGCGTCAAGGTGAGATCGAGGGGGGGGCGGGGGCTGTCGTCGAATACGACCGATACATGACCACCGGCGAAACTGACCTCCTTGTCGCCATCGCCCGGTACAACGAAGACGATGTCCGTGCGACGCAGGCGCTCCACGGCTGGCTTCTCGATTACCGCCCGCACGACGTCGAGTGGCGTGAGTCGGTGCTCGACGGGTACGCAGTAGATCAGGAGTTGAATCTTCTCGTTGAGCAGCTGCTTGTCTCGGATCCGGGGACTTTGGAACACCTGCTCGGGGAGCTTCTCGGCTATTGGCGCCGGGAGCGATCGGCAGACGTAGTGCCGAAGTTCGCCAAACTCGAGTCGGACACCCACGAATTGTTGGAGGATCCGGATGTGGTGGCCGGCCTGTCGTTCGCAGAGCTTCAGGAACACCAGGGCAAGCAAGGTGATCTCACGAATGCAGTGTTCACTTGGCCGGACCAGACTTTGGCTGACGACCTAACGATCGGATCTGTTCTCATCGCTGGAGGTCCCGGCGAGAGTGATTTTGCCGGTTTGGTGGACTTCGACCGGAACCAGCACACGCTCACGTTGCGCTGGAACGAGAAGCGAATGGATGCAGGTTACTATCCACGGGCCCTCACCCCGGATGATTGGGTCAATCCAGACCCCAAACCAGCGATGTTGAGTGAGCTGGGCCGCCAGGTGCTCGGGGTGCCAGGTGCCGCTTCGCCCAACCCGGTCACGATCGCTCTGTTGGAGCGTGCGTTGCCGAGGTTTCTTCTCGGGACCGGCCCCGTTGCCGGTCTGTTCCGGGATGACGTCGAATCCATCCTCGGCTGGGTCGACGATCTCGACTGTAGCTTCGTAGCTATCCAGGGACCGCCGGGGACGGGAAAGACCTATCGGGGCGCGCACATCATCCATGCGCTCATTTGCTCAGGTAGGAGGGTAGGGATCTCGGCGTTCGGCCACGCCGCCATCGACAACCTGCTGGCTGCCGTTCACTCGATATTCGAAGAAAGAGGGCAGCTGGAGCGCCTGTGTGCCAGCAAGAAGGTATCCAACAAGTCACAGGTCGGATCTCTGGTCAGGGTCAAATACCCAACCTCCAATGCGGCCGCGGCGAATGTAAAGTACAACCTGGTCGCCGGGACTCCTTGGTTTTTTGCTTCCCCCCAAATGCACGACGCCCCAGTGGACATGTTGGTGATCGACGAGGCCGGACAACTTGCATTGGCCGACGCGGTGGTGTCGTCCAGATCTGCTCGGAACATGATCCTTCTGGGTGATCCGCTACAGCTGGCCCAAGTCTCGAAAGCCGTACACCCGGATGGTGCCGGGGCAAGCGTGCTCGAGCACGTCCTCGGCGAAGATGTGACCATTCCGCCCACCCGAGGGGTATTTCTGGCGGAGACTCGCCGACTGCATCCAGCGATCTGCGATTTCATCTCTGCTCAGTTCTACGAGGGACGGCTGAGCAGTCATAGCGGATGTGCGGTCCGCAATATCGACGGTGTCGAACCGGGACTGGCGTGGATCGAGGCCCATCATGTGGGGAGATCCACCGAGTCACCGGAGGAGGCCGAACTGGTCGCCAATGCCATCCGTGATCTGCTTGGAAGGGAGTGGACCCATGCCAGCGGCGAGCACTCAATTCTCTCTGCCGCCGACTTCATGGTGGTCGCCCCCTATAACGACCAGGTCCACCTGGTCCGAGAGGTGCTTTCTGAGGACGACCGCACCGCTGCGGTGGAGGTGGGTACGGTGGATAAGTTCCAAGGGAGAGAGGCACCCGTGGTCTTCTTCACCATGGCCACGTCGACCGGGGCGGACATGCCGCGGGGACCGGAGTTCCTGTTCTCCCGCAATCGACTGAACGTGGCCCTGAGTCGGGCTCAATTCCTTGCCTGTGTTGTATGCAATGAGGACCTGCTGGACAGCCGAGCTCGAACCGTTGAGGACATGCGGCTCATCGGGACGATCGGCGCGTTCGTCGAGTCTGCTCGTCGGGGGATTCTGGCCTGAAAGATGACAGCGCACTCGGCCATGAGAATGTTGCGAGTTACTCCCGACCTATGAAGTCGAGCTCGCCCTCAAGCACCCTCAGCTGCTGAACCTGAGGACATTCACAGTCCTATACGGGTCATAAAGGAACGATCGTTTCATTTGTGAGCGATATTCTCCTCACCGGGCGAGAATGGTGACCGCAGCGGTACCAGGAGCCCCGTAAACCTGGGCATAGCCGACGCGTGGGTCACCCTGGACTTGGCGGTCGCCGGCCTGGCCGCGGAGCTGGAGCACTAGTTCGTGGACTTGGCGGAGGCCAGAGGCTCCGATTGGCTCTCCGTTGGCGATAAGGCCGCCGTCGGTGTTGATCGGGATTGGGCCCGTGATCTCGGTGGCGCCGTCGGCGAGAAGCTTCTCCTGATCGCCGTCAGCACAGAAACCGTTCTCAGCCATATGGATGACCTCAGCGCCGGCGTCGGTGTCCTGGACCTGAATCACGTCAACGTCCTCGGGCCCGATCCCTGCGTCTTCGTAGGCGGCGCGCGATGCGTACACGGTCGGGGCAACATCTTCGTCAACAGGAGCCCAGGTGGTGTTGACCTCGTAAGAGCCGTAGTTCCGTGTGCGAATGGCAGTCGCCTTCACGTACACGGGCGTATCCGTGAAGCGGTGAGCTATGTCGGAGCGACAGAGGACCACTGCCGCAGCGCCCTCGTCCGGAGCGCAGAACATGTACGAGGTAAGCGGGTAGTTGAGCATCTGGGAGCTGAGAATCTCCTCCTCAGTGATCGGCTTTCGGCGGAAGGCATTCGGATTGAGGACGCCGTTGCGGTAATTCTTCGCTGCCACCTTGGCCAATGTCGTCGGGGAGACGCCATGGTCGTGCATGTACTTGTTGATCTTCATGCCAAAGAACTTGGTGGTGACGTACTGCCCGTTCTGCCGATACCAGGCGGGCACGTTTGTGGTCGTCGGATCACCCTTGAACGAGCCACGAGCGTGCTTATCCGTGCCGACGGCCACGACGATGTCGCCGTTGCCGGAGCGAATGGCGTTTGCGGCCTGCTGGATCGTGGCAGCCCCGGTCGCGCACGCGCTGAACACGTGGATGAACGGAAGGCCGGTGAGGCCGACCAGACCGGTGAGGGGATCGGTCCAGACCCCCCAGCTCCCGCCGAAGGCGCACTGGACGTCGTTCCACGTCACACCTGCGTCGGCTAACGCCAGCTCTACGGCGTCGGCGGCCATCTCGTACGGGGACTTGTCGCCGTGCCGACCGAAGGGGTGCAGCCCCACACCGATGATCGCGACGTCGTCCATTCAGCGCTCCTCACTGTTCTGCGCGCCGACGGGCGCGAAGGCGAAAGTCATGATCTCGTTGCCGTCGTTGTCGACATAGAACGGGACGATTCGGAGCACGACCTCCATACCAAAGTCGAGCTGTTGGGGATCACACGTAGTGAGCCGCGACTCGACGCGCACCACATCGTCGAGTTGCACCAGCCCCACCCCAAATGGCTCGAAGGACTGACCCGTCGGATCATCCCTGTAGTCGACGCTCGGCGGGAACTCCTGGGTCGTCCAAGACACAAGGGTGCCGCGGCGGGGTAGAGGGAGCTCGGCCATGCTCTGGGTGCCACAGCGAGGGCACCGCGACTGCATCGGGAACGTGACCGCCCCGCATCCCTTGCACTGGCCGCCGAGCAGCTGCGGATCATCGGCTGGCCAAGTGAACACGCTCGCGATCGGATTCTGCATCAGTGCCCCTCCACCGTCGGGCTCACAGGGATTACGCTAGCCCAGATTGGTACAAACGCGCTGAGCGCGAATAGTCAAATCCAACAGCGACCTTCCGAGCGTGATTCCGCAATTCGCCACCCACGCCGCCGGGAAGGTGGAGACAGCCAAGTCGATTCTCAGCTATGCCAGTGTGTGTCCTCAGCTGCGTGAGCTGAGGGAAGAGAGACCCTCAGCTCAGCGGGCAGGGTCCTTGAAGTGAAGAGTGCGGTTCCTCAGCTCAGCCGGCTGAGACCCCCCGAACGAGCGAACCTCGGCGCAGCGGGCTGAGGATGAGTTTTGATCAGTCCCCCGCACAGCTAAGTCCGATTCTCCGCTTCGAACCCTCGGCCCTGCGGGGCTGAGACCGATGAATCTTCACTGGTTAGGGACCTTGCGGGGCCACGTCGACCTCGACCCCGAGTTTGGGGACGGCCCGGTCCAGCCACGAGGGCATCCACCAGTTGGCCCTGCCCAGGATCTCCATAATGGACGGCACCAGCACCATGCGCACCAGGGTGGCGTCGATGAAGATGGCGGCAGCCAGACCCAGACCGAACACCTTGAGGACATGGAGAGGATCGCCGATCACAAACGATCCGAAAACGCAGACCATGATGGCGGCGGCGGCGGTGATGACCCGGGCCGTCTTGGCCAATCCGTCGGCAACTGCACTCGAGTTGTCCCCGGTTCGTCGCCATTCCTCACGAATCCGGGATAACAGGAACACCTCGTAGTCCATCGAGAGGCCGAACAGGATGGTGAACATCATGAGGGGGATCCACGGATCGATGGGGCCGGTTGAACCGATCCCGATCACACTGCCCAGCCAGCCCCACTGGAACACGGCCACGATGACCCCGTAGGCTGCCCCGACCGACAGCATATTGACGATCACTGCCTTCAGCGGAATGGCCAAAGAGCGAAAGACGGCCATCAACAGCAGGAAGGCCAACAGGAGTACAACAGCGATGACCCACACCAGCCGGGACGCCAGGTAGGCGGAGGCGTCGACCGAGCCGGCTGTCTCCCCGCCCACGTAGGCCGCCACCCCTGTCCCGGCCGTCGCCGCAGGGATGGCGTTGTCGCGAAGGGAGTGGACGATGGCCTCGGTCTGGGCCGCCTGGGGTGACGTCGCCGGGTAGGCGATGATGACCGCATCGTGGTCCGACGCCGAGAACTGTGGCGGCGTGGCAAAAACCACGCCAGGGGTGGCGGCCACCTTGGCCCGTAGATTGTCGACGGCGGCCTTCTGGCCGTTGGGCACCGACGCGGCCACGATCAGCGGGCCGTTGAACCCGGGGCCGAAGCCGCTGGCCAGGTCATCGTACGCCTGTCGGGTGGTGGAGGAAGGGGGATCGTTCCCGGCGTCGGTGAATGCCAGGCGCATGGAGAAGAAGGGAATGATCAGCACCAGCAGGCAGAGCAACGCGGTACCACCGGCAATGATCGGATGTCGTTGCACGGTCCGGCTCCATCGGTACCAGAAGCTCCGGGCCGAGGGCTCGGCAGCGCTCTGGAGGAGGCCGGGCACGTGGAGCTTGTCGATGGCCAGGCCGGAGAAGCCCAGCATGGCCGGCAGCAACGTAATGGCGGCCGCCATCACCAGCACCACGGCCGCGATCGCTCCAACGGCCAGACCTCGCATGAAGGGCAGCTGCAGGATGAAGAGGCCGAGCAGTGAGAGGATCACTGTGGAGCCGGCAAACACCACTGACCGGCCCGAGGTGGCCAGCGAAACCGCGGTGGCCTGACGGGGGGTCCGGCCTTCGGCCAGACCCTGGCGGTAACGGGTGACGATGAACAGGGCGTAGTCGATGCCCACGCCGAGCCCGATCATGGCCATCATCTCAGGGGCGAAGGTCGGGGTGGTGATGACGTGGGAGAGTAGGTCCAGCACCGCGAAGGCGATGGCGATCCCGAACAGCGCGGTGATGATGGGCAGGCCCATGGCCACGACGGAGCCGAAGGCCAGCAGCATGATGATGATGGCGGCCAGGATTCCGATTCCTTCACTGGACCCAGGCTTCCCTCCTGCCACCAGGCTGATGGCCTGACCCCCGAGCGCCACGCGGTAACCGGGAGCAGCGAAGGTCTGTGCAGTGGTGATTACCTTGTTGATGGCAGCCTGGGGCAGGTCCCCGGCGATCTCGTCGAACTGCACTTGTACGTAGGCGATGTGTCCATCGGCAGAGATCTGGTGGGCCCCAACGGCGGTGAACGGACTGACCACCTCAGATACATGGGCCAACGGGGTCAGGGCGGCCACCATCCTGGCCGTCCGGTTCTGCACTGACGCGGCGCTGATCGGCCCGGTGGACGTGATGACGACCTGGGCGGGACTGCCCTTCTCGGCCGGGAACGCCCTATTAAGGATCTGCTGGACCGGTTGCGCACCACCGGTGAGATTGTTGGAGAAATTGCTCCCTCCGGCCTGGGCCAACACATTGGCGCCCACCAACGCCACCAGCCAGAAGATCAGCACCCACCAGCGGTGGTCATGGCACCAACCGGCGATCCGAGCGAGTCCGCTCTCTTCGGCCGGGGTCAATTGTGGCCGATCCCGCGCGACGCGTTCGTCAAGTCTGGTGGGCGTGGTTGTCATTCAAGGCCTTTCGGAGGAATTCGGAGATCAGACCTCGATTGAAGAATAGCTGTCCCCCTGTTCCTGACCAGACCATCGGGCAGGTTCAGGAAGCCGTTAGTCCCGGTGCTCGCAAGGGGCCAGGAGGCTTGAATCTTCTGCAGGACCCACCAGACGGGGACGAGGACGTGGTTGTAGGGCGTGGTGCAGTGGACCACACGCTCAGGAATCTCTGTCGTAAATCTCGGCGACCTTAAGGGGGTTCACGGAGAACCCGTGATCGCTGGGTCTCAACTCAGCCGGCTGAGGCGCTCTGGGCCGATCGTTAATCGCCTGTGAGGCTTACCTTGGCGGGGGTCCCACTATGACCCAACCGACGTAGCCTCTGGACAATGTCTTCTGCAGGCCCAGCTGAATACCTTTCCGTGCTCGATGCGATTGATCCTCCGATCGACCGCTCGATTCTCGATCGGGACGACCTACTCATTGGTCGCGATGGAAAGCTATCCGTGTTCTATGCCCCGTTCGACGCCATCAATACGGAGGCAAAGGTGGTTCTGTTGGGCCTCACGCCCGGCTGGCAACAGATGGAGATTGCAATTAACGCGTATTGCTCTGCGAGAGGTGCGGGACGGTCAGACAAGCGATCACAGGAGGCCGCGAAGGACTTAGCGTCGTTCGCTGGTATGCGAAAGCGCATCGCCACATGGCTCGACTTGATCGGTTTGCAGCACCGACTCGGGTTGGACTCAGCTGCCCAACTTTTTGAAGCCCATTCACTGCTGCACACCACCTCGCTAATCCGATACCCGACCTTTGTCGGAGACGAGCACGCCAACTACGGAGGCCATTCGCCCAAGCCGGAGGCCAGCACGCTGCTTCGTCAACTAATTTCAGACGTTCTTTCGCCAGAGCTGGCGAGCGTCCAGAATGCAATGATCGTTC
>JBEKOI010000038.1:0-28270 GCA_049521915.1 Acidimicrobiales bacterium | reverse complement strand
ACCCCCTCCGAGCGCAGCCTGGCCCTCTTCCGCATCGCCGACGCCATCGAGGTCCGGGGAGAGGAGCTCGTCGCCGTCGAGAGCGCCAACACCGGCAAGCCCGTGGCCGTCACGCTGGCGGAGGAGATCCCCCCGATGGTCGACCAGATCCGATTCTTCGCCGGGGCCGCCCGCCATCTCGAGGGCAAGTCCGCCGGCGAGTACCTGGCGGACCACACGTCGATGATCCGACGCGAGCCGATCGGCGTGTGCGCCGCGGTCACCCCCTGGAACTACCCGGCGATGATGGCGGTCTGGAAGTGGGCGCCGGCCATCGCCGCCGGTAACGCCATGGTACTGAAGCCCTCCGACACCACCCCGGCCTCCACTCTCCTGATGGCCGAGATCCTGTCGGAATTCCTCCCCGACGGCGTCTTCAACGTGGTCTGCGGCGACCGTGACACCGGCCGCATGCTCGTCGAGCACCCCACGCCGGCCATGGTCTCCATCACCGGAAGCGTGCGTGCCGGCATGCAGGTCGCCGAGTCGGCCTCCCACGACGTCAAGCGCGTGCACCTCGAGCTCGGGGGCAAGGCGCCGGTCGTGGTGTTCGACGACGCCGACCTCGAGGCCGCCGCCGAGGGGATCGCCATCGCCGGCTACTTCAACGCCGGCCAGGACTGCACCGCGGCCACCCGGGTGCTGGCCGGGCCGCGGGTCCACGACGAGTTCGTGTCTGCGCTGGTCGACCAGGCCCGGGCGCAGACCGTCGGGGGACTCGATGTGGAGGATGCGGACTTCGGCCCACTCAACAACGCCTCCCAGCTGGCCCGCCTGACCGGCTTCTTCGAGCGGCTCCCGGCCCACGCCGAGGTGGTCACGGGTGGGACGGCGGTGGGGGAGCGCGGTTACTGCTTCGCCCCCACGGTCATCGCCGGGCTGGACCAGTCAGACGAGATGGTCCAGGACGAGATGTTCGGCCCGGCCATCACCGTCCAGCGCTTCTCCGACGAGGAGCAGGCACTGGCCTGGGCCAACGGTGTGCGCTACGGGCTGGCCTCGAGCGTATGGACCCAGAACCACGCCCGGGCCATGCGCATGGCCAAGGGTCTCGACTTCGGCTGCGTTTGGATCAACACCCACATCCCGATCGTGGCCGAAATGCCCCATGGCGGCTTCAAGCAGTCCGGCTACGGTAAGGACCTCTCCTCCTACGGATTCGAGGACTACACCCGCATCAAGCACGTCATGAGCTACATCGGAAGCTGAGTCACCACCAACGAGGGCGCACCACCGACCAATTCGTTGCAGGGCCAATCGACAAGGGGAGACCAGATGAGCACCGACGTCGTCGACAGTACCGGGAAGCCGCCCGAGGTACCCGGTCCCTTCGGGGCCCCCGTCCCGAGCGATGAGGCCGGGCCCACGCTGCGGGCCGACACCCTCAACCTGTTCGACTCAACCGTGGTGGCGGTGTCCTCGGTGGCCCCGGCCTACACCCTGGCCGCCACGATGGCGGTGCTCTTCGCCACGGTCGGCGTGGGATACGCGGGACCGGCGGTCATCTGGATCGCCTTCGTTCCCGTGCTTTTCATTGCCATCTCCTACTTCC
The DNA here is from genome assembly GCA_049521915.1 of Acidimicrobiales bacterium. Taxonomy (GTDB): domain Bacteria; phylum Actinomycetota; class Acidimicrobiia; order Acidimicrobiales; family RAAP-2; genus Bog-756. The sequence continues at coordinate 26,679 of JBEKOI010000038.1, read as the reverse complement.
ATCTCAACCGGCGTGATCCGGACTGCGGGGCCTCGTATGCCTGGCTCTCCAAATTGGTCAGCCCCTTCGTGGGCTGGTTCAACGGTTGGGTCCAGGTGGCCACCTCCGTGCTGTTCTGTGTGTCCGCACCGATCGTGGCCGGCCAGTACACCCTGCAGCTGTTCAACGAGTGGGGCTGGATCTCCTCGTCGACCGCCAACTCGGTGGGCACGGCTGCAGTGGCGGCGGCGTTCTGGCTGGCCCTGATCACGTTCATCTGCATCTGGGGCATCCGCTGGACGACCAACTTCCAGTGGGTGCTGCTGATCATCGAGTACGTGGCCGTCATCGGCTTCTCCCTGTGGGGAATCATCAAGGTGGCGGTCAGCCACCCGGCCGGTTCAACCGGCTTCCACTGGGGGTGGCTCAACCCGTGGTCGATCCAGGGGTTCACCGCCCTGTCCGCCGGCCTGGTCCTCGGCGTCTTCTTCTTCTGGGGATGGGACACCGCCACCAACCTCAACGAGGAGTCCAAGAACCGCACCAAGATCCCCGGCCAGGCCGGGGTCATCTCCATGTTCCTGCTCCTGTTGGTGTTCGCCATGAACATCATCGCCGCCCAGATGCTCCTGCCCGAGAAGGCCTGGAACACCCATTCGAGCACCATCCTGTTGTACTTCGCCCAGCAGGCCGCCGGACACTGGGCCGGCTACATCATGCTGGTGGCGGTGCTCTCGTCCACCGTGGCCACCACCCAGACCACCCTGCTGCCGGCCGCCCGCATCACGCTGTCGATGTCCCGGGACCGGGTCTTTCCCCAGGTCTTTGCCAGCATCCAGGGCAAGCTCAAGACACCGATGGTGGGCACGCTCATTCTGGCCTTCATCTCGCTGATGGGAATCGTGCTGGTCAGCAACGTGACCTCGATCAGCACCGTGTTCGGTCACCTCATCTCGAGCATCGGCGTGCTCATCGCCTTCTACTACGGCGTGACCGGCCTCACCTGTGCCTGGGCATACCGCAAGGTCGCATTCCAGTCGGTCCGGTTCTTCTTCACCGGGATCCTTCTTCCCTTCATCGGCGGTGTCGTCCTCCTGGCGGTCGGCTACCAGGTCATCAAGACGTCGGGATGGAGCGGTGCCGGGGCAGACATCATCACCCTGGCCCTCGGCGTTCCGCTGGTCATCATCGCCCGGTACACGACCAAGGGCGACTTCTTCAAGACCAAGGCGACCGCCTATACCGAGATCGGCGAGTGAGGTCCGGGGCGTGATCGTCGGCGTGCCCAAGGAGGTCAAGGACGACGAGTACCGGGTGGCCATCACCCCGGCCGGCGTGCGCGAGCTCACCTCGGCCGGTCACCTCGTCTACCTCGAGCAGGGAGCCGGGTTGGGTTCGTCCATCCCCGACGCCGACTTCATCGCCACCGGGGCCAAGGTCGTCGAGGATCCCGACGAAATCTGGGCGGAGTCCGACATGATCCTGGGTGTCAAGGAGCCGACCCCCGAGGAGTACCCCCGGCTCGGGCTCCGGAACGGGCAGGTCCTGTTCACCTACCTCCACCTGGCCGCCTCGCGCCAGTGCACCGAGGCGCTGGTCCAGGCGGGCAATACCGCCATCGCCTACGAGACGGTGCGCCTGGCCGACAATTCCCTTCCCCTGCTCACGCCCATGAGCGAGGTGGCCGGGCGGATGGCCCCGCTGATGGGTGCCCACCACCTGATGAGCCCGGGCGGCGGTCGGGGGGTGCTGGTCTGCGGGGTGCCCGGGGTGCGCTCCGCCAAGGTGGTCATCCTGGGAGCAGGGGTGGCCGGCATGGCCGCGGCCACCTTGGCCGTCGGGATGCACTCCGAGGTCTATGTCCTCGATCGCAATCTTGAGCGCCTCCGCCAGGTCGACCACCACTTCCGCGGCGCCCTGGAGACGGTGGCCTCGAGCACGCATGCCGTCGAGGAGTGCTGCATCGACGCCGATATCGTCATCGGCGCCGTCCTGGTCGTGGGGGCCAAGGCCCCGAAACTGGTCTCCGACGACCTGGTGGCCAAGATGCGGGACGGGTCGGTCCTGGTCGACATCTCGGTGGACCAGGGCGGATGCTTCGAGTCGACCCGGCCCACCACGCACTCCGATCCCACCTTCGAGGTCAACGGATCGCTGTTCTACTGCGTGGCCAACATGCCGGGCGCCGTTCCCCACTCCTCGACCCATGCCCTGGTCAACGCCACGCTGCCCTATGTGCTCGAGATCGCCGACCGCGGTTGGCGAGCCGCGGTGCGACGCGATGCCGCCCTGGCCGAGGGGGTCAACGTCGTCGAAGGCTCCGTCGTCTACGGGCCGGTGGCCGACGCCCACGGCATGAGCTCGGTTCCGCTCGCCTCCGTCCTCGACTGATCGGGCGTGCCGGTCACCGTGTCAGCTCTTTTCCAGATCGCGCAGGGACGTCGACCCCGGTGCCGGCTCTCCCCCGGACAGGTGATCGGGAACGACGATCCCGGGGCGGAGGGCGGGATCGGACACCGGATCGAGGCGGACCGTTCGCAGCGGGATCTCGCCGGCCCACACCTCGAGTCCGGCGTCGGGGCCGTCGCCGTCGTCGGGCGGACCCCGGCGGATCTTCACCGAGCACTCGTCGAGCGCCATTCTCAACACGGTGGTGGCCGCCAGCTCCCGGGCCGACGGCGGGCGGGCGTACCCCCATTGCCCGGGCGCGGCCTGGTCGCTGATGGCCCGGAGGCCCATCAGTTTCCGGTCGGCGTCCTCCAGCACCTCGGGCGTTCCGTACACCATGGCGCAGCGGTAGTTGACCGCATGTTCGAACACGGACCGGGCCAGCACGAGGCCGTCGACATGGGTGACGGTCACGCACGCCCTGATCGGCTCCCGGGCGGCGCGGAGGCTCCGGCTGGCCACCGATCCGTGGAGGAAGAGCCAGTTGTCCTGCCGCGCGTAGCTGGTCGGCACCACCATCGGCCACCCGTCCAGGAGGAGACCGAGATGGCAGACGAACCCGGCGTCGAGGACGTCGTACAGATCGGGCCGCCGGTGCGATCCCTGTTCGGGAAGACGCCGGAGGCGGGTCCGCTCGGTAACAGGAACCTCATCCCCATCCGGCTCCGCGCCGCCGGGTCGGGTCGGGTCGGACATGGGACGATTCTGCCACGTAGCCTCGTGCAGGCAGTTCGGACCATGAGCGCACAGGTGCCGTCAGGAGACAGGTGGTGAAGCGAATCGGATTCGCGGGTGAGGGAGCCGGGGCCAGGACCGCTCCGGTGTTCGATCCCGCGTCGGGGGAGCAGACCGGAGTCGTGGCGCTGGCCTCGCCCGCCGATGTCGGGGACGTGGTGGCGCGGGCTCGAGGCGCCTTCACCGAATGGCGGGAGGCGTCGTTGACGGCCAGAACCCGCATCCTCTTCGCCTTCCGTCAACTGGCCGATCGGTACCGCGACGACCTGGCCCGCCTGATCACCGCCGAACACGGCAAGGTCACAGAGGACGCACGCGGTGAGGTCTCCCGCGGCATCGAGGTGGTCGAGTTCGCCTGCGGGATCCCCCATCTGCTCAAAGGTGAGTTCTCCGAGGATGTATCGAGCGGGGTGGACGCGTCGTCGGTCCGTCAACCGCTCGGCGTGGTCGCCGGTATCACCCCGTTCAACTTTCCGGTCATGGTGCCCATGTGGATGTACCCGGTGGCCATTGCCTGCGGCAACTGCTTCGTCCTGAAGCCCTCCGAGCGGGATCCTTCCCCGTCGCTGCTGATCGCCGACCTGTGGCGCGATGCGGGCCTGCCCGACGGAGTCTTCTCGGTCGTGAACGGCGACGCCGTGGCCGTGAACGCTCTCCTCGATCACCCCGATGTGGCAGCCGTCTCGTTCGTCGGCTCGACGCCGGTGGCCCGACAGGTATTCGAACGGGCCACGTCCTCTGGAGCGCGGGTCCAGGCGCTGGGCGGGGCGAAGAACCACGCCGTGGTCATGGCCGACGCCGACGTCGACAGCACTGCCGACGCTCTCATCGCCGCCGGCTACGGGTCGGCCGGTGAGAGGTGCATGGCCATCTCCGCGGTAGTGGTGGTCGGAGACGGCGACCGACTGGTCCAGGCCCTCCGCGCCCGGGCGACGGCCCTTACCGTGGGACCCGGAACCGACCCCGGCTCGGACATGGGACCGCTCATCACCGAGGCCCATCGCGACCGGGTGGCGGGGTACGTGGAGTCGGCCGAGCGCCAGGGCGCCGACCTGGTGGTGGACGGGCGCCACGTCAAGGTGCCCGGATTCGACGGTGGGTTCTTCCTCGGACCGTGCCTGGTGGACCGGGTGACGCCGTCGATGGAGGTCTACCGGGACGAGATCTTCGGCCCCGTGTTGTCTGTGCTCCGGGTCGACGACCTCGATCAGGCCATCGATGTGGTCAACGCCAACCCCTACGGGAACGGAACCGCCATCTTCACGCGGGACGGGAGCGCGGCTCGTCGGTTCCGGCGGGACGTCAACGTCGGGATGGTGGGCATCAACGTGGCCATCCCCGTGCCCATGGCCTACTACTCCTTCGGTGGATGGAAGCAGTCGCTGTTCGGCGATGCGCACATCCACGGGATGGAGGGCGTCCGGTTCAACACCAGACTCAAATCGGTCACCACGCGTTGGCCCGAGCTGTCGGCCGATGCCGGCGCCGCCATCGCCATGCACTTCCCGTCGGGGGACAGCCGGTGAGCCGACTCGGGCCCTGCTCAGTTGACCCTGCTCAGTTGACCCTGCGCTCCTTCCCCTCCCAGTACGGGGCCCTGAGCCGGAACTTCTGGAGCTTCCCGGTGGCGGTGCGCGGGAGCTCGTCGCGGAACTCGACCCGTTTGGGGCACTTGTAGCCGGCCAGCACCGAGCGGCAGCACCGGGTCACGTCCTCCTCGGTCAACAGGCCGCCCGGAACCTGGACCACCAGGGCGACGATCATCTCGCCCCAGGTGTCGTCGGGAATGCCGATCACCGCCACCTCGGCCACCCCCTGGAGCGAGAAAATGGCGTCCTCCACTTCGATGGAGGAGACATTCTCACCCCCGGTGATGATCACGTCCTTCTTCCGGTCGAGGATGCTCACGTGTCCCTCGTCGTCGATGACCCCGCCGTCACCGGTGTGGAACCACCCTCCGCGGAGGGCTGCCTCTGTCTCCTCGGGCTGATTCCAGTAGCCGTCCATCACCGTGTTGCTCCGGACCAGGAGCTCGCCGTCGGCGTCCACCCGCACCCCGGTCCCCACCGCCGGCGCCCCGGCCCGCATCAGCCGGCGAGCCCGGTCTCCCGACGCCAGGTCGTCCCATTCCGACCGGTTCCGGTTGACCGTCAGCAGCGGTGAGGTCTCGGTGAGACCGTAGATCTGGATGAACTCCCATCCGAGCTCGGACTCGACGCGCTCGATGGTCCTGCTGGGCGGTGGTGCCCCGGCGACGACGATGCGGGTGCGGTCCCGGCCCGGAATGGGGCGGTCCCACAGCGGCAGGGCATCGAGCACGGCGTTGACCACGGCCGGGGCGGCGCAGAGCAGCGTGACGCCGTGTCGCTCCACCCGACGGAGGATCTCGGTGCCGTCCACCTTGCGCAGGACCACCTGCGTGCACCCCACCGCTGCGGTCGACCAGGGCATGCCCCAGCCGTTGGCATGGAACATCGGGAGGGTGTGGAGGTAGACGTCCTGGTCGGAGAGTTGGAGATGCCAACCGAAGATCGAGGCGTTGATCCAGCAATTCCGGTGGGTGAGCTGCACCCCCTTCGGTCGTGCGGTGGTGCCCGATGTGTAGTTGATGGTGGCGGTGGCCTGCTCGTCCGCCGCCCACGGCTCCGGGTCGGCGTCGGGAGGGAAGAGCAGCTCGTCGCTCGCCGCCCCGAGCTCGAACCGGTGGCGGGCCCCGATCCCGGCCAGGTCGTCGGCGAGCTCGGGATCGACCAGCAGCACCGAGGCCCCGGCGTGCTCGACGATGTACTCGACCTCGGCCGGGGCCAGACGGAAGTTGATGGGGACGAGGATGCGGCCCCATCCGCACACCCCGTAGAACGAGGTGAGCAGGCGTGAGGAATTCTGGGAGACGACGGCCACCCGTTCCCCCCGCCCGACACCGAGACGATCAAGGCCCGCGGCCTGGGCCCGGGCCCGGTCGGCCAGCCCGGTGAAGGTGAGCGGCCCCCACGGTTGGGCCGGCTGTTGCGGCTCGTCGATCAGCCCCACGCGTTCGGGATAGGCGACCTCGGCCCTGTCGAGGAAGTCCCGGACGTTGAATTGAACGATCATCGATCCCCCGATCGGTCAGGTGCCGGTCACCCCATTGAATCAAAAAGAAAGCGGACGCGGACGATCGGTCGTCCTGGTGGCCGGGAGGCCGGGATCGATAGTCTGCGGTCCATGAACGCGCCCCGCATCGCCATCGGCCCTGACGCCGCCCAGTTCGCCATCGACGCGGTGGTGGCGGGCGGAGGGTCGGTGATCGATATCTCAGAACGTCCTGATGCCCTGGTCTGGCTCAACCCCATGGAAGTGAAGGGCCTGGCCGACCAGTTGGCGGTGGCCCCCGATCTGCGCTGGGTGCAGCTCCCGTTCGCGGGAGTCGAGCGGGTCCTCTCGTTCGGCCTGCTCGACCATGACCGGACCTGGACGTGTGCCAAGGGTTCCTACGCCGAGCCGGTGGCCGAGCACGCCCTGATGCTGGCGTTGGCCGGTCTGCGGCACCTGCCCACCCGGATCGTCGCCCGGTCGTGGGGCAAACCCGCGGCCACCAGTCTCTACGACCAACGGGTGACCATTCTCGGTGGAGGGGGGATCACGTCGGTGCTCCTCGAGCAGCTGGCCCCCTTCAGGGTCGACGCCACCGTGGTGCGCCGGAAGCCCGATCCTGTCCCGGGTGCCACCCGGACCGTTCCCGTCACCGCACTGGAGGAGGTGCTTTCGGGGTCGCTGGTGGTGTTCCTGGCCCTGGCGCTCACCCCCGAGACGACCGGGATCATCGGCGCGCCGGAGCTCGCCCTGATGGACGAGACCGCATGGCTGGTCAACGTGGCCCGGGGCGGGCATGTGGACACCGAGGCGCTGGTGGCGGCCCTGACCGCCGGCTCGATCGCCGGTGCGGCACTCGACGTCACCGATCCCGAGCCGTTGCCTGACGGTCACCCACTCTGGGACCTCGACAATTGCATCATCACGCCGCACACCGCCGACACCATCGACATGGTGATTCCCCTCCTGGCCGAGCGCATCCGCACCAACGTGGGCCGTTTTGCAGCCGGGGAGGAACTGGTCGGACTGGTGGACCCGGACGCCGGGTACTGACACCGGGGGTCCACGGCCGTCAGGGCCGTACCCGGGGGTCGATGCGGGCCGGTCGGAAAAGGGGCGGCCCCGGAGCGCGGTCGGCGGAAACCTTGCTCAACGGGGCCACCGTGGAGACACCTTACCGGGGAGGAACTCAAAACGAAGCAGATTTGGACTTTTGGGGCCATTTTCGTCTCAATCTGAGAGAATTCTTACGCTTTATTGAACTTTTTGGCTGTTCAGCACTGGAAATGCCGCCCGACCCGGACCGACCCGGTGGCAACCGGCCCGGCGGCGCCCTCCCTGTCACACCCCTCGTCCATGATGCCGGAGTCATGGAACACACCATCGATTCACCGAACCGAGGAGCAAGAGCCATGCCGACCACCGCAGCCGTGCCGACCGCCGTGCCGGTTTCCGCGCCGGACCTCAAGTCGCATCGTCCGCCGGACACCTCCGAGGCCTTCACCATCGATTGCGCCGATTGCAGGCACCGCGAGACCTCGGTGTGCGACGACTGCGTGGTCTCCTTCATCGTCGGGCGCCGACCCGAGGACGCCGTCGTGGTGGACGCGGGCGAGGCTCGGGCCGTCCGCCTGCTCGAACACGCAGGTCTCGTCCCCGGTGTCCGCCACTCCCGCCGGGTCAGCTGAACCGGTTGCCGGCCAGAGGCCGTCGGTTGCTGCGCGACGATGGAGCGTGTCCCGATCAGCAGTTTCTGAGCCGCGCCGGCCGGTACCGGCCTCGGATGGGCTCGATCTGAGCGAGGTCCTGGTCGATCTCGGACGTCGTTCCGGCCTGTGTGCCGTTGGTGTGACCACCGCCGATGTGTTCGAGACGACGCGTACGGACCTGGTCGAGCGCAAGGGTCTCGGGCTCGACGGGGGAATGCAGTTCACCTACCGGAACCCGGAGAGGTCCACCGATCCCGGCCGGATCCTTGGCATTGGCCGTGATCGCCGACGCCCTCGGGGAGCAGGGATTCGGCGCCAGAGTGGTCTGCGACGACAACGGGTTGGTCGATCGGGCCGCCGCCCACCGGGCCGGTCTCGGCTTTTTCGGCAAGAACTCGCTCCTGCTCATTCCGGGGTTCGGCTCGTGGTCGGTGTTGGGCTCGGTTGTCACCGACGCCCCGCTCCGGCCCACCGCCCCGGCGGTACCCTCGTCCCACGGGCGCGGCTGCGGGAGTTGCTCGCGCTGCCTGACCGCCTGCCCGACCGGGGCGCTGGTGGCGCCGGGGGTGCTCGACGCCCGCCGGTGCCTGGCCTGGCTGGTACAGGCACCCGGGTCGTTTCCGGAGCCGTACCGTCAGGCACTGGGAGACCGGATCTACGGGTGCGACGAGTGCCAACAGGTGTGCCCCATCAACCGGGTGGCGGACCGACGGGTACCACCGCCCCCGCCGAGCCCCGGCAGTGAGCCCCGGGTGGATCTCCTCGATATCCTCGAGCGCTCCGACGCGGAGCTCATGGCCGCCCACGGCAGGTGGTACATCGCCGGTCGCGATCCCCGCTATCTGCGCCGGAACGCGCTGGTGGCGCTGGGTAATGTGGGCGACGGCACCGACCCGGCCACGGTGCGGGCGCTGCGCCGCTGGCTGTCGGTCGACGACGGGATGATCGTCGAGCATGCGCGGTGGGCGGCCCGGCGGTTGGGACGCGACGACCTGGTGGGAACCGACGGGTGACCCACCTGCTGGTGACCAATGACTTCCCTCCGAAGGTGGGAGGGATCCAGGCCTACCTCTGGGAGCTGTGGCGGCGCCTCGACCCCGATACGTTCGCCGTGCTCACGGCCAGCTCCCATGCCGAGGCAGCCGCCTTCGATCGGGACCAGGCCGCTCGCGGGGTCCGCATCGAACGGGTCCCGGGCCGCGTACTCGTGCCCGGACCGGCGTTGGTCCACCGTGTCCGGGATGCGGCACAACGGATCGGCGCGGACCTGGTCGTCCTCGATCCCGTGTTCCCCCTCGGTCTCGTCGGCCCCCGGCTCGGGCTTCCCTACGCGGTGATGCTGCACGGGGCGGAGGTGGCCATCCCCGGACGGCTGCCCGCCGGTCGCCAGTTGGTGGCCCATGTGCTGGGCCACAGCGTTCTGGCTGTGTCCGCCGGTGGCTACCCGGCCGCCGAGGCCCTCCGCACCCTGCGGCGGGGGGGACGGGTACCGCCGGTGGTGGAGATCCCCCCGGGCGTCGACCTCCAGCGGTTCCGACCGCTCGCGGCCGGAGAACGCGCCTCGGCCCGCGCCCACTTCGGGCTCCCGGCGGACGGACCGCTGGTGGTGAGCGTGAGCCGGCTGGTCCCACGCAAGGGGATGGACGTCCTCATCGATGCCGCCGTCCGCCTCCGGGCCGAGGTACCGGACCTGACCGTCGCCATGGCCGGTCGCGGTCGGGACTCCGACCGGCTCGCGGGCAGGATCGCCGAGTACGGTGCGCCGGTGCGACTGCTCGGCGGTGTGTCCGACGCCGCGCTCCCTTCACTGATCGGTGCGGCCGACGTGTTTGCCATGTTGTGCCGGAACCGGTGGCTCGGGCTCGAACAGGAGGGGTTCGGGATCGTGTTCCTCGAAGCCGCCGCCGCGGGGGTGCCCCAGGTGGCCGGGGCATCGGGTGGTGCCGGTGAGGCGGTGGCGGACGGGGAGACCGGTCTGGTGGTCAGGCGTCCGACCGATGCCGGCACCGCGGCCCGTGCCATCGGCCGACTGCTCGGCGACGGGGGCCTCCGACAGCAGATGGGGACGGCATCACGACGGCGAGCCGAGGCATCCTTCGACTATGACAAACTCGCCCCTAGGCTGGCTGCGTCGCTGGCCGACGTGACAGGCTGAGGCCCCTATGGCCACGGCAACCGATCGAGGAGGAGGGCCGATTGTGGCGGAACTAGCCACTGAACGAATGGTCGTATCGGCTACACCAGAGCGGTGTTTCGAGGTCAGCTCCGACATCGGTGCCTACCCGCTGTGGGCGGCGGACATCAAGGACGTCACCATCGACGAGCGCGACGAAGAGGGACGCCCCCACCTGGTGACGTTCCGGGCCGCGGCTTTCGGCCGGAGTACCAACTACACCTTGGCCTACGATTTCAGTCAGGCCCCACGTGTGCTCTCGTGGGTGCAGACGCGCGGTGACATCACCTCCAAGCTGGACGGTCGGTACGAGTTCGCCCCCAACGGGGCCGGCGGGACCGAGGTCACCTACCACCTCGAAGTGGAGATGAAGGTACCGCTGCCCGGCTTCATCAAGATGCGGGCTCAGAGCCGCATCATGTCGATCGCCCTGCGCGAGCTGAAGGCCCGGGTCGAATCGACCGCGTGACCGGCGCTGCGCCGGGGGGCGTGCCGGCGCGGTGAAAGTCGGGATCACCCTCCCGCAATTCCGGGGCGAGTCGGACTCGGCCCTCGAGGCCGCCCGCCGGGCCGAGGACCTCGGTCTCGACGGGGTGTTCTGCTTCGACCACCTGTGGCCCATGGGCCGACCGGACCGGCCGGCCCTGTCGATGGCCCCGCTGCTGGGTGCGCTGGCCGCCGTCACCTCCTCGATCTCGGTGGGCTCGTTGGTGGCCCGGGTCGGCCTGGTCCCCGACGAGGTGCTGGTGGCCGTGCTGTCGAGCCTCTCGCTCATCAGCAACGGTCGGATGATCGCCGGGCTCGGGACGGGGGACCACCTGAGCAGGGCGGAGAACGAAGCCTTCGGGCTCCCGTTCGAACCCGCCGACGAGCGGCGTTCCCGACTGGTGGCCGTCGGCTCCGCCGTGGGCCGGGGCGGGATCCCGGTGTGGGTCGGGGGTGGGCTCCCGAAGACGGTCGAGCTGGCCCGGGACCTGGGTGCGGCCGTCAATCTGTGGGAGGGCGACCCGCTCAGGATCGCCGAGCTGACCGGGTCGGGCATGGAGGTGACCTGGGGCGGCCCGGTGGGCAGTTCGGTGCCGGAGGTGGCGGCGCGCCTCGGCGAGCTCGCCGCCGCCGGCGCCACCTGGGCGGTCTGCGCGTGGCCCGAATCGCTTGACGCCGTGGCCCGGGCGGCCGTCCTGGTGCGGGGGGCCGGCTGAGGCCACCACGATCGTGAGGCCACGACGGCGGGGAATCCGGGGGTCACGGATGCACCCGACGGATCGGTCCGGACGCCGGGGGATCGGGGTGTGCGTCGGCCGTGGAGTCCGGCGGTAACCTCGGGCCATGGAGTTTCGCCGGATCAACGGACTGCCCCCGTATGTCTTCGCCACCATCAACGACCTGAAGGCCGTGGCCCGGCGGGATGGGCGCGACGTCATCGACCTCGGGTTCGGGAACCCCGATCTGCCCTCGCCCGACGTGGCCGTCGAGAAGCTGGCCGAGTCCGTCCACAATCCCCGCAACCACCGGTACTCGGCCAGCCGGGGGATCCCGAAGATCCGCCAGGCCATCGCCGATCTCTACCTGCGCAAGTTCGAGGTCGAACTCGATCCCGAAACCGAGGTGGTGACCACCATCGGGGCCAAAGAGGGCCTCTCCCACCTCATGTGGGTGCTGGTGGGGCCGGGCGACACCGCCCTGGTCCCGTCACCGTCCTACCCCATCCACATCTATGCGCCGCTGTTCGCCGGGGCCGACGTGCGCCACGTCCGGCTGGATGCCCCCGGGTCCGACGCCGGCGGAAGCCCGGGCGCGGCGTTCTTCGACAATCTGATGGAGGCGTGGGAATCGGCGTGGCCCAAGCCGCGGGTGGTGGTGCTCTCGTTCCCGCACAACCCGACCACCGAATGTGTGGACCTACCCTGGATGACCCGCCTCGTCGAGTTCGCACGCGAGCGTGAGATCGTGCTCGTCCACGATTTCGCCTACGCCGACATCGCCTTCGACGGCTACACGCCTCCGTCGATCCTGCAGGTTCCGGGAGGCAAGGACGTCGCCGTCGAGTTGTACACCATGACCAAGTCCTTCTCGATGGCCGGATGGCGGGTCGGCTTCCTCGTCGGCAACGCCGCCATCGTCCAGGCGCTGACCAAGCTCAAGAGCTATCTCGACTACGGGACGTTCCAGCCGATCCAGATCGCGGCCATCGTGGCCATGAACGAGGCACCGGACTACCCGAAGTGGATCAACGAGACCTATCAGGCCCGCCGCGACGCGTTGTGCGACGGGTTGCGCCGAATCGGCTGGGACATCACCCCGCCCCGGGGGACGATGTTCGTCTGGGCACGCATCCCCGAGCCCTATGCGGACATGGGGTCGCTCGAGTTCTCCAAGTTCCTGGTGGAGAAGGCCGATGTGGCCACCTCCCCGGGGGTGGGCTTCGGGCCCGGGGGCGACGAGCATGTGCGCTTCGCCCTCATCGAAAACGAGCAGCGCATCGGTCAAGGTGTCAGAAGCCTGCGTCGGGCCCTGACCAGGCTGCACTGAGACTGCGGCGACCCGGCGGCACTGGGCCTGCTGGGTCAGGGAAGGCCGGCCCCGCCGACCTTGACCCGGGCCTGCTCGATGCTCCCCGAGCGCTCCACGCTGACCACCGACTCGGTGCTGGTCGGCGCAGTCATCACGTAGAGGGTGCGCCGGTCGTCACCTCCGAGCATGCAGGCGAAGCTGTTGAGGGCGGTGCCGACCCGATCGAGGATCTCACCACCCTCGGCCACCAGCATGCACTCGCGGGAGATGGCGTTGGCCACCCACACGTGCCCCTCCGCGTCGAGGCAGATCCCGTCGGGGGCGCACCAGGTGAGCGAGGCCCACACCCGGCGGCCGGTGAGCTCGCCGTCGTCACCGACGTCGAAGGCGGTGAGCCGGCCGGCCAACGTCTCGGCCACGATCAGCGTTCTCCCGTCCGGGGTGATGACCGTCCCGTTGGGAAAGGACAGGTCCTCGGCGGCGATGTGCGCCGAGCCGTCCGGATCGATGCGGATCAGGGCCGTGGTCGGCGGGCCGGGCGGCTCCACCAGTGCCGCCTGACCGCGTTCCTCGATGTAGCCGTCGAGGTCGAACCCGAAATTTCCCACGTAGGCCCGGCCCGCCGAGTCGACGATCATGTCGTTTCCGTAGAAGCCGGCCGTCGGGTTGAGATCTCCGTGCTCGACCAGCCGGCCGTCCCCCTCGACCCGGAGCACGGTACGCGGCTTGCGGGCCACCACGAGAAGCCGGCCATCGGGCAGCCAACCCAGGCCGGCCGGTTCTCCGGGCACCTCGAGCTCCACCCGCACGTCCCCCGACACTCCCGTGGACCGCACCGTGCCGTCATAGAAGTCCGAGTACCACAGGCGTCCGTCATGCCATCGCGGGCACTCGCCGAAGTGGAGCCCATCGACGAAGGGCAGCGCTTCCTGTGTCGCCATATCGGTCATGCGATCCTCCTGGCCAGCGTCGAGTTCTCCAAGGCCACGTAGCCCTGACGGCAGAAGGCGATGACGGCGTCGGCCACACGATCGGCATCTTCCCCCTGCTCCAGAACCAGTACCCGGGCCAAGTGGGCGGTCACTCCGAGGATCGCCAGGGTCAGGATAACCGGGTCTTCGCCGCGGAGTATGCCCGCCGTGATACCCGCGCTGACGTGGGGGAGGGCATCGGCCACCGTCTGCTGGTCGCCCTGGCGCATGATCGGCGCGAACCGCTCCTCGCTGCGGGCGAACTCCATCAGGATGAACAGGTGACGGTGCTCGGACAGCCAGTGGAGGGAGGACCGGATGCCCTGTTCGATCCGGCGGGCCGGATCATGCTCTCCGGCGATCGCCTCGCGCTGGGCCTGGCGCATCGAGTGGAGCGCATCGACGAGGATCTGGGTGAGCATCTCGTCCTTCGACTCGAAGTACCAGTAGAAGACGCCCTTCCCGACCCCGAGCCCGTCGACGATGCTGGTGACCGAGGTGGTGTGGTAGCCGTCGGCGGCGAAGCTGCGGGCGGCGAGGTCCATCAGGTCACCTCGACGCTTGACGCCTTTCGGTGTGAGACGACGGGACATGGTCCCTAGACGCTACGGGCCCGCCGGAGCGCGGTCAATGCGAACGGGCGCGGGAAAGAGGAGTGACCACCCGGGCACCGTCGAACGACGCTCTCATGACTGCCGCCGATGACGAGAACAGCGCCCGTCGGGGCAGTCCGATGGCTCGCAGCTCGTCGGCCATCGGATGGTCACCGAGCACCAGGGTGGCTCCGCCGGGCCGGCCGGTCACGCCCTCGGCCGACGTCGTCCACGTGGTGCGGCGCAGCACGCCGTGGCGGAAGGAGTAGCTCGGGGGCGCGTTGGACGGCAGTCGAAGCCGACCTCCGGCGGCGACGGCCAGCGACAGCACGTGGACCCCGTCATCGACCAGACGGACGCTGGTCCCGGTGCCGGACCGGGCCGAACCGGCGGCGGGCTCGTCGATGTCGATGGTCGTCACCCACTTGGGGAAACCCCACACGTCCCGGCCGGCTGCGCACGAGAACTCACGGTCGACGGGGAGGCGGTGGATGTACGCACCGACGGCGCCGGAGAAGAACTCCCGCACCCGCTGGCCCGCCGAGGCATTCGGCGGCGCGTCATGGGGTCGGACGACGAAGCTGACGGCCACCTCGTGGTACGGGCCGAGGTCGGTATCGTCATAGCGGCACACGGCCAGGGCCACCAGCGCCCGGCCCGGGACCGGCCCGGTGACCTCGAGCCCGGTGGGGTCGACGATGCCCTGGGCGGCAGCTGCCGGCACCAGGTACTGGACGCCCCACTGCCGGGCCCGGCGCACCTCGACGGGCAGCGTGACGGTCCGTCCCATCACCGTCCACGACCCGGCAGGCTCCAAGGGGCTGGTGCCACCCTCTGCCCCGATGGGCTGATCGTCGGTCCGTTCGTCCTCGTCGTGCGCAGTCCTCGGCATGGAGTGCAGTCCATCACAGCGGGCGGTACCGTTGCCCGTGGCCTACTGGATCCTGAAGGTGCTGCTGACGCCGGTCTTCTATCTGTTGTGGAGGGTGAGGGTCGAAGGGCGCGAGTACATCCCCGTCCACGGACCCGCGGTGCTGGCCGCCAACCACCAGTCGTTCTGTGATTCGTTCTTCCTGCCCCTGGTGGTCCGCCGCCGGGTGACCTATGTGGCCAAGGCCGAGTACTTCGACAATTGGCGCACGGCATGGTTCTTCCGCGCCGCCGGACAGATCCCGATGCAGCGGGGCGGCGGCGACGCATCGCAACGGGCGCTCAACACGGCCATGGGGGTGCTCGACGAAGGTGGTCTGCTCGGCATCTATCCCGAGGGGACCCGTGCCCCCGACCCACGTCTGCACAAGGGGCACACCGGGGTGGCCCGGCTGTCACTGGGTTGCGACGTGCCCATCATCCCGGTGGGAATCGTCGGCACCCGGGCGGTGCAGCCCCCGGGGAGCAGGATGATGCGACCGTTCCACGAAGTGACCGTGCGCTTCGGTCCACCGTTGACCTTCCAGTGCAACGGACGGCTGGTCACGACCGGTGACTGCGCCGGGCCGGCCGGGGGTGCGGGTGATCAGACCGACGGTTCCGAGCAGGTGCAGCTCCGGGATCTGACCGACGCGCTGATGTCGGAGATCGCCCGTCTGTCCGGCCAGGAGTACGTTGACCACT
Organism: Acidimicrobiales bacterium; assembly: GCA_049521915.1. Taxonomy (GTDB): domain Bacteria; phylum Actinomycetota; class Acidimicrobiia; order Acidimicrobiales; family RAAP-2; genus Bog-756. The sequence goes on along the minus strand of JBEKOI010000038.1, from coordinate 10,871 downwards.
ACGCCACGAAGTCCAAAGCCCGCTAGGCGGGGGCCCAGATCGGATCGACGGATGGCCGCGATCGTGTCGCCCGATGTCGTAACCAGCCCGAAACAGTCCGTACACAGTGACGGCCTAGCCTGAACCCGTGTTCAACTACCTGATCAGGGTGAAGCTCCCCGATCGGCCAGGTGCACTGGGGGCGGTGGCCAGCCGGATCGGCTCGGTGGGTGGGGATGTGGTCTCCATCGACATCCTCCAGCGCGAGAACGGCGTCGTGGTCGACGAGCTGGGGGTCGGGCTGGCCGGCGACAATCTGATCGATCTCCTGCGGGACGAGATCCTCGAGGTCGACGGGGTCTCGATCGAGTCGGTCCGAGCGGTGGAGGGGGCGCTACCCGACCACTACACCGAGCTGCTCGATGTGGCCGCCGAGCTGTTCGAGCAGACATCTCCGGCGGACCTGCTGGAGCACCTGACGACCCGGGTCCGGCGGAGCCTGGCCTCCACGTTCGCCGCCATCGTCGAGGCGGAGGGGCCGAGGATCGTCCTGTGCGACGGCGAGCCCCCCGACGACGACTGGCTCGGGCTCGTCGTCGGGCCCGAGGCCCCCGACGGTCGGCCCGACCTGGCCGTGGCCCCCATGGTCAGGGCCGGGAAGCTCCTGGTCGTGGGCCGGACCGACCCCGTGATGCGGAACCGCGAGCGGCGGTGGATCTCGACCATGGCCGACCTGGCCGACTACGGCTGGCGGGATGTGGACGAGACACCGGACTAGACACCGTCGACCCAGCCCCGGGACCGGTCGAGGGCCCGGAGCCACGCCCCATGGGCCGACTCGGACTCGGGGACGGGCGCCGAGGGCGTGAACTCCTCATCCACGGTCCACCGGGCGGCCAGGTCGTCGAGCGAGCCCCAGACCCCTTCGGCCAGGCCGGCGAGGCCGGCCGCTCCGATGGCCGTCGTCTCGACGGAGACGGGCCTGACCACCGGGAGGCGGGTCTGGTCGGCCACCAACTGGAGGAGCAGCGCCATGGCCGAGGCGCCGCCGTCCACCCTGAGCACGGTGGCGGCCGTTCCCGTGGCCGCCATGGCATCCACCACGTCGCGGATCTGGAAGCCCATGGCCTCGATCATGGCTCGGGCCAGGTGGGCGCGACCGGTACCGCGGCTGAGCCCGACGATGGTGCCGCGGGCTCCCGGGTCCCAGTAGGGGCTGCCGAGTCCGGTGAAGGCGGGGACCACCACCACCCCCTCGCTGGTGTCCACCGTGCGGGCCAGGGGTTCCATGTCGCGGGCGTCGTCGATCAGGCCCAGGCCGTCCCGCAGCCACTGCACACCGGCTCCCGACACGAACACCGAACCCTCGACCGCATAGGCGACCGGCGATCGACCCCCGGGGGCCTCCGCCCGGTCGTCGGCGGCCATGGCGATCTGGCCGTCGGGGCCGAGGTCCCAGGCCAGGGTCGTGATCAGCCCGTCGACGGGCGCCGGCACCACCGGGCCGGCGTTCATGAGGACGAAGCTTCCCGTCCCGATGGTGGCCTTGGTCATGCCCGGGTCGAAGCAGGCCTGCCCGAAGAGGGCGGCGTGCTGGTCCCCGGCCATGCCGCTGATGGGGACACCCCGGAGTGGGGAGTCATCTCCGAGCGCCGAGCCCGCCACCCGGCCCAGCCGGCCACACGACGGCCGCACGTCGGGGAGGAGCTCGACGGGGACCCCGAAGAGATCGCACAGCTCGGCCGACCACCGCCGGACCACGATGTCGAAGAGCATGGTCCGCGAGGCATTGGTGGCGTCGGTGGCCAGCACCCCGCCGTCCACGCCACCGGTCAGGTTCCACAGGATCCAGGCGTCGACGGTGCCGAAGGTCAGGCCGCCGCCGGCCGAGAGGCCACCCTCACCCAACAGCCACTGCATCTTGGTGGCCGAGAAGTACGGGTCGAGGACGAGGCCGGTCCGTTCCCTGATCAGAGGGAGATGGCCGGCCTCGACCATGGCGGCGCAGGCCGGCGCGGTCCGGCGGTCCTGCCAGACGATGGCCCGGTGCAGTACGTCACCGGTCCGCCTGTCCCATGGCACCACGGTTTCGCGCTGGTTGGTGATGCCGATGGCCCGGACCGACCGGCCCCGGTCGGCCAGCCGCCCCGCCACCTCGGCCAGTGTGGTCCGCACCACCCCCCAGATCTCGCTCGGGTCGTGCTCGACCCAGCCCGGCTGCGGGTAGTGCTGGGTGAGCTCGCCGTAGGCCACGTCGACCACCCGGGCCCGTTCGTCCACGACCAGGGAACGGATCCCGCTGGTGCCGGCGTCGACGGCGATGGTGACGGGCGAGACCGGGGAACGGGAGGCCACAGGGGGACTGTAGCGACGCCCCGGAGCCCGGGTTCGCGCTCGCGGACAGCCAACATTTGCAATTCTTCGCGAACACTTTCTCATCAGGGATTTCGCCGGCGCCGGAGACGCCGATTTCAAAAGATTCTGTTGACAGGAGTGTAACTACGCTGCTGTAATGGACCCACTATCTCGTACCTCGGGGGAGGGTCTACCACTACATATAGTGTTTCGGAGTGTTTCGGAGTGTTTCGGAGTGTTTCGGCGGGCAAGTAGGCCGGAGCAGGTCTCGGGCGGGGTCGGAGGCCTCCATGGCGTTCCGACACCTACACCCGCCCCACCAGACCAACGTTCGCCCCCGGAGGAAGTCCGTTCCACGCCTCCACCGCCCACTGAACCAGCCAGCCGCTTGCCCCACTGAACCAGCCAGCCACGACCCACCAGCCAGCCACAACCAGCACCAGCGACCAGCCAGAAGAATCCAGAAAGAGGTCCACCGCATGACCATTGCCCCCCAGCGCATCGGCATCGGCATCCGCCGCCACTTCACCACCCCGGAGGTCCACCCCTACGACGCGGTCACCTGGGAACGGCGCGACGCCCGGATCACCAACTTCCGGGACGGCGCGGTGGCGTTCGAACAGTTGGATGTCGAAGTGCCCGAGGACTGGAGCATCAACGCCACCAACATCCTGGCCCAGAAGTACTTCCGGGGCACGCCCGACACCGACGAGCGCGAATGGTCGCTGCGCCAGGTGGCGGATCGGGTGGTCGACACCGTCACCACCTGGGGCATCAAGGACGGCTACTTCGTCGACGACGAGGAGGCGGAGACCTTCCGGGCCGAGTTGAAGCATCTGATCGTCCACCAGATGGCCGCCTTCAACTCACCGGTGTGGTTCAACATCGGGGTGGCCGGCGTTCCGCAGCAGGGCTCGGCCTGTTTCATCCTGGCCGTGGACGACACCATGGACTCGATCCTCAACTGGTACACGGAAGAGGGGGTCATCTTCAAGGGCGGTTCGGGTGCCGGGGTCAACCTGTCGCGGATCCGCTCCTCCCACGAGCTGCTGAAGGGCGGCGGCACCGCCTCGGGCCCGGTCAGCTTCATGCGGGGGGCGGACTCCTCGGCCGGGACCATCAAGTCGGGGGGCAAGACGCGGCGTGCCGCCAAGATGGTGATCCTCGACTCGGACCACCCCGACATCGAGGACTTCATCTGGTGCAAGGCCATCGAGGAGCGCAAGGCGCGCGTCCTGCGCGACGCCGGATTCGACATGGACCTCGACGGCAAGGATTCGATAAGCCTCCAGTACCAGAACGCCAACAACTCGGTGCGGGTGACCGACGAGTTCATGGACGCGGTCGTGGAAGGACGGGAGTGGGCCCTGACCAGCAGAGGTGACGACCAGCCCCTCCGGTGGGTCCCCGCCCGCGACCTGTTCCGCCAGGTGGCCCAGGCGGCATGGGAGTGCGCCGACCCCGGCATGCAGTTCGACTCGACCATCAACAAGTGGCACACCGCTTCCAACACCGGGAGGATCAACGGGTCCAATCCGTGCTCCGAGTACATGCACATCGACAATTCGGCGTGCAACCTGGCCAGCCTCAATCTGATGAAGTTCCTCGGCGACGACTCGTCGTTCGACGTCGATGGATTCCGGTCGGCGGTCGAGGTGATCTTCACGGCGCAGGAGATCATCGTCGGCAACGCCGACTATCCCACCGAGAAGATCACCGAGAACTCGCGCCGGTTCCGCCAACTCGGAATCGGGTACGCCAACATCGGCGCCCTCCTGATGGCGCAGGGACTTCCCTACGACTCGGACCAGGGACGGGCCTGGGCCGGTGCGATCACCGCGCTCATGACCGGGCATGCCTATGCCACCTCGGCACGGACCGCGGCACGGATGGGGCCGTTCGCCGGGTACCACGAGAACGTCGAACCCATGCTCAACGTGTTGCGCATGCACCGCGACGCGGTGGCCGGCATCGACGAGGAGGCCGTCCCCACCGATCTGCTCTGCGCCGCCCAGGAGGCGTGGGACCTGGCCGTGGAGCTGGGGGAGCAGTACGGCGTCCGCAACTCGCAGGCCAGCGTGCTGGCACCGACCGGTACCATCGGTTTGCTCATGGACTGCGACACCACCGGTGTCGAGCCCGACCTCGGACTGGTCAAGACCAAGAAGCTGGTGGGCGGCGGGACGATGTCGATCGTCAACCAGACCGTGCCCCGGGCGCTGAACCGCCTCGGGTACTCACCCGATCAGGTCGACGAGATCGTGGCCTACATCGACGAGCACAAGACCATCGTGGGCGCCCCGTACCTCTCCGCCGACCACCTGGCCGTGTTCGCCTGCTCGATGGGTGACAACACCATTCACTATCTCGGCCACGTGCGCATGATGGGCGCGGTCCAGCCGTTCATCTCAGGGGCCATCTCGAAGACGGTGAACCTGCCCGAGGACGTGACCGTCGAGGATGTCGAGCAGCTGCACATCGATGCCTGGCGGATGGGCATCAAAGCCGTGGCCATCTACCGTGACAACTGCAAGGTGGCCCAACCGCTCTCCACCACCAAGAAGGCCGGGGCCGAGGCCGGGCTCGGGGATGTGCCCGCAGGCTCGGAGGCCGAGGCCCACGCCCGTGAGCTCAACGAGAAGATCGCCGGCCTGGAGGCGGCCCTGGCCCACGAGCAGGCCCGCCCGTCGGAGACCGTCGTGGTCGGTGCCGTACGAGAGCGCCTACCCCGTCGCCGGAAGTCGTCGACCTTCGCATTCCGGGTCGCCGACTGCGAAGGCTATGTGACGGTCGGCGAGTACGAGGACGGTCGCCCGGGCGAGGTCTTCATGAAGGTGTCCAAGCAGGGGTCGACCCTGGCCGGGATCATGGACGCGTTCTCGATCTCGACGAGCCTCGGCCTGCAGCACGGCGTTCCCCTGGCCACCTATGTCCGCAAGTACACCAACATGCGGTTCGAGCCGGCCGGGATCACCGATGACCCGGATCTGCGGATCGCCACCAGTCTGGTCGACTACATCTTCCGGCGGCTGGCGGTCGATTACCTCGCCGTCGACGAACGCGTCGAGCTCGGCGTGCTGTCCACCTCGGAGCGCATGCAGCCGACCCTGCCCGGGGTGGAGGAGACGGCAACCACATCGAGCGGGGTGGTCGAGGCGGAATCCATCGATCCGGTCATCGCTACGGTCCTGGACGCGAGCGCGGGCGACGTCAAGGTCACCGGCTCCAGCACGGCGGCCGACGGCACCGCCCCTCTGTACGCTCCGAAGCCCGTCCCTGCGGTGTCCCCCGAGCAGCCCGTGGCCCGGGCCGAGCCACGGGATGCCCCGTACTGCTACCAGTGCGGCAATGCCATGCAGCGGGCCGGGTCGTGCTACGTGTGCGCCAGCTGCGGGACCACCAGCGGCTGCTCGTGACCGTGCGGACCCGGGCGATGGCGTCCTGACGGGCTTGCTGCCCTGAGGCGCTCCGGTCGCGCCTTTCTGCATTCTTCATGCCGATCGGGGGATTCTTGTCGACCTCTTTACGTCGACCTGGCATAGCCTGAATCCCGAGGTGGGAGGTGCCATGACCCAGAACACGCTGTTGCTCGCCATCGACCAATTCGATTCGGGCCAGGCGGCGATCGATTTCACCATCGGGTTCGCCGGGAGGTCCCGGGCGGATGTGAGAGTCTTCCACGTCCGGGAGCTTTCGAGGTTCCTACGGATGCCGCCCCTGGAGACGGTGATGGAAGCCGAGGCGCTCGTGGACGAGGCTGTCCTGCGCTTGCAGACGGCGGGAGTGAAGGCCGAGGGACGAGTCCGTTCCGGTCGGGAGAACGACATCGGGCATCTCGTCGTCGAAGAGGCCACCGCAGTCGCGTGCAACGCCATCGTTCTCGGTTCGCTTCGGCTGCGAGGAGCCCAGCGCATCGCCAACCACGGAGTACGGGAATGCGTGGTGCAGCACACGTCGCTGCCCGTGATCATCACCCCGACCGCGCTCTCCTGCCGTCGTCTCTCGACGAGATCGCTGACCCGCTGAGCCCGAGGCCACCGGGGGAGCGGATCAACCGGCTCCGGTGAACGAGCCCTCGGCCACCTCCCGACTGAGATAGGCGGCGTCCGTAGGGAGTGACCCGGAGTCGAGGAGTTGGCGGGCCGCCTGGTACATCGACCCGTAGGCCACCCGGGCCAGCGCGCCGCCGACGGACAGTCGACGGACGCCGAGCTCCGCGAGCTCTCGTCGCGATGGTCCTCCCGGCATCAGGAGCACGTTCACCGCGCCTCCGACCTCTTCGACGACCCGTGCGACGGCCGAGGTGTCGGGCAGCGCAGGTGCGTAGACGACGTGAGCTCCGGCATCGCGGAAGGCACGGAGCCGGGCGATCGTGTCGTCCAGATCGTCATGTCCTCGCAGATGGTTCTCGGCGCGGGCGGTCAGCACCATGCCCTCCCCTTCGGCAGCAGCCACCGCAGTGGCCACACGCTGCGTGGCCACGTCGAGGGCCTCGATCATGGCGCGCTTCGGGTTCCAGTCCTCGATCGAGCACCCGGACGCTCCGGCGCGGGCCAGATGCCGGACAGTGGCGGCCACTCCGCCGTCGCCCTCGGGGAAGCACTGTTCGGAATCCACGTTGACCGGCAGGTCGGTCACCGCGGTCAGTGATGCGACATGCTCGACGAGCTCCCGGCGACCGACGGTCATGTCCATCCGACCCTTCGAGGTGGCGAAACCGCCGCTCGTCGTGGCCAGCGCCGGGAAGCCCAGCTCTTCCAGCAGCCGGCAGGACCCGGGGTCGAATGCATTCGGCATGAGGAAGGTTCCGGCGGTGTGGAGATCACGAAATCGAGCGCGGATGTCGTCGAGGGCCATGAATGAACACTGACTGAGCCCGCCGGCCGGAGCAAGCGGTGATCCGACATCACCATCGGCGGCCACGGCCCGCCGGGCGCCGGTGCCGTCCACGGCTCCGACCGCCTGGCACCCCGTCCGACCCAGGGCGCTCCACGACCGCTGTGGTGTGGGAATGTTGGACTCCCATGCTGCGCCGCCACGCTCGCCGAATCCCGACGCGGGGAACGCTCGACCCCGACGCCCCCATGGTCGTGGCGGTGGGGTTGGTCAAGCGGTTCGGGGACTTCGCCGCCGTCGACGGGATCGACGTACGGATCGAGCAGGGTGAGACCTTCGGCTTTCTCGGCCCCAACGGGGCGGGCAAGACCTCGACCATGAAGATGATCTCCTGCATGTCACCGTTGAGCGACGGGACCCTCCGGGTGCTGGGCCGCGATCCTGCCACCGACGGGCCGGCCATCCGGGCCCGCCTCGGCCTCGTCCCCCAGGACGACACCCTCGAGCTCGAGCTGTCGGTGCTCGACAACATCTACCTCTACGGGCGCTACTTCGACCTGCCCCGAAAGGTCATCCTCGAGCGGGCCGACCGTCTTCTCGACTTCGCCCAGCTCGGTGATCGCCGGGACGACAAGGTGGACGCACTGTCGGGAGGGATGAAGCGCCGGCTGACCATCGCCCGGTCGCTGGTCTCCGACCCCGACCTGCTCATCCTGGACGAGCCCACCACCGGGCTCGACCCCCAGGCCCGCCACCTGCTGTGGGAACGCCTCTACCGGTTGAAGGCCGACGGGGTGACCCTGATCATCACCACCCACTACATGGACGAGGCCGAGCAGCTGTGCGACCGGCTGGTGGTCATGGACCACGGGCACATCGTGGCCGAGGGCCCGCCGGGCCAACTGATCGATCGCCTGTCGACCAAGGAGGTGCTCGAGCTGCGCTTCGGTCTCGACAGCCACGAGCTCTCGGCCAAGGAGGTGGCTGACGTGGCCGCTCGGATCGAGGTGCTCCCCGACCGGCTGCTCCTCTACGTGGACGACGGTGACCAGGCCCTGGCCGCGGTGCACGCCAGGGGGCTCGTCCCCGAGAGCGCGTTGGTCCGGCGGTCGACCCTCGAGGACGTGTTCCTGGCCCTCACCGGCCGCACCCTGGTGGACTGAGCGGGCCTCGGGACATGACCACCGACGCGCTCACCGCCCGGGGCCGGCGCGAGCCGCGGGCCGGGTGGCCGACCTGGGCACGTTCCCTCTGGCACAACTGGTTCGTCTACTCGAAGACCTGGCGCTCGTCGCTCACCACCAGCTTCTTGCAGCCGGTGATGTACCTGGCTGCGATGGGGCTCGGCATCGGAAGCCTGGTCGACCACCACAGTGGCGGGGTCGACGGGGTCTCCTACCTGGCCTTCGTGGCCCCCGGGCTGCTGGCGGCCTCGATGCTCCAGATGGGAGTGGCCGACTGCTCCTATCCGGTGATGGGTGGGCTCAAGTGGGAACGCACCTACTGGGCCAAGGTGGCCACCCCCCTGTCGGTGGCCGACGTGGTGATCGGCCACCTCGGCTGGGAGGTGGTGCGGTTCGCGTCCGTGTCGGCCCTCTTCCTGGCCGTCATGGCCGCCTTCGGCGTGGTGGCATCGCCCCTGGCCCTGCTGGTGGTGCCGGTGGCGGTCCTGTCGGGCATGGCCACCGCCGCCCCGACGGCAGCCTTCTCGGCCACCCAGGACTCCGACTTCGGGATGGCCCTGCTGTTCCGGCTGGGCGTCCTGCCCATGTTCCTGTTCTCCGGCGTCTTCTACCCGGTGACCCGGCTCCCGCACTGGGCCCAGGCGCTGGCCGAGATCGTGCCCCTCACCCACGGGGTCGACGTGTGCCGTGCCCTGACCCTCGGGAGGGGGCTCGACTGGGGAATTCTGTTCGACCTCGCCTACCTGATCCTGTGGGGCGCGGTGGGAGTGCTCCTCGCCCTCCGGACCTTCGGCCGGAGGCTGGTCGAGTGAACAGGCTGGCCACACCCCTGCCGTCGAGATTGATCCCACCGCTCGGAAGCCGGCGCGCCCTGCTCCTGTTGGAGCGGAACGCCCGGCTGTATCTCCGTCACCGGGTCCTCTTCCTCACCGGCGTGTTGGAACCGCTCCTGTTCCTCCTGTCCATCGGCATCGGCCTCGGTGGCCTGGTCGGGCCCATCAGGGTGGGGAACAGCGAAGTGCCGTACGCCGACTTCGTGGCGCCGGCCCTGCTGGCCACCTCGGCCATGAACGGGGCCATGATCGACTCGATCTTCAACCTGTTCTTCAAACTGAAGATCACCCATCTCTACGACTCGGTGCTGGCCACCCCGCTCGACGCCAACGACGTCGCTCTGGGCGAGGTCGGATGGGCGGTGCTCCGCGGGCTGTTCTATGCCGCCACCTTCGTGGTCATCATGGTGGCGCTGGGGGATGTCCGAAGCTGGATGGTGGTGTTCTGCCTGCCGGCCAGCGTGCTCCTCAGCGCCGCGTTCGCCGCGGTAGGGATGGCGGCGACCACCCACATGCGGAGCTGGCAGGACTTCGACATGGTCTCGCTGGTGTTCATGCCCCTGTTCCTCTTCTCCGGCACCTTCTATCCCATCAGCGCCTACCCCGCCTGGCTGGCCCACATCGTGGCCGTCACACCGCTGTACCAGGGGGTGGAGATCAACCGGGCCTTCTCGCTGGGGCAACTGCACTGGAGCCTGGTGGCCAACGCGGCCTACCTGGTGGCCCTTTTCGGCGTCGGCTACGGCATGGCCAGTCGGCGCCTCAACCGCCTCCTGCTGCCGTGAGGCCGACCGGGGGAAAATGTCCCAGGCCACCGGCTTCCTGTGAAACGTGAGGCCGGTGCAGTGGATGTCGGCCACGAACCTCCGACGATGCCAGAATCGGACGCCGACCGACGACGTCCGGCTGCCGGACGACCCATGAAGTCGGACCGACGGCAGTTGCAGCCCCTTCATCCCAGGGAGTCCATTCCATGCCCCCCAACTCCATGGCCTCCGTCCGAAGGACAGTGGAGTGACCGAGCCCGTGCCGCCGGGTGCGCCCGATCCGCCCAGCCCGTTCGAGCCGGACAGCCGGCATGCGGTGCTGTGGCTGTCCGACTACGTGTATGGCACCATCTCCACGCTGGTGGCGATCGCCGGCCTCACCTTCGAGTCGCACCCGGAGGCGCTGACCTCCGCCGGGGTGGTGGTGTTCGGTGCCCTGGCCATCTGGCTGGCCCACACCCTGTCGCGGCTGGTGACCACCAGGTCCTGGCAGCATCTGACACTCAACCGCTCGGACGTGAGGGCTCAGCTACTGGGCTCGTGGTCCATCCTGGCGGCCGCCATCCCGGCCACGGTCATCTTCACATTGTCCGGCGTCCACCTGTGGGAGGTGAAGACCGCGTTCATCCTGGCCGAGGTGGTGGGGGTGCTCGGTCTGGCCGTGGTCGGGATCGGGACCGCGGGCGGTCGCGAGCGCCCGCTGGCGCGTCGGATCCTCTACGTGGTCGGCCTGGTCACCGTGGGGGTCATGATCGTCGCCCTCGAGCTGGTGGTCCACCTGCTCTAGAAAACCCGAAACCGTCAGGTCGCCGCCGGCGGCGGCCGCTGGTTGCGTTGGCCGTTGTGGGGTGGACACAGCAGCCGCCCGTTCTCCTGGGTGGTGGGACCGCCGAGGGCCCAGGGCTGGATGTGGTCGA
>JBEKOI010000037.1:0-18477 GCA_049521915.1 Acidimicrobiales bacterium | reverse complement strand
GAGCGATTTATCGCCTCCAGCCGATATCCCCGATGGGCCGAATGGCTCCGGCTATCGCCTACAGCCGATATTTCGGCCAATTCCGGAAACTGAACACACGACCGCCGCCGCCCCGCCCCGCCGCGCTCCGCCCGGAGCCGCCCAGGACCGAAGCCCTTACACAACAGAGGCCCCGCAGGACCAGAAGCCCGCACGAACGGAGGGCCGCTCAGGACAAGCCACTGCCGTTCGACAAAGGCGTGTCGACCCTGCCCCTGGAGTGGTTCAGCCGGCGGGCCAGGCCAGTGCCTTGGTCTCGAGGTACTGGTCAAATCCAGCGGTCCCATTCTGACGGCCGACGCCGCTGTCCTTGTAGCCACCGAATGGGACATCCGGGCTGTAGAACGACCCACCGTTGACGCTCAGCACTCCGGCACGGATCCGTTGCGCCACCGCCATCGCACGGTCGAGCGATCCCGAGGCCACCATGCCGGCCAGGCCGTAGTGGCTGTCGTTGGCGATCCTGACGGCGTCGTCGTCATCATCGAACGGGATCACCGCCAGTACCGGTCCGAAGATCTCCTCCTGGGCGATGGTCATCGAGTTGTCGACGTTGGTGAACAAGGTCGGTTCCACATACCATCCCCGAGGCTGATCGCTCGGGCGGCTCCCTCCGAGGGCCAGGGTCGCGCCCTCCTCCACCCCCTTCTCGATGTAGCCGAGGACCCGGGAGCGCTGCGTCTCGGAGATGAGCGGCCCCATGATCACATCGGGCCGCTGGGGATCGCCGTAGGGCAGCCCCGGCATGATGGACGACAGGAATTCGACCCCTTCCTCATAGCGGGAACGGGGCAGCAGCATCCGGGTAGGAATGGCACACCCCTGCCCGGCGTGGGAACAGACCGCAAGTCCCGAGAGCAGGTCCGTCGAGAAATCGGCGTCGTCGAGGACGATCGTCGCCGATTTCCCCCCGAGCTCCAGAAAGAGTCGTTTGAGCGTGGCCGCGCCCTTCTCCATGATCCGCTTTCCGACCGCAGTCGAACCGGTGAAGGAGATGAGGTCCACCTTCGGCGACAGTGTGAGCTGCTCGCCGACCATGTGATCCGATGAGGCGACGACATTGAGGACGCCCGGAGGGATGTCGGTCTGCTCGGCCACCAGGCGACCCAGCAGTGTCGCGTTCCAGGGGGTGTCGGGTGCCGGCTTGAGCACCACGGTATTGCCCGTGGCCAGGGCCTGAGCCACCTTGGTGATCCCGACCTCGAAGGGATAGTTCCACGGGACGATGGCCCCGACCACACCGACCGGTTCCTTGATGATGCGGCGTGAGCTGTTGGTCCCGCGGAAGTCGATGGCATCGGGGAGGTCGGTCTCCCACCGGTACTCGTCGATGAGCTGGATCGGGTAGCTGAGCGCACCGTCGAGTGGGGCATCCAGCTGCGGTCCGAGTGTGAGCATGCGAGGGCAGCCCACCTCCAGGATCAGCTGTTCCCGCAGTTCCTCCCGCTCGCCCTGGAGCGCCTGCTGCAGCTGGCGGAGACAGTGCTGCCGGAAGGCGCGGTTCGTCGACCAGTCCGTCTCGTCGAACGCCCGCCGGGCGGCGGCGATGGCACGTTCCATATCCTCGGGTGACGCATCGGCAACCTGGCCGAGCACCTCTTCGGTGGCCGGATTCACATTCTCGAACGTCTTCCCCGTCCCGGCGTCGACGAGTTTCCCGTCGATCAGCAGCCTCGACTCTGGGTGCACCTTCGGCGTCTCAGCCACGGCCATCTCCTCTTCTCCAGCGTGTCCGATAACAACATTTCGTTGAGGGGACCTTCTATCGGCAACCTTACCGGAAGTCGAGTTGTAGACAATGCAGAGCACCGTTATCGTAAAGCCAGGACCGATCGCAGAGGGAACGTAGGAAAGGGACGATCTGATGGAGCTGCAAGGGCGTTCGGCCGTCGTCACGGGTGGGGCCGGTGGGCTCGGGGCGGCCACGGTGCGCCGGTTGGTGGACATCGGCGTGCGAGTGGCCGTGTTCGACCTGGACGCCGATCGGGCCGGCCAGCTGGTGAAAGAGCTCGGGGGCAACACGCTGGCGGTGAGCGGCGACGTGAACGACGACGACGCTGTCGGCGGGGCGATCCAGTCGGCGCGGTCGCTCGGCCCGCTTTCGATCCTGGTCAACGTGGCTGGTGGTGGGGTTGGCGGCTCGCGGACAGTGCGTCGCGGCGGGATTCCCCACGACAAGGAATCCTTCACCAAGACGATGGAGATGAATGCGGTCGGTACGTTCAACGTGTCGCGGCTCGTGGCCGCGGCAATGGGCGAGAACGAGCCTGACGAGAACGGGCAGCGTGGAGTCGTGGTCAACACGGCCTCGATCGCAGGCATGGAGGGAAAGAGCGGGCAGGTCGCCTACGGCGCGGCGAAGGCGGCCATCCTGGGCATGACGCTGCCCATGGCTCGGGACCTGGCGCCGATCGGAGTCCGGGTGTGCGCCATCGCACCCGGCATGATGGGCACGCCCCTCATGCTCGGCGCCCTCGAGCACCTCAAGGAGGATCCGGCCCAGGGGATCGTGTTCCCCAAGCGATTGGGCTACCCCGAGGAGTTCGCCATGATGGTGGAGTCGATCGTCCGGAATCCCTACCTCAACGGCGAGAACATCCGGCTCGACGGCGCTCTGCGGTTTACCGCCAACTAGGCCCGATCCATGGATGTGGATCCAGTCCTCCAGAGGAGATGCAACGATGAATGAAGCGGTGATCGTGTCGACCGCCCGCAGCCCGATCGGGACCGCGTTCAAGGGGTCGCTTCTCGACGTGGACGCCTTTGAGCTGGCCACGCGGGTCATCGAGGAGAGCGTCCGTCGGGCGGGCATCGATCCGGAGCTCGTGGACGATGTGGTGCTCGGGGAGAGCCTCTACGGCGGTGGAGACATCGCCCGCTATGCCGCCATCGAGGCGGGCCTCGTCCATGCGCCCGGCGTCGCCCAGAACCGACACTGCGCCTCGTCCCTCTCCGCCGTGCAGAGCGCCGCATCGTCGATCCGCGCCGGTATGGACCGTGTCGTCGTCGCCGGAGGCGCCCATTCGCAGTCCACCTCGCCGCGATCGACCCGGCGGACCCCCGGCACCGACGACTGGTCGGACTGGATGTCGCCCAGCCATCGTGATTCGCCCGACGCCCCCAACCTCGACATGTCCATCACCGTCGGATGGAACGCCGCAGTCAAGGCCGGGGTCACGCGAGAGGAGATGGATGCCTGGGCCCTGCGGTCGCACCAGCGTGCCGTGGCTGCCATCGACGCCGGCAGTTTCGAGGAGGAGATCCTTCCCATCGACGTGACGCGTCGGGACGGGTCGACGATCAGTTTTGCCGTGGACGAGCACCCCAGGCGGGACACGAGCCTCGAAAAGCTCGCGTCGTTGAAGCCGCTCCACCCTGAGATCGAAGGGTTCAGCATCACGGCGGGCAATGCCGCCGGGGCCAATGACGGAGCCGCAGCCATGGTGATGGTCGACCAGGCCCTCGGCCGGGAGCTCGGGTTGGAGCCGCTGGCCGTGGTCAAGGCATGGGCGTCTGCGGGGGTTCCGCCCGCGGACACCGGACTGGCTCCCACCATCGCCATCCCCAAGGCCCTCGGGCGGGCCGGGTTCAGCGTCGACGACGTGGCCCTGTGGGAGATCAACGAGGCGTTCGCCTCGATGTGCGTCGCCACCACCAGGATCCTCGGGATCGACCAATCCATCGTCAATGTTCTCGGGAGCGGCTGCAGCCTCGGTCACCCCATCGCCATGACGGGTGCCCGGATGGTCATCTCCCTCGTCAACGAGCTCCGGCGCCGGGGCGGAGGACTGGGGGTGGCGGCGATGTGCGCCGGCGGTGGCATGTCCACCGCGCTGGTGCTCGAGGTGCCCGGCCCATCGGCGTGATCGGTCAGGACCGGTACCCGCCCGTGTTCTCGGATCGCCGTCTCCAGCATCGGAAGGGACACCCGGTATGCGCATCGGCTTGATGATCGGCCCGGAGCGGGGCCGCTACCGGACGAAGGTGGAGCGCCTGCAGGCCGACGCCCGCTGGGCGGAAGAAGCCGGACTGGCCACGGTCTGGATCCCGCAGATCCCCGACGAGTTCGACGCGCTGACGGCCGCAGCGGTGGTCGGCGCCGAGACCACCCGGATCGAGATCGGCACGGCCGTCGTGCCCGTCCAACCGCGGCACCCGATCGCACTCGCCCAGCAGATCCTGTCCGTGCAGGCCGTCTGTGAAGGCCGCCTGGCCGTCGGTCTGGGAGTCTCACACCATTGGGTCATCGACGAGATGCTCGGTCTGCCGTACGAGCATCCCGTGCAGACCATGCGGGCCTATCTCGACGTGCTCGATCAGGCCCTTGACGGGCCGGGCACCGTCGATGTGGAGAACGAGCTCTTCCGTGTGCACAATCCGATCGACATCACAGACATCACGCCCACCCCCGTCCTCCTCGCCGCGCTCGGCCCGCTCATGCTCGAACTGTGCGGTGAGCGGGCGGACGGGACCATCCTGTGGATGGCCGACGAACGGGCCATCGGCTCCTACGTCGTGCCCAACCTGACCCTTTCCGCCGAGGCCGCCGGCCGGCCGGCCCCTCGGGTCGTTGCCGGCGTTCCGGTGTGCCTGTGTGCCGACGATGAAGTCGATGTCGCCGTCGCCCGTACCAATCGCATCCTGGCCGAGGCGGAGGTCTCCCCGAACTACCAGAAGTTGCTCGAGCACGGCGACGCCCGGAACGTCGGTGACATCCTGGTCGCAGGAGGGGAGTCGACCATCAGGAAACGCCTGCAGACCCTGGCCGATGCCGGCGTGACCGATCTCTCCGTTCGGGTGGTGCCGATCGGGGAGAACCGCGACGAGCTGATCTCGTCCTCGAAGCGGACTCGCGGGCTGCTTTCCTCGCTGGCCTCTTCGTACTGATCCGCCACGCAGACTGATCCGCCACGCAGACTGATCCGCCCACGCAGACTGGTCCGCCCACGCAGACTGATCCACCACGCAGTCTGGTCCGCCCGCTCAGAGCGGCGGCAATTCAGGAAGCCGTCGGGTGGCGAGCAACTCTTCGCCCAGCTCCCTCGTCAGGGTCCGGCCCGTGCCCAGCAGCTGGTCGAGCACGAGGACCCGGCGGACGTGGCGGTGGAGGTCGTGCTCCGTCGTGAACCCGATGCCGGCCAGTACCTGCTGGCAGTGGCGGGCCGCCGTCCGGGCGCCGCGCCCGGCCAGGGCTTTGGCCGTGGCGGCCGCCTGCGGTGATCGTTCGTCCCACGCGGCGCCCAACGCGGCGTCGGCGGCCTCGACGGCGACCAGTGTGTCGGCCAGCCGGTGGCGGATGGCCTGGAATCGCCCGATCGGCTGCCCGAATTGGATCCGCTCGAGGGCGTGCTGTCGGGCCAGTTCGAGCATGGCCCTCGCCGCGCCCACCAGTTCATGGCCCACAGCCAGCTGGGCCAGGCCGACCGCCCGGGACCACTCACCCGTGGCCAGGTCGCGGTCGGTGCTGGCGGGCACGCCGTCGCCGGTCACCTCGACGAGACCGAGGCACGGATCCATCCCCTGCACGGGCCGTAGGACGAGGTCGGCGGTCGTCACCTCCAGGGCCCGTTCGCCACCGTCGCACCTGGTGGCCACAACGGCGGTGGCCCGGTCGAGGAGTGAGGCGGTCCCGAGGCCCCGGACGGACAGGTCACCTCCGACGATCTCACCGGGGGCACGCCACTGCCCCAGAGCCGGCAGCACGACTGCAGTCGGCGAGCGGGGCTTCAGCCCGAGGGCGGAGCCGAGGACGGCATCGAGCGCCGAACTGGTGGTGTTCGCCGCGCCCTGGAGTTCGAAGAGGAACGAGATGGCCGTTCGG
Source organism: Acidimicrobiales bacterium (assembly GCA_049521915.1). Classification (GTDB taxonomy): domain Bacteria; phylum Actinomycetota; class Acidimicrobiia; order Acidimicrobiales; family RAAP-2; genus Bog-756. Next base: position 12,617 of record JBEKOI010000037.1, on the reverse strand, counting down.
GGGTCCTCGGCGAGCGCTTCGTTCCATCCCAGCTCATCGAGAACGAGATCGAGCGCCGCGCCGGAGTGCGTCTCGCATGCGTGGCGCATACTCCGTTCGAAGAGCTCCCGATCGTCGTCGTCCATCAGCGGTCCGATCCGAGGTCGAGCAATCGGCGGGCGATGATGTTCCGCTGGATCTCGGCGGTTCCGCCGTAGATCGTCGCTGCCCGCGAGTAGAGGAACTCGCGCCGCCACCGTTGGCCGGCCGGGTCGTCGCCCGCGGCCACGTCGGGCCCGAGCCCGTCGGCGACGAGGTCGAAGACCGCTTGTTCGGCGCTGGCCACCAGCACCTTGTCGATGGAGGTCTCGGGACCGAGGTGCTCGCCCGCGGCCAGCCGGTACTGCGTGGCCCGGGAGCGAGCCCGCAGGGCAGAGAGGAGCTGGGCGACCTCGCCCACGTCCGCGGGGTCGAGCGCGTCCGGCGGTACCGCGCTGAGCAGGTTCTGCAAGCGCCGGTGCAGGTACGCGGCCCGATGCCACAGCGCCGTGCTCCGCTCGAACGGAAGCAGGTCCATGGCCACCGACCACCCCTGGCCTTCCTCACCCAGAGTCCGGTCGACGGGCACGACGACGTCATCGAAGAAGACTTCGGAGAACTCGGGGAGACCGTGCATCGTCTCGATCGGTCGCACGACGATGCCGGGGCTGTCCATGTCGACGAAGAGGGCGGTGATGCCCTTGTGGGCCGATTCGGGCGCGCCGGTACGGGCCAGGAGCACGCAGCGATCGGCATACTGGGCCAGGCTGGTCCAGACCTTCTGGCCGGTCACGCGCCAGACGTCGCCGGACCGCGTGGCCCGGCACGACAGCGCGGCCAGGTTGCTTCCGGTGTCGGGTTCCGAAAAGCCCTGGCACCAGGTCTCCTCACCGCTCAGCAGCCGGGGCACCATCTCCGCCGCCAGTTCCGGCGCGGCATAGTCGATCATGGTCGGGGCCAGGACCTCGGTCATCGAGTAGATGCCCGGCTCAACCAGGTCCCTGGAGGTCAGGGCCTCGCCGAGATAGGCGCGTAGGAGTGTCGACCCGCCGAGTCCGCCCACGCGCGTCGGCCAGCCCCAGCGCATCCAGCCTGCGTCGTAGGTGAGCCGTTTGACTCTCGCCAGCTGGGCCATCTGGCCGTCCAACGTCTCGTCGGCCCCGGAACCGGGCCTGAGGGCGGAGCTGTTCTGTTGGAGCCAGGCGTCCACCGACGCCCGGAACTCCTCGATCTCCATCAGCGAGCCCTCGGGGTGGGTCGGGTGTGGTCGTGGGGCCGTCCGGCGTCCCGGGCGCCGCTCTTGCGGAGGAAGGTCATGGACCGGGTGTGCAGCCGCCACCCGTCGCCCGTGCGCCGGTAGGAGTCGGTGTAGTAACCGATCCGCATGTCGTGGGTCTGCTGGTCGACGAAGCACAGGGGCTGTTCCCCGGTGCCGACGTCCCCGTCGAGGTCGAGGACGGGTGGCCCGACCAGGAACAGTCCCTTGGGAGCAGCCGCCACCAGGGTGGGGAAGTCGACGAGCTGGTACGTATCGCCGAAGGCGCTGTAGGTGCCGTCGGGGGTGAAGACCTCCACCACGGCCTCGACGTCGTCCTTGGTCATGCCCACCGCATAGCGGGCCAACAATTGCTCGAGCTCGATGACGTCGGCGACCGAAGGCTGACCCATCACCCTTCCTCGTAGCCGTAGGCGACATGGATGAGCGGGCTCGTGGGTAGCGCCTGACAGGTGAGCACCCAGCCGTCTGTCACCTCGTCATCAGTGAGGGCGTTGTTCACATGCATGGAGGCCGTCCCTTCGACCACTCTGGCCATGCAGGTGGCGCAGCTCCCAGCCTCGCAGGAGAACGGCGGGGCCATCCCCATCTGCCGTGCCGTCTGCAGGATCGTCGTCCCGGCGCGGTAGTCGGTCGTTTCGGTGCGGCCGTCGAGCTCGATCGTGACCCGTTCGGGTGCCGTCGAGTCGTCCGGCACCTCGGGCTCGGGCAGCCAGGTCGCAGGGGTGAACCGCTCGATGTGGATCCGCGCCGCGTCGACACCGTCGGCCAGCAGGGTGTGTTCGACGATGTCCATGAAGGGTCCCGGACCGCACACGTAGCACTCGCTCTCCCCGGCACCACCGGCACCAAGACCACCAAAACCACCGAAACCACCGGCAGCACCGCCACCGCCATGGCCCTCACGGATGGCCTCGGGTCCGATGAACCCGTCTTCGACGTCCAGGTGGTGGGAGACCGTGAAGCGGTCGCCGTAGTGCACCCTGAGCGCATCGATCTCGGACCGGAAGATGATCGAATCACGGTCGCGGTTGGCGTAGACGAGGCGAACGTGTCGCGACGTCGTGGCCAGCGCCGTCTTGAGCAGCGAGAAGACCGGTGTGATCCCGCTCCCGGCACTGAACGCCACCAGATCGCCCGGCCCCGGACCGAGGCGGAAGAAGCCGGTGGGTCGAGCCACCTCGAGGGTGTCACCCGGTGCCAGGTGGTCGTTCATCCAGTTGGACACCACGCCGCCCGGAATCCGCTTGACGGTCACCTGCAGCTCGGTGTCCACGACGGGCGAGGAGCACATCGAGTAGCACCGGACGAGCGGTTGGCCATCGACCCACACTCTGAAGGTGCAGAACTGGCCGGCCTGGTACGCGAACGCCTGACGGAGTTCGGTGGGCACATCGAGCACGAAGGAGCTGGCCTCGGCCGTCTCGCGCCGGACGCGGCCGACCCGCAGCGGGTGGAAGCTGTGGTCAGTGGCTGCACCCGACGTGTCGCCCGAGGCGTCGGTGGCGGACCCCGAGAGTGCCATGTTGACAAATGATAACGGAGTTCTCCTAGACTGACAACGGAGCTAGGCGCACCTCCGGTGCGGTCGAAGGAGAGCGTGTGGGGGAATCGAGCAGCACCGTGGAGGACCGCTGGGGTCTGCGATCGGTGCCGGATGACCTGGTCCGGCGGTACCGGGCCGAGGGCTGGTGGACGGAGGCCACCCTCGGAGGCATGGTGGCGGAGGGCCTGGGCACCAAGGGCGGCACTGAGTTCCGGGTCCATTCGCAGGTCCGACCGTGGCGGGGCACCTTCTCCGATGTCGACCGGGCGGCGCGTTCACTGGCCGGTGCCCTGTCGGCCAGGGGAGTGGGCCCGGGCGATGTCGTCGTCGTCCAGCTGCCGAACTGGGTGGAGGCGGGCATCACGTTCTGGGCCTCGGCCTACCTCGGGGCCGTGGTGGTCCCGATCGTCCACTTCTACGGTCCGAAGGAGGTCGGCTACATCATCCGGTCCACCTCGCCCGACGTCGTGGTGACGGCCGACTGCTTCGGACACAGTGATTACCTGGCCACCTACTCCGAATTGCTGGCGGAGCGGCCCGGGCCGTTGTGGCTGGTGGTGGGGGAGACGCCCGGGCCGGAGCTGCCGGTGGGGTCGACGCCGTTCGAGTCGCTGCTCGACCACCAACCGGTGGCCGGTCCGGTGGCCGTGGACCCCGACTCCCCGGTCATCATCGGGTTCACATCGGGGACGACGAGTGACCCGAAGGGCGTCGTGCACTCGCACCGGACCATCGGGTGCGAGACCCGTCAGCTCGACTACATGTTCCCGAAGGGCGGCCCGCCCCAGATCACCGGTGCGCCGGTGGGGCACTTCATCGGGATGCTCAACGCGTTCCTGATCCCGCTGTTGCGAGAGCACCCCGTCCATCTGCTCGATGTCTGGGACCCCGGTGAGGTGCTCCGCATGATGCGGGAGGAAGGTGTGGGCGTTACCGGCGGAGCCACCTACTTCCTCACCAGCCTGCTCGACCACCCCGATTTCACGCCCGACCTGGTGGCCATGATGCCGTTCGCCGGCCTCGGTGGGTCGTCGGTGCCGGTGGCGGTGACGGAGCGGGCCACCAAGCTCGGGATCAAGGTCTTCCGTTCCTACGGCAGCACCGAGCACCCGTCGATCACCGGCTCCCTCCTCGACGAGCCCGAGGTGAAACGGCTGACGACCGACGGCCACACGCTGCCGGGGGTCGAGCTCCGTCTCGACGCCGACGGGGAGATCGTGAGCAGGGGACCCGACTGCTGCATCGGCTACACGGAACCGTCCCTGACCACATCCGCCTTCGACGCCGACGGGTGGTATCGCACGGGCGATGTGGGTGTCCTCGACGAGGACGGCTACCTCACGATCACGGATCGGATCTCGGACATCATCATCCGGGGCGGTGAGAACATCAGTGCCGCTGAGATCGAGGGGCTGATGCTGGGCATCGAAGCCGTTGCCGACGTCGCCGTGGTGGCCGAACCCGACGAGCGCCTCGGCGAGCGCGCGGCCGCCGTGGTCACCGTGCGCCCGGGAATGACGGCCCCGACACTCCACCAGGTGCGAGAGCACCTGGCCGGCGCCGGTCTGGCCCGCCAGAAGTGGCCCGCGTCGATCCACGAGATCCGCGAATTCCCCCGGACGGCCTCCGGCAAGGTTCAGAAATTCCGGCTCCGACAGCTCCTGGGCCAGGGAAGCCGGGGTCCGGGAGAACCTGAAAACATGGTTCTGGAAAAGTAATAGTGTTCCTCTAGAAATGGCGCAGACGTGGGCGCAAACGTGAAGGAGAGCCTGATGACCGTGGTCGCAGCCACCGAAAAGCTCAGTGCCACCGTCGGTGCGGAGGTCCGAGGCGTGGACCGCGACCAACTCCTCGGCGACGACGCTCTGCCGGCCTGGACGCTCGAGGCCCTGGAGGAGAACGGAGCCCTCGTCTTCCGCGACCTGCACCTCGATGACGCCACCCAGATCGCGTTCTCCAAGTTGCTCGGCCGGGTTGAGGTCTTCGGCTCCGGGGAGCATCCGGAGATCTTCCGGGTCACGCTGGACCCGGCCAAGAACCGCTCGGCCGCCTACCTGCGCGGCACCTTCGACTGGCACATCGACGGCTGCACCGACGACATCCCGATCATGGCCACGCTGCTCAGTGCCCACGCGGTCGCCGCGTCGGGGGGCGAGACCGAGTTCGCCAGCACCTACCGCGCCTATGACGATCTCACGGACGACGAGAAGCAGCGCCTGGCGTCCCTCCGGGTCGTGCACACGATCGAGGCGTCGCAGCGGCTGGTGAACAACGACCCGTCGGCGGAAGAACTGGCCATGTGGCGGTCGCGGCCGGCCAAGGAGCACCCGCTGGTGTGGACCCACCAATCGGGGAGGCGCTCGCTGGTGCTCGGTGCCACCGCCTCGCACGTGGTCGGGATGGACCTCGACGAAGGGCGGGCGCTGCTTGCCGACCTGCTGGCCCGCTCCACCACCCCGGAGCGTGTGTACCGGCACGAGTGGTCCGTTGGCGACATGGTCATCTGGGACAACCGGGGGGTGCTGCACCGGGCCTGCCGGTACGACGCCAGTTCCCCCCGCGACATGCACCGCACCACGCTCCACGGAAACGAGCCCATCCAGTGACGGCCGGTCGGACGGCCATCGTCACCGGCGGCGGATCGGGGATCGGATTGGCCATCAGCCAACGGCTGGCCGCGGATGGAAACAGCGTCGCCATCTTCGATCGGGACACCGCGTCGGCCGAGGCCGCGGCCGACGGGATCGTGGCTTCCGGCGGCACGGCCGTCGGCCTGACCGTCGACGTGACCGATCGCAGCCAGATCGACGACGGTGTCGACGCCGTCCGGGAGCGACTCGGCCGTCCCACCATCCTCGTGAACAGCGCCGGCCTCGACGGCTTCGATCCGTTCCTCAAGATCACCGCCGAGAAGTGGAACCGGATCCTGGCCGTCAACCTCACCGGAACGTTCGACTGCTGCCAGGCCGTGGTGCCGGACATGATCGAGGAGGGTTGGGGTCGCATCGTGAACATCTCGTCCTCCAGCGCCCACGGCGGCCAGCCCCTCATGACCCACTACGTGGCGTCCAAGGCCGGCGTCATCGGCTTCACCAAGGCGTTGGCCCTGGAGCTCGGGCCGCAGGGGATCACCGTCAACACCATCCCACCCGGGTTCATCGACACTCCCATGCTCCGGGCATCGGAACGCAAGGGGCTGCTCGGGAAAGGCGTCGAGTATCACGAGTCGTTGACGCCGGTGCGGCGGGTCGGGACGCCGCAGGACATCGCGGCCATGTGCTCGTTTCTCGTGCGCGACGAGGCGGGTTACATCACCGGGCAGGTCATCGGCGTCAACGGCGGCCGGAACACCTGATGGCGCGCCTCCCGCCCCTGCCCCCCGACGAGTGGTCCGAGGAGATGCGGGAGGCCATCGCCGCCCTGCGCCCGGAGAATCCCCGTCACCCCCTGACCCGCCGCAAGGGTGGCCCGAAGGCGCTCAACGCGCTCGGCACCCTGGCCCGGCATCCCGAGCTGGCCAAGGCGTTCAACACCTTCAACGGCCATGTGCTCTTCTCCTCGACGCTGTCGCCGCGTCAACGTGAGCTGCTGGTCCTCCGGGTGGCCAGGCTGCGGGAGTCGGAGTACGAGTGGGCCCAGCACGTCATCCTGGCCGGGGATGTCGGCCTCGACGAGGACGAGGTCGTCCGGATCGCCGAAGGCCCCGAAGCACCCGGTTGGCCGCCGCTGGACCGAGCCATGGTCAGGGCGGTCGACGAGCTGATCGGAGCGGGCACGGTTTCCGACCCGACCTGGAAGGCCCTGGCCGCCGAGCTGGACGAACAGCAGCTCATGGACCTGGTCTTCACCGTCGGCGCCTACGAGATCCTGGCCCTGGCCTTCCGTTCCTTCGGGATCGAGCTCGACGACGATCTCCGGCGGAAATGATATTCTGTTTTTTGAAGATCCATAATATCGTCCGGTGGTTGCGACCGGACCTGGAGGAACGACATGGCGCATTTCGCAAAGCCCGATGAGGGCAGTTGGACGCAGCACTACCCCGAGCTGGGCACCGGGCCGGTGTCCTACGAGGACTCGATCTCCCCGGAGCACTACGAGCTCGAGCGCAAGGCCATCTTCGCCCGCACGTGGCTCAATGTCGGCCGGGTGGAGCAGATCCCGCGTACCGGGGCCTACTTCACCAGGGAGCTCGACGCGGCCGGAACCTCGATCGTGGTCGTCCGGGGTTCGGACGGCGATGTGCACGCGTTCCACAACATCTGCCGCCACCGGGGCAACAAGCTCGTCTGGAACGACTTTCCCGGTGAGGAGACCAGCGGCACCTGCCGGCAGTTCACCTGCAAGTACCACGGCTGGCGGTACTCGGTCGACGGGCAGCTGACCTTCATCCAGCAGGAGTCGGAGTTCTTCGATCTCGACCGGGCCGACTACGGACTGGCCATGGTGCAGGTCGACACGTGGCAGGGGTTCATCTTCGTCAATCTCGACCCCGACAACACGACGTCGCTCCACGACTACCTGGGTGGGTTCGGCGCCGGTCTGGACGGGTATCCGTTCGACAAGATGACCCAGGTCTACAAGTACCGGGCGAATGTGGGCAGCAACTGGAAGCTCTTCATCGACGCCTTCGCCGAGTTCTACCATGCGCCGATCCTCCACGCCAAGCAGGCCACGGCGGAGGAGTCGCGTAAGCTGTCCGGCTACGGATACGAGGCACTCGACTACGAGCTCGACGGACCCCACGGCATGGTGTCGTCCTGGGGGGGCATGTCGCCACCGAAGGACCTCGACATGGTCAAGCCGACGGAACGGGTGCTCCACAGCGGCCTGTTCGGCCCATGGGACCGACCCGACATCGAGGGTCTCGACCAGCTCCCGCCGGCCGTGAACCCGGCGCGTCATCACGCCTGGGGTGTCGACTCGTTCGTGTTCTTCCCCAACTTCATGCTGCTCATCTGGCAGACCGGCTGGTACCTCACGTACCACTACTGGCCGACCTCGTACAACACGCACATCTTCGAAGGCACGCTCTACTTCGCGCCACCGCGGAACGCCCGCCAGCGCCTGCAGCAGGAGCTGGCCGCGGTGACGTTCAAGGAGTACGCGCTCCAGGACGGCAACACCCTCGAAGCCACCCAGACGATGCTCGAGTCGCGGGCCGTCTCGAGCTTCCCGCTCAACGACCAGGAGATCCTGCTGCGCCACCTGCACAAGACGGCACGCGACCATGTAGCCGAGTATCAGCAGGGATCGGCGACGCCCGTGCGGATCTCGAGCGCGTCCTGAGCACGGAGACGGAACCCCATGCCCACCCTTCCTTCTGAATTCGCCGACCTCGAACCCTTCGCCGCCTGGTCGCTCGAGCGCGAGTCCGAACGGTACGCCAAGCGCCTGTCGAGCACGATGGACGAGCTCCAGTCGTTCTACGACAGCGCCTTCCCCCGTCTCGAGGACGCCATCGGCTATCTCGACCAGCTGGACTTCGGCGCCCTGCCGGAGGACGCCAAGCGGCTGCTGTGGCTGTGCTATTCGCTGGTCAACATTTCGTTCCCGGTGGAGGTGTGGCGCCAGCCGAGGGTTCCCGACAGCGGCGCGGCCAGCATGGACATGGTCATCGAGCCGGCTCTCTGAGCCGTCCGAGGGCCGGCGGCCGGCCCCGGGGCCCGGCAACCGCCCACTGCACCCCCCGGGCAACCGACTGAACCCCGACTGAACCCCCCTGAAACCCCCTGACCGGGAAGGTCGTAGGGGGTGAGAACGGCGTCGGGTACGCTCTGCTCGGTGACGAACAACGAACCGGCGACCGATGCGGTCGAGCCCGAAGGGCTCAGCCGGCGAGACCAGGCGGTGGCCCGCTCGCTGGATTCCGCCCGGCTGCGGGCCGAAAGTCGGGTCCAACGCTTCCTCGATGCCGCCACCGAGCTCTTCGATTCGAGGCCGGGCAGGGATTTCACCGTCCAGGAGGTGGTCGAGCGGTCCGGCCAGTCGCTCCACAGCTTCTACCAGTACTTCGGGGGAAAGCACGAGCTCCTGCTGGCCCTGTTCGAGGAGACGGTCAACTCGACCACCGAGCAGCTCCGGGAGGAGGTCGCAGGGGAGAACGATCCTCTCGAGCGCCTGCACCGCTTCGTGGTGGAGTACTACCGGATGTGCCGGCCCCCCGACGAAGGCGACGCCGGCTCGAAGCGGCAGGGTCCCCTGGGGATGGCCGAATTCGCCCAGCAGCTGCTGACCGACCATCCCAAGGAGGCGGCCAGGGTCTTCTCCCCCCTCCTGTCCCTGCTCGAGGAGGTCATCCAGGAGGCCACCGACGCCGGGGTCGTACGATCAGGGCTCCTCCACGGCCCGATCGTGGGCATCGTGCTCGAGGTGATCATGTTCAACACGTTCTCCTCGACCATCGGCGGCCTGTCACTGCACCCCATGGAGGGTGATTCGGCCGAGGACCTGTGGGGTCTGATCCTGCACGGCATCGGGTCGGGCGCCACGCCCTGAACAGGCCCTGACGGCGATCGGGCGCCGCCGGTCTGACGGCCGGCCGGGCTGAGCCGTTCAGGCGCCGACGGTCAGGCTAGGTGGCGGCGTCGTCGTGCCGGTAGACCTGGCCGCCCTTCATCACGAACCGGACCTCCTCGGTCACCCCGATGTCGGCCAGTGGATCGCCGGGCACGGCGATGAGGTCGGCGAAGAGACCGGGTTCCAGGCGGCCCCGATCGTCGACGTCGATGAGCTCGGCGGCGACGGTGGTGGCGGCGCGGATGGCCTGGAGGGGGGTCATGCCCCGATCGACCAGGGCCAGCAACTCCTTGGCGTTCTTGCCATGGGGTATGGCCGGTGCGTCCGTTCCGCAGGCGATGCGCGCTCCCCGGGTGATGGCCTTGCGGATCGTCTCCTTCGCCCGCGGGAACACCTCGGCCGCCTTGGCCTGGAGTTCGGGCGGCGCATGGGACACGTCCATGCCGTCGGCCAGGTAGGTGGTCGGGACGAGGAACCTCCCGAGCTCCACGAGGAGATCGAGGGTGTCATCGGTCATGAGCGAACCGTGCTCGATGCAGTCGATGCCGGCGTCGAGCGCGGCCCGGATCCCGTCATCGCCGTGGGCGTGGGCGGCAACCCTGAGTCCGGCGCGATGAGCCTCGTCCACGATGGCCCGCAGCTCCTCGTCGGAGTACTGCTGGGCTCCGGCCGGACCGGTGTGTGACATCACCCCGCCCGAAGCACAGACCTTGATCAACTGGGCGCCGTACTTGATCTGGTACCGAACGGCCTTGCGGACCTCGCTCACCCCGTTGGCGATGCCCTCTTCGACGGTGAGCGGCATGATGTGCGGCGCCAGCGCCTGGAACATGGTCGGATCGAGGTGACCGCCGGTCGGGGTGATGGCGTGGCCGGCGGGAACGACACGCGGACCCTCGATCCAGCCGTGGTCGATGGCCTTCTTGAGGGCGACGTCCAACAACAGCCCGCCGGTCTGGATGAACAGGCCCAGGTTCCGCACGGTCGTGAAGCCGGCCCGGAGGGTGCGGCGGGCGTTGGCCACCGCTCGGAGGGTCCGCACCGCGGGGTCGTCCTGCACGGCGATGAGCGGGCTGCGATGGTCCGGGCCACCGAGCAGCAGGTTGACCTCCATGTCCATGAGCCCGGGAAGAACGGTCAGGTCGCCGAGGTCGATGACGAGTGCATCCTCGGGTACCGACACGGGTGCCACCGCGGCGATGCGCTCACCCTCGATGAGGAGGTCGCCGGGGGCCACGAGCTCACCGGTGACGACATCGAGCATCCGGGCGCTGCGCACGTGAATATGCTCCGGCGTACGAGGGCGGGCCATCGTGTGCTCCTTCGACGTGGGCGAAACCGGTGGAATTCGGATTGTCTCGAAAAAGATACACGATTGTCGAATTCCAAGAAGAAGAATATCGTGCTGAGTGGGCAGCCCTCGGCTGCGAGAGTGGGGGTCGGATGGAGAACGAGCTCGGTACCTCGGCCTTGCGCCTGGAGCGGGAAGGGTCCATGGCCTGGTGCGTGATCGACCGACCGGCGGCCAGGAACGCACTGACGCCGGCCATGTACTACGGACTGAAGCGGGCCGTGCACCTCGTGAACCGTGAGCCCGACCTCAGCGCCCTCATCATCACCGGGGTCGGGGACGTGTTCGCCCCCGGCGGCGACCTCGGAGGTCGATCCGAACCGGGGGACACCTTCCCTGACGTCGTGGGTCAGGACGTGCTCCCCTTTCTCGCCATCCGTGACAGCCCGGCACCCGTGATCGCCGCAGTCAACGGGATCTGCCAGGCGGGGGGCCTGCTCATCGCCATGATGGCGGACATCACGGTGGCCAGCGACCGGGCCACCTTCCGCGTGCCGGAGCTCCTGCGCGGCATCCCCGACGCCACCTTCGCCGCCGCCCTGCCCGCCCACGTCGGTGTGGCCGTGGCCCGCGACCTCCTGCTGTCGGCCCGGACCTTCGACGCGGCCGAAGCCCAGCGGCTCGGTGTCATCTCGCGGGTGGTCGCCCACGACGAGCTCCATGCCGCGGCGACCGCTGCCGCCCACCAGGTCCTCCGGACCGCGCCCGCGGCCCGGGCCCAGGTGAAGCGCATGCTCAACGAGCGGTACGGCGTCATCGACTACCAGACCATGTTCTGGGCGCTCGACCACTCGGACGAACCACGAGAAGGCATGCGGGCGTTCATGGAGAAGCGCCGGCCGGCATGGGTGCCCCCGGACCTGCCTTCGTGAGGAGGGATCCGGAGCCGGGGGGGACCGCCACGCCCCGGTCGCGGCGCCGCCGGCTGACTTGAGAATGACAGTCTCACGGAGTTAGAGTCCACGTACCGATTCCGGGGTGTGGGACTCTGTTCGTATGCGGCGCGGTTTCGGGTACAGCCGGGGGGACCGCCAACGTGCCCAGTCCTACGGTACGGAGATGGTCGGAGGTTGGTAAGTGACTGCTGTACTGCAGGGCGTGCGCGTCCTCGAGGTGGCCGAGCACACATTCGTTCCGGCGGCGTCGGCCCTGCTGTCCGACTGGGGCGCCGAGGTCATCAAGATCGAGCACGTCGAACGCGGTGACGCCATGCGCGGCCTGGCCTCGACCGGGCTGGCCCTGGTGCCGAGCGATGTCCACGCCCTGTTGGAGCACTCCAACCGCGGGAAGCGGAGCCTCGGTCTCGACCTCACCTCGCCCGACGGGCTGGACATCCTCTACAAGCTGGCGGGCACGGCCGATGTGTTCCTGACCAACAAGCTGCCGAGCGTGCGGCGGAAGCTCAAGATCGGTGTCGACGAGATCCGGGCCCACAATCCCGACATCATCTACGTGCGTGGCACCGGCCAGGGCGAGCGCGGTCCCGACGCCGACAAGGGCTCGTACGACTCGCTGGCCTTCTGGGCCCGGGCGGGCGTGGCCGTGGGAGCCAAGCGGCCGGAGTACGACCTCACGCCGGTTCCGCCCGCTCCGGGGTTCGGAGATTCCATCGGGGCCATGACCATCGCCGGCGGGATCCTCGGCGCCCTCTTCCATCGCCAACGGACCGGTGAAGCCACCATCGTCGACGTGTCACTGCTCGGCGTGGGGCTGTGGGCCATGGGCCAGGCGGTGGCCCTCTCGCTGGTGCTGGGCCAGCCCTGGACCCCACCCCGGGACGACCGCATCCCGTCCAATCCGCTGTCGCGCAACTACAAGACCGGGGACGACCGGGTCCTGGCCTTCACCTGCCTCCAGCCCGGCAAGTACTGGCCCCTCCTCTGTGACGCCGTCGGTCGTCCGGAGCTGGC
>JBEKOI010000036.1:0-18481 GCA_049521915.1 Acidimicrobiales bacterium | reverse complement strand
ATCGAAGGTGAGACTTGGCATCAGGCCACCGGGCGTGTACGTCGCTTCCGGTTCCCGAGCATCTCGTCCGCCCGGTCCTTCTCGTCCTGCGAGAGCGGACCGCCGGTATCCCGAAGCGCTAGTGCCAGCACCGCACCCCATCCGGCGACGTCGTCCAGAGCCATACCGACGGTGTGCTGCACGAATCCCGAGACGCTGGACGCCTTCCCCACCTCGACCAGCTCACGCACCCGGTCGACCTGCTCCGCCTCGAGGGTGATGGTGATCTTCTTCGTTGCCAGACCAGATCCCATACTTTCGAAATGGTGCGGTCGCCATCAGAGATCTGGCCCCCCGACCGCTGCCGGATGAGGGCCATCGAGCTACCGCAAACGTGGCTCGCCGACCAGCCGGCACGCCTCATTCCTCCCGATGGTCAGTGGAGCCCAGCGCGGCCAACGCTTCGCCGGACAGCCGGTAGCCGGTCCACTCGTCCATCGGCACCGCCCCGAGCGACTCGTAGAAGCCAATGGCGGATTGGTTCCAGTCGAGGACCGACCAGTCGAGCCGCCCGTATCCGGCCCGATGGGCGATGGCGGCCAATTCGGCGATGAGGGCCCGGCCGATCCCCCGGCCCCGGGCCTCCGGCCGCACATAGAGATCCTCGAGGTAGATGCCACTCCGCCCCGTCCACGTCGAGAAGTTGCGGAACCAGATGGCCATGCCGAGGACCCGGCCTCCCTCTGCGGCCACGTGGGCGTGAGCAGCGGGCGATTCGCCGAACAGGGCGGTCCGGAGCTGCTCGGGTTCGATCATGACGGAGGCCGGGGAGCGCTCGAATTCGGCCAGGTCGTGGATCAGCCGGATGAGCGCCTCGACGTCACCCTCGTCTGCCGGTCGGATCATCGGGCTCAGGCTAGCCAGTGCCCGAAAAGCGGGTGCGGTGGAGATCAGGGGATGAGCAGGACCCGTCCGAAGGCCTGCCTGCTCTCGATGTAGGCATGGGCCTCACCTGCCTCCTCGAGGGCGAACCGCCGATCGATGACCACCGTGAGGGTCCCCGAGGCGATGTCGCCCAGCAGCCGGGCGATCATGGCGTGCGCCCGCGGCCCGATGAAGAGCTCGGCGCCGAGGAAGTACCCGACGAGCGCCTGGTTGTTGGCCCGCATGGTCGAGATGTCCAGCTTGGCCGCAGGTTCCCGTCCGGCATCCCCGAAGGTGATGCAGCGTCCCCGGTAGGCCAGGCACAGGAGGCTCTTCTGCAGGGTCGACCCCCCGATCGAGTCCACGATGACATCGGCTCCCTTGCCCCCGGTCAGACGCCGGACTTCGCCCACGAAGTCTTCCGAGGCGTAGTTGACGCCGTGGTCCAACCCGAGCTCGCCCAACCGATCGAGCCGGGGGTTGCTCGATGCGGTGGCCAGCACCGTCGCGCCTGCCCGCTTGGCCAACTGGATTGCCGCGATCCCGACGCCGCTGGCCCCGGCGTGGATGAGGGCCGTCTCACCGGGCTGGAGGCGTCCGAACTCGAACAGGCAGTCGTCGGCCGTGCCGAAGGGAACCGGTACGCAGGCGGCCGCCTCGGTGGTCACGCCGTCGGGGATGACCCAGCAGAAGGACTGGCCCACGGCCCGCAGGGCCGCGTGGGACCCGTCCAGGCCGACGGTGACGACCCGGTCGCCGGGGGCGATCCCGTCGACACCCTCACCTCTCGACACCACGGTGCCGGCGCACTGGTAGCCGACGATGTGGGGCACGTGGGCCATGTCCCCCCCGAGCCGGTTGAGCGTGTCGCCACCTTCGATGCTGATGGCCTCCACCCGGACCAGGACCTCGCCGGCCCCGGCGATCGGGTCGGGGACCTCCTCGTACCGGAACACCTCGGGTCCGCCGGTCTGGTAGTACACCGCTGCCTTCACCGCGATCTCCTTCGTCGTGCCGGGTTGTTCCCACCTTAGACAGGCCCGCGCGGCGTCAAGTTCGTGCGGCCCTGAGCCGATGGAACACGATATGGAGTGGCAGGTGATGGAAACGGAGCCGACACCGACCGACCCCCCTCCGTCGCCGCCCCCGCCGGCCGGCGCCGACGGCACCGAGGGTGCCGGGGTCGGTGCGGACCGGATCGCGCTCGGGACGGCGCTGCAGGCCCGGGCCGACGAAGTGGGCGAGCTGGTCGACGGCCGGTTCGCCAAGGACCTGTACGGGCAGGCGTTCGCCACCGCTCGGCTGGCCACCTTCCTGATCAGTCGCTGGATCGCCACCGGCGAGGCGGCATCGGAAGAGGACGAGGCCGTCCTGACCCGCCAGGGCGAGCAGGCCATTCTCGAGAACGCGTCCCTGGGCAGCGTGGCCAAGGCCTATCTGGCCTGGCGGGACTGCACCGTCGCCGTCCTCACCGAGGAGGCCCACCGGCTGCAGGTCGACGACGAGGTACTGACCCTGGCCTGTGATGTCGTGCGGTTGAGCAGTGACGGCAGCCTGGTTCGCATCGTCCGCCAGTTCGACGAGACCCGCAGGCTGCTGCAGCAGCGTCTCGACGAGGAGCAGGCGTCACTTGCCCACCAGGCCCTCCACGATCAGCTGACCGGGCTCCCCAACCGCGCCCTGCTGACCGACCGGTTGGGAAGGGCGGCCGCCTCACTGGCGCGCAACCAGACCGGTGCCATGCTGCTCTACCTCGACCTGGACAATTTCAAGGCCGTCAACGACCGGTTCGGGCATGCGGCGGGGGACTGCCTTCTCGTGGCGGTGGCCACCCGGCTCGAGGAGTTGGTCAGGCCGTCGGACACCGTGGCCCGTCTGGGAGGCGACGAGTTCGTGGTGCTGGCCGAGGGCCTCGAGGATCCGGAGGCCACGGCGTGCGCGTTGGCCGAGCGAATCCATCTGGCCATGCGGTCCCCGGTGGCCATGGGGGAGCGGCAGTTGTACACCTCGGTCAGCATCGGAATCGCGCGGGTGACGCCGGATGCCAATCCCGAGGTCAACCTGTCGCGGGCCGACGTCGCCATGTACCAGGCCAAGCGGGGTGGCCCGGCCCGCTACGAGTGCTACAACGCGGCCATCGGCGAGGACAACCGGCGCCAGAGCCACCTGGCCCACGAATTGCGGGCGGCCTACCAGTGCGGGCAGCTCGCGGTGCACTATCAACCCCTGTTCAGGCTGGGCGGTGAGATGGTGGGGATGGAGGCGTTGCTGCGTTGGGACCATCCCGAAATGGGCTCCGTGCCCCCGTCGGACTTCATACCCCTGCTCGAACGGAGCCGCGAGATCGTCCCGGTCGGACGATGGGTGCTGAACGAGGCCGTGCGCCAGTGCCGCTCCTGGCAGGAACAGGGCCACCGCGAGCTGACCGTCTCGGTCAACGTCTCGGCGTGCCAGCTCCAGGACCCGGAGTTCTTCACCGACGTGCAGACCGCCCTCCGGCGGTCGGGCCTGGACGCCGGCTCATTGGTCCTCGAGGTCACCGAGTCCGTCCTGGTGGTGGACGTCCACCGTGTCGGGGCGATCATGCAGGAGATCCGGGACCTGGGCGTGCACCTGGCCCTCGACGACTTCGGTACGGGCTACTCGTCCCTCCTGTACCTCCAAGGCCTGCCCATCGACCGGCTCAAGGTCGACCGGAGCTTCGTGGCCGGGCTCGGTTCGCCGGACCAGGACCCGACGATCATCTCCACCGTGGTCGACCTGGCGCACAAGCTGGGATTGCGGGTGGTGGCCGAGGGCGTGGAGACCGAGGCAGAGCTCCGAGCCGTTTCGGCCATGGGTTGCGATGAGGCGCAGGGGTTCCTGTTGGCCCGGCCGGCGCCGGCCCACTCGTTTTCGATCGCCCGTCCGGTCCTCAGCACCAGGTGAGCTCCCCAAAACGTTCACGACCTCCGGTTGAGCCGTTTGAACATCCCCTTTTGCGCCCGGTACAGGGCCGGGAACTCTGAGAACAGGTGGTCGTACCGTCGGCGTGCGGACGGCTCGGGACGATGGGTGGCCGCCACCGGCACCAGCGAACGGAGTTCGCCCGGCTCGACGAGACCCAGTCCCACGCCGGCCAGCAGGGCGCTGCCGCGGAGGTTGGCGTGCACCGGCTCGTCCACCTGCTCGACGACCCGGTCGAGGATGTCGGCGTAGATGGAGCACCACAGGCTCGAGGTCGCACCACCCCCGATGGCCCGGATGGAGCCGAACCGTTGGCCGGTGAAGCGTTCGACGGCTTCGGAGAGCCATCGGGAGTTGAAGGCCACACCTTCCATCACCGCGCGTACCATCTCGGCCCGGGTCGTCCGCAGCGACAGGTTGTGGAACCCGCCCCTGGCCGAACGGTCGTCGACGGGTGACCGCTCGCCGGCCAGCCAGGGGGTGAAGATGACCCCCCCGCTGCCCGGCTCCGCCTGCGCGGCGAGGGCGGTCAGCTGATCGAACGAGGAGGGTCGGTCCGGCCCGCTCAGGCAATCCCGCAACCACTCGAGCGCGCCTCCCCCCGACTCCTGGTTGTTGGCCACCAGGTTGAGGCCGGGGAGAACACCCGGAACGGTGGCCATCTGGCGGAGGGGGTCGGTCTTCTTCTTCGGGTAGGGGCAGCTGACCCAGCTGGTCGTGGAGATGGCCAGATGGGGCTGGTGGGCCAGGACCGCGCCGGACCCGGCGGCCGCCGAGTGCAGATCCGGCGTGCCCGCGATCACGACGACCCCGGGTTGGAGCCCGAGGTCCCGGACCACTGCGGGCTGGATCTCCCCGAGGACGCTGAGCGTCGGCACCAACGGGGGAAGCTTCCACCCGGGGACACCCGACGCCTTCACCAGTACCGGGTCGTACCGGAGCTGATCGGGATGCCGGTTGTCGGTCAGCCAGGCCCCGGCCATCGACGCGGGTGACGCGGCGGCGATCCCGGTGAAGCGCATGGAGAGGTAGTCGACGGGCTCCAGGTACCACCGGGTGGACCGGGCCACATCGGGTCGAGAGTGCTCGATGAACAGGATGTGGCCGATGGGATCGGCACCCGATGTCGAAGGGGCTCCGCCGCTGTGGCGGATCCACCGGGCCAGTGCCATCGGGGAGTACCCCCCGATGGGCCCACCGACGGCGCGCCGGACCATGTCCGCCCCCTGGGTGTCGAGCCACATCAGGCAGTCGCCGACCGGGAGCCCGTCGGCGTCGACCGGAACGGTGCTCGACCACTGCCCGGTGCACGAGACGGCCACGATGCGTTCGACGGGGACCACCCCGGAGCGGACGGCACGCCGGGACGCGGACGAGATCAGACGCCACCATTCGTCGGCATCCTGGGTGACCGCCCCTCCCGCCCCGTGCCGTGTCGACGTCTGCTGGTGCTCCGACCACACCAGCGCACCGGTAAGGGAGACCAGACCGACTTTGGGGCCCCCGGTACCCAGGTCGACGGCCAGGACGTAGCCGTGGTCACGGTCGACGGCCGGCATCACCGCGGGCAGGGGTCTGGCCGGCCGTTCCGGCGGTCAGGCGCCGCCGGGGATGGCCTGCTGGCTGTCCATCATGTCGCTCATGACCACTTTGATGAACTCGTCGGCCTCGTCGGTCATCCCTCCGGCGACGCCCCCGTAGATGGCCCCCGACTTGGGCGCTTCGTCGGCGTGCTGGTGTGCATAGTCCACGGCCGCGGCCAGATCGGCGGCGAAGGCTTCGGCCACCCCCGGCTGGGTCTGGGGCCGGGTGACCGCCATGTGGAGGGCGTTGGGGTACTGCTGGCCGTTGAACCTCCAGCCCCGTTGACGCATGAAGTCGTTGACGTGATAGATGTCGAACTCGTCGGAGGTGAAGCTGAACAGGAATGTCGGGTTGCCGAGGATGCGCAGCTCGGGGTGGCTCTTCACCGACGCCTGCATGGCCGCGGCAGTCTCGAAGATGGCCTTGGCGTAGTGCCGGTAGCCCGCTCGGCCGAACTGCACCATGGCCGCCCACGTGGCGGCGATCAGCCCACCCGACCGCGAACCCTCCATGCCCGGAGAGCAGTACTTCCCCCCGCTCCAGTCGGTGAGGAAGAAGTACTGGGCGTTGCGGAGCGCCTTGTCCCGGAAGGTGAGCACCGAGGTCCCCTTGAAGGCGTAGCCGTACTTGTGGGTGTCGGCGGACATGGAGGTCACACCCGGGTGGCGGTAGTCGAAGACCGGGATGTCGTAGCCGAGCTCCTGGCCGAACGGGAGGATGAACCCCCCGAGGCAGCTGTCGACATGGAGCCCGACCCCGTGGCTCAGCGCGATCTCGGACATCGATCCGATGGGGTCGATGGTCCCGTAGCCGTAGTTGCACGCCGATCCGATGATGGCCACGGTGTCGGCATCGATGTTGCCATCGACCCAGGCGGTGTCGACCTGGGTGGTGACCGGATCGACCGGAGCCACCTTCAGCTCGATCCCGAACAGATGGCAGGCCTTGTCGAACGCCGGGTGCGCCGTCTCCGGCTTGATCACGTTCGGCCGGTCGATCCCGCGGTACCGGGCCGCGTGTTCGCGGTAGGCCAGCATGGCGTGGCAGATGCTCCCGGTCCCGCCCGTGGCCACCAGACCCGCCGGCTCGCCGTCGGTGGCGGCGTCGGCGTGCAGGAGGTCGAGGGTCATGGAGATGATCTCGGCCTCGAATTTGGTGGCACTGGGACAGATGTCGCGCTGGAGCACGTTCACGTGGGCGAACATGCCGAAGGCCTCGTTCATGAACCCGTAGTGGTCGTGGTCTCCGCAGTACATGGTGCCCGAGCACTTGCCCGATTCCCACGCGGCATCTTCCTCGGTGGACATGATCCGGAGCTCGTCGAGGATCTCCGAGCGCGGTGTGCCCTGCTCGGGAAGGTGACGGTGCACGGCGAAGCGCCCGTCGTAGGGGAAGGTGCTCATGGTGGTGACTCCTTGGCTGGGTTCACGCTCCTCTGGGGTGCATGTTGGCTGCACGGTACACGGCATCGATGACGGTCATGTTGGCCACGGCATCCTCTGCGGTGGTCAGTGCCGGTCGACCCCGGAGGACGGCATCGCAGAATGCGTCCAACTGGTAGGCGTAGGTGGGCCGCCGTGCCGGGATCTCGATGCGGCGGGTGCCGCCCGACCGCACCGTCAGCCAGCTGACGTACTGCGGGCCGATCGGGTTGAAGACCCGGAGTTCCCCCTGGTCACCGACCACCCGTGCGGCCAGGTGGAGGAGCGACGACGACCACATGGAACAGTGCACCGAGGCGGTGTGTCCGATGGGGAACTGCAGTTCGGCGGACATGGCCCGGTCGATGTCGGCACCGTGGAGCTTGGCCGTGGCCGACAGCACCGACGGTTCCTCGCCTCCGAGCATCCGCGCCATGTGGACCACGTAGGACCCCATGTCCATCATGGCGCCGCCGGCCAGATCGAACTGGTACCTGATGTCGGCCTTGTTGGGGATGGGGGCGCACAGCCAGGTCTCCACGTGGTGCAGCCGGCCGAGCTCACCCGATTCGACGATCTCCCGCATGCGGTGGGCCAGGGGATGGTAGCGATAGTGGAAGGCCTCGAGCACGACCAGGCCCCGGTCGGCGGCGGCCACGGCCGCGGCCTCGGCCACGGTGACGGCCTCGGCCGCGTTCGAGGTGAAGGGCTTCTCGCACAGCACGTGCTTTCCGGCGGCCACGGCAGCCAGTGTCCACGGCGCGTGGAGGCTGTTCGGGAGCGGGATGTAGACGGCGTCGATGTCAGGATCGTTGACGACGGCCTCGTAGCTGCCGACGACCCGGGTGATCCGGTGCCGGGCGGCAAAGGAGTCGGCCCTGGTCCGGTCGCGGGCCGCCACGACTTCGACGGTCACCTCCGGGTTCGACGCCGCCGGTCGGATGAGGGCGGCCGGGGCGATCCTCGCCGCGCCCAGGATGCCGAATCTCACTGCGGTCGAGGTCATGTCGGCCAACTCTCCGGAGCGTCATGGAGGATGCCCTCCTCGGCCCCGAGTCTGTTCGGGACGGCCGGTCGGTTGTCAAGTGGGCAGCCCGGGCCGGTCGACCCGGGCCTCCCTCAGGGCGCCCGACCCACGGGCATGAGGTCGTCGGTGCCCCATTGATTGAGCACGTTGAGCTGGACGTGATTGCCGGTGGCCTCGACGATGCGGTTGCCGCCCACATAGATGGCGGTGTGGTAGACGCTGGTCCAGGCATTCTGGTTGTCACCCCAGAACACGAGATCGCCGGCCTGCAGGTCGTCCAGGGCCACGTCTGCGCCGGCCGTGTGGTACTGGTCATCGGCCACCCTGGCGAACCCGATGCCGGCGCCGTGGACCCACGAGGCGAGGGCGAGACCGGAGCAGTCGTACCCCACCGGACCGTTCCCTCCCCAGATGTAGGGCTTGCCCAGCTGCTGGAAGGCGAACAACACCGCCTCGTCGCCCGGCGTCGCCGGCCTGAGCAGGAGCGCGGTCGCCGGGAGCCTCTGCGAAACGGCGTCGCCGAAGGCGGTGGAGGTTCCGTTCTGCTGGACGATCCAGTACCCGTGGGCCGATCGGGTGGTCACCAACTTCTCCACCGGGTCCCCGGCCGTCCCCGCCGTGGAGCCGTAGAAGGCGGCGTCGCCGAAGGCGAACACCCCGCCGTCGGAGGCCACCAGCCAGTACCCCCTGCCGTCGGGTGTCGGGTCCATGGCCACGATGGGCTGGTTCAACGTGATGCCACCGGTCGATCCGTAGAAGGCGGCGTCGCCGAAGGAGAACACCCCGCCGTCGGAGGCCACCAGCCAGTACCCCCTGCCGTCGGCTGTGGCGGCCATGCCCACGATGGGGCGGTTGAGGACGATGCCACCGGTGGAGCCGTAGAAGGTGGCATCCCCGTACGAGAAGATCCCGCCGTCGGAGGCCACCAGCCAGTACCCGTTCTCGTCGTTGGTCGGCCTCATGCCCACGATGGGCCGGTTGAGGGCGATGCCACCAGTGGACCCGTAGAAGGCGGCGTTCCCGTACGAGAAGATCCCGCCGTCAGAGGCCACCAGCCAGTACCCGTGACGGTCCTTGGTCGGGACCATGGTGACGATGGGCCGGTTGAGCGGTGCACCCCCGGGGTCGCCGTAGGACTCCACCCCGAAGGTGTACACATTGCCCGATTCGGTGGCCAACCAGAAGTCGTTCGTGGTCTGGGCGCCGCGGGGGTCCCCCGTGCTGGCTGCGGCACGGGGTGCTCCCGACACCAGGGGCTGGGCCACCACCACCACGGCCAGCATGACCAGTCCCACGGCGCACAGCGCCGCCGCCCGCGTCCATCGTTGCCCCATGCCCAAGACCTCTCTGCCCAGTGGTCGTCGCGTGCCGGGCGTTTTCCACCCACACTCAGGTGGTATCGGCACGGAAGGGGCCGAGGTTGAGCGGACCGGGTCATTCCCGCCTGCCGGTGGACCGCTGCCGACCCGCCAGGGCAGGCCGTCGGCTCCCCGGGGTCCCGGGAGATCTACGTTGAGGGCGGGCGGATATGGGATGTGCCAAGGTGTCGAGCCCCCGGATCGTGGGACCGGACGAAGCCCGAGCGGAAGGATGATGGGTATGAGCCATGCCGGAGTGGATGCCATCAGGGAGCAACTGGCCGGATCCGGGCTTCTGGCCGCGTCGATCCCCGAGCAGAGGGCGGAGCTCGACGGAATGGCCGCATCGTCCCCGCCTCCGGAAGGGGTGTCCGTGGAACGGGTCACGCTGGGCGGCCGCCCCGGCGAGCGGCTGACCCCGGAGGGCGCGGCAACCGATGCCGTGGTCCTCTATCTCCACGGTGGGGGCTACTGCATCGGATCGCCCGGTAGCCATCGTGGCCTGGGTGGTCGCCTGTCCCTGGCCGCCGGATGTCCCGTGGTCACCTTGGACTACCGGCTGGCTCCCGAACATCCTTTCCCCGCTGCGGTCGACGATGCCACCGGTGCCTACGGCGACCTCCTGGCCACGGGGGTGCCCCCCGATCGGATCGCCATCGCCGGTGATTCGGCCGGAGGTGGCCTCACCATGGCCGTGCTCCTCGCCCTTCGGACCGCAGGGTCGCCCCTGCCCGCGGCGGCGGCATGCCTCTCGCCGTGGGTCGACCTCACCCAGTCGTCGGACGCCTACCGTAGGATCGCGGACCGCGACCCGATGGTCTCCAAGTCCGGGCTCGACCTGATGGCCGACGCGTACCTTGGCGGGGTCGATCCCCGGACCGAGTTGGCCTCGCCCCTGTTCGCCGAACATCTGGAGGGCCTGCCCCCGATCCGGATCGATGTGGGGGAGGACGAGGCGCTGATCGACGACTCGGTCGGGTTGGCCGAACGCCTCTCGAGCGCAGGGGTGGACGTCTCGCTTACGGTATGGCCCGAGATGATCCACGTGTTCCAGGCCTTTCCGGGCTCGGTCATCCCCGAGGCGGACTGGAGTATCGCCGACATCGGATCATTCCTGGCCGGACACCTCGGTCTGGCGGGCAGGACGGCCGGTACCGGCGACCGAGGCTGAGGACGGGAGGAACATCGACATGCAGGAGTTCCGCGGCAGGACCGCCGTCGTGACCGGGGCCGGCAGCGGGATCGGACGCGCCCTGAGCCTGGGCTTCGCCGCCGAGGGGATGCGGGTGGCCATGGCCGATATCGACGCCGACGCCCTGGAGGAGTCGGCCGGGCTGGTACGGGACGGAGGAGCCTCTGCCGACGTGATGACCCGGGTGTGCGATGTGAGCGATGCGGGCTGCGTCGACAGCCTGGCCGACGCGGTGTTCGATCGGTGGGACCAGGTCGATGTGGTGTGCAACAACGCCGGAGTGTTCGTCGGTGGGTTCATCTGGGACCGGCCGGCCGCGGACTTCGAGTTCGTGCTGGGCGCCAATCTGTGGGGGATCCTCAACGGGATCCGCGCCTTCGTCCCCCGGATGATCTCGCAGGGCACCGAAGGTCACATCGTCAATACCGCCTCGGTGGCCGGATTGCTCGGAGCCCCGTTCGAGGCGCCGTATGCCATCTCGAAGTTCGCCGCCTTCGCCGCCACCGAGTCGCTGGCCCACGACCTCCTGGCCGTCGGGTCGAACATCAAGGCCTCCGTGCTCTGCCCGGGCATGATCACCACCAACATCGTGGACTCCGACCGCCATCGACCCGACGGCCTGGTCACCGATGTCACCGACGATCAGAGGTTCGTGGCCGACTACCTGGCCAAAGCGGTGGCCGACGGAATGGATCCGGGCCAAGTGGCCCGGATCGTCATCGCCGCCCTTCGCGCCGACCAGTTCCTGATCCTCACCCACGAGTCCTATTCCCAGCTGCTCGTCGACCGGGTCCAGGCGCTGGTCGAACGGCGCCTGCCCGACGTGCCCGAGTTCGCCTGAGCCGATGAAGAGCTACGTGCTGTCCGTCGAGCGGACGATCCCCGCCCCACCCGAGGTCATCTTCGACGTGCTGTCCGACCCGTCCAAGCACTCGCTCATCGACGGGTCGGGCATGCTCCAGGGCACGTCCGGTCAGGATCCGTCTGAGGACGAGGAGCGCCTGGCCCTCGGGGATACGTTCGGGATGGGCATGAAGATGGCGGCCATGCGGTACTCGACGGTCAACCGGGTGGTCGAGTTCGAGGACGACCGTCGCATCGCGTGGCAGACGGGGCCGACCGGGGCTTGGGGGCGGGTACTGGCCGGACGGATCTGGCGCTACCAGCTCGAGCCCGTCGAGGGCGGCACCCGGGTGGTGGAGAGCTGGGACATCACGCCGGACCATCAACGGTTCCTGCTGAAGTTGGGCGGTATCTACTGGGGAAAGACCCGTCGGGACATGGAGCGGACACTGGCCCGGCTGGAGGAACTGGTGACCTCCTGACGTCGATGAGCCGCCGGCAGATGCCGGGGTCTCGCTTCGGGTTCAAGAGGTCGTTTCGGTCGAAGGAGCCGATCCGGACCCGGACGGGCCGAGCAGCTCGGCCAGGAGAGCCTGAACCCGGCGGTCGATCTCATCGATGATCGGACGGACCTCCCCGACCGGTTTGCCCGCCGGGTCGAGGAGGTCCCAGTCCAGGTATCGCCGGCCCGGGTAGACCGGGCACGTGTCACCGCAGCCCATGGTGACGATGACGTCGGCAGCCTGGGCCAGCTCGTGGGTGAGAGGCTTGGGGAACTCCCGGCTCGGATCGAGGCCCCGTTCGGTGAGGACGGCCACCACGGAGCTGTTGAGCTGATCTGCCGGTTCGGATCCGGCCGACTCGACCCTGACCCTGCCCCGGGCGTAGTCATCGAGAAGGACCCGGGCGGCCAGGCTCCGCCCCGAGTTGTGGATACAGAGGAAGAGCACGGTCGGGATGGTCGTCACCGGGGCTCTGGGGGCGCGAAGGAGGGAGGGTGGGTCGGCACCGAACGGCTTGCCGGCTGTTCCACGCTGCCGGCGGCTCCCTGATGCCGCGGGAACATGATGTCCGCGGCCTCATCGGAGGTGATGTCGGGGTAGAGGATGTTGATCAGGACGATGGCGAGGACTCCGCCCACGACCTCGGCCGCGATGAAGCTCGGGACGGAGGATGGCGCGATCCCGGCAAAGGTATTGGAGAACATCCTTCCCACCGAGATTGCCGGGTTGGCGAAGCTGGTCGAGCTGGTGAAGAAGTAGGCCGCTCCGATGTAGGCGCCGACGGCCGCGGCCGCGCTTCGGGAGCGCCCGCTGCGGGCCAGTGCGAAGATGACCAGGATCAAACCCAGCGTGGCCACCACCTCGGACAGGAAGTGGGCCGGAGAGGCACGCTGCTTCGTCGAGATGTCGACCGCCGCCTTCGAGAACATGAGATTGGCGACCATCGCCCCGCCGATGCACCCGATCACCTGGGCCGGCAGGTAGGCGGAGGCGGTGCGCCAGCTCACCCCGCCGAACGCGGCGTCGACGAAGGACACCACCGGGTTGAAGTGAGCCCCCGACACCGGCCCGAACATGAGGATGATGGCATAGAGGCCGGCAGCCGTCGCCCCGGCATTCTCCAGCAGTTGCAGCCCGACATTGTCCGGAGAGAGCTGCTGAGCGGCGATCCCCGAGCCGATGACGATGGCGGCCAGGAACGCGCTGCCCAGCAGTTCGGCCACCAAGCGCCGCCAGAGCGGGGGGTCACCCACCTGAGTCCCCGAACGCCACCGTCCGCCCGTTCAGCAGCACGCAGCCGGCCCGGCGGCGGCCACCGAGGTGTCATGGCAGCATGCGGTGCCCGCTCCAACCGGGTTGCCGAGGGGCGCCGTGGCATCAGGATCGTCGGCCAGCACCGTGTAGACCTCCCAGGGCGCTCCGTCGGGGTCCTCGACCCACACTTTGTCCTGGATGGCATAGCAACACGAGGTGGCCTCCTCGGTGACCGCATCCAGTCCCTCGCCGGAGAGCCGAGCGGTGGCCGCGGTGACGTCATCGGCCGCCTCGACCTCGATACCCAGGTGGTTGAGGGCACCGACGGTGCCGTGTCCGCGATCGACGGCCTTCTCGAGCAGGACCAGCTTGAGCGGCGGATCGACCACGACGAAATTGGCGTAGCCCGGGCGGCGCTTGGCCGGCCCGGTGCCGAAGAGCTTGGAGTAGAACTCGACGGCTCCATCCATGTCCGCCACGTTCAGGGCCAGTTGCACTCTCGACATGGTGGAAGCCTCCTGTAAGATCGAAGATGATCGATGCATCGAGTTTGCATGATGCATCGACAGCTGTCAATGGGAGATCGGAATGGGAAACCCAGCGCCCTCACCCACCACAGGGAACACGGATCCCTGCTGCCCGTCGGTGCTGACTGCTCCCCTCGACGCGGCCCATGCCGTCGAATTGGCGCACGGGTTCAGTGCCCTGGCCGATCCGGTCCGGCTCCGGGTGCTGAGCATCCTGGCCGCCGCTCCCGACGGCGAGGTGTGCGTGTGCGACTTCGTCGAGCCGTTGGGCAAGAGCCAGCCGACGGTCTCTCACCACCTCAAGATCCTGAGTGAGGCCGGCCTTGTCCGAGGGGAGCGCCGGGGCAAGTGGGTCTGGTACTCGCTCAACCGTCCTCGGTTGTCCGAGCTTCAGGCCACCATCGACTCCTGAGGCTCCCGGGGCCGTTCCCGGTGGTCAGAACTCCGCCGCCTCGGCGTTGTAGATGGCATCGAGAATCGATGCGGCCAGTTGCCGGGCCTCGTCGATGTTGTCGATGTAGAGCTCGCCGCCGTCTGCGCGGATCCGGATTCCGTAGGTCGTGGCCTCAGACCGCTGGCCCGGCTCGGCCCGTCTGCTCCGGATGGCTCTGTTCCGCGTGGCTTCCACGGACCACTGTCCGAGGAGGTCGGGTGCTGCCGATCTGGTCAAGGTCATGACTATCCTGCCCTTCGCCCCGGCATCCTCCGAAGATGGGGGAGTGCCTTGTCTCACCTATCGGTAGCCGGCCGCAACTTCTTGAGGGTCGGAAGGTGGCGACGTCCTGTCCCGACTCAGGCGGTGGTGGCGATGCCTCCGTCGACCGGGATGACCGCGCCGGTGAGATAGGAGCCGGCCCGCGAGGCGAGGAAGATGGTCACGCCGGCCATGTCGTCGGGTCGGCCGATGCGCTTGAGGGGTGCGGCCGCGGCGATCTGGTCACCGAACGCCTCGAGGGTGGCGGCCATCATCTTCGATTCGAAGGGTCCCGGTGCCACCGCGTTGACGGTGATAGTCGGGGCGAGGCGCTTGGCCAGGTGCCGGGTGAGCTGGTGGACGGCGGCCTTGGACGCCGAGTACGAGTAGGACTCGAGCACGGGGACATGGATCCCGTCGATGGAGCCGATGTTGATCACCCGGGACGGTTGGTCGGGCGTGGCTCCTGCCTCGAGCAAGGGGAGGAAGAACTTGGTCGTGTGGAAGACCCCCTGCACATTGAGGTTGAGGACTCGCTCCCACGAGGCCGTGTCGTGCTCTCTCAGCGGTGCGCCCCAGGTGGCACCGGCATTGTTGACCAGCACATCGACCCGTTCATGATCGGCGGCCACCCGCTCCGCCAGCTGGCGCGCTCCCGCCTCGTCGGACAGGTCGGCGGGGAAACCGGAACACTGGCCGAAGCGGGACAGGTCGGCCACGGTGGCCTCGACGGCATCGGCCTTGCGGGAGGCGACGACGACGGTGGCGCCGGCAGCCACGAAACCCGCGGCGATCATCAGCCCGATGCCCCGGGTGCCCCCGGTGACGACCACCGTCTTCCCAGCGACGGAGAAGAGCTCGGCCGGGTCGGTGGGCGTGGACGTATCGCTCATAGCGTGTGACGGTAGTGCAACCGCCGGCCGGTCGGAGATTGTTATGGTGCGGGCCAGGAGGGTGAGGATCGATGCATCTGGCGCTGACAGAGGAGCAGACTGAGCTCAAACAGGAGCTCCGCTCCTACTTCGTCCGTCTGGTCGACGAGGTCGAAGGCGCCGGCTCGGACGAGTCCACCTACATCAGGTACATCCGCCGCATGGGCGAGGACCGGTGGCTGGGGTTGGGATGGCCGAAAGAGTACGGAGGCCAGGGGCGCGGCCCCATCGATCAGATGATCTTCGTCGAGGAGTCGCACTGGGCCGGCGTGCCGCTTCCGCTGCTCACCCTCAACAGTGTGGGCCCGACCCTCATGGCGCTGGGCACACACGAGCAGAAGCAACGCATGCTCCCAGGGATCCTGCGCGGCGAGGTCCACTTCTCCATCGGCTACACCGAGCCCACGGCCGGGACGGACCTGGCCTCGCTGAAGACCCGGGCCGTCCGGGACGGCGACGAGTACGTGATCACCGGCGAGAAGCTCTATACCAGCGCCATCCAGTACGCGGACTACGTGTGGTTGGCGGCGAGGACCGACCCCGACGCCCCCAAGCACAAAGGGCTCTCGGTGTTCATCGTTCCCACCGATGCCCCGGGCTTCCACTGGACCCCTCTGCGCACCGTGGCCGGAGAGTTCACCAGTTCCACCTTCTACGACGAGGTGCGGGTTCCGGTGGACAACCTGGTGGGGGAGGAGAACCAGGGCTGGAAGCTGATCACCAACCAGCTCAATCACGAGCGGATCGCCATCTGTCCGGTGTCGGGGATCCTGCGCAGCATCGCCGAGGTGACGCGGTGGGCCCGGGAGACACCGTCGGTTGGCGGCCGGGTCATCGACCAGCAGTGGGTGCAGGTCCACCTGGCCCGGGTGCAGGCCAGGGCCGAGTACCTCAAACTCCTCAACTGGAAGGTGGCCTGGGCCTCCGACAAGGGGCTGAACCCGGCCGATGCGTCGGCCACCAAGGTGTTCGGCACCGAATTCGCCCTCGAGGCCTACCGGTTGCTCCTCGAGATCGTCGGGCAGGGGGGCTATCTTCCCGAGGGTTCGCCCGGCGCCGTCCTGCGTGGCCGGCTCGAGCACAACTCACGCAGCCAGACCATCTTCACCTTCGGCGGCGGGACCAACGAGATCCAGCGTGACATCATCGCCATGATCGGGCTCGGGATGCCGCGGGCGCCCCGATGACCGACGGCCGTCGGGGCATAGTGTGAGACCGGACGGGACATGCCCGCTCACGGAAGGAGCCAACCGTGGACGACCATGAGATCATCACCCAGATCGGGAGTCTGGCCGACGAGGAGAAGCGCCTCGAGGAGAGGCATGTCGGCGAGGGCATCTCGGCCGAGGAGGAGGCACGATTGCGGGCCATCGAGGTCACGCTGGACCGCCTCTGGGACCTGCTCCGCCAACGTCGGGCCCTCCGTGACGCCGGCCGCAGTCCCGACGGAGCGGCGATGCGACCGGAAGGGACCGTCGAGGGATACCGCCAGTAGCACGACCGGCGGTCGGCAGGACCTGCCGTCGGTGGACGGCCTATTTCGGCTGGATGTCCGACGCCACCGGTAGGGCGATGTGGATGTGGGTGAAATCGATGTTCCCACCCAGGCGGGGCGGTGCGTAGGCCACGGTGGTGGCCACCAATTGGAGCTCGATGCGCGCCTTCGGTCTGCCGGTGAAGGCCACCATCTCCAGTGGAACCGAGGTCGCGTGGGTCCGGCCGTCGAGGGTGACGTCGATCGGCGTGACCTGATTCCCGAGGACCAGCCCCGTCGACTCGTCCACCAGCTGGGCGAAGACCCGAGTGGGCCGGACGCCCGGTACCGCCGTCCCCTGGTAGGTCAGCTGCAACTGGGGTGCTCCCACTACCACCGCCGACCGGTTCCCGAACGAGACGCCCACGTCCACCGCGTTGGCCGCCTTGGCCGGCGTGATGGGTGCGACCAGGCTGGCCAAGGTCTGGGTGGTGGCCGAGGTGTCGGCCGGTCCCGATCCCCCTGCGGCTACCAGGGCGAGGCTCCCATCGCCGTCAGCGCTCACGGGAACGCCGGTGGGGACGGGGAAGCTGTCGGCCGAGTAGCTGGTGCCGTTCTGATCGACGAACTGGAACCCGGGGCCGGTGTTCACCGAGGTGTCCCGCTTCAGGTAGCGGTTCAACCAGTCGATGGTGGCGGTGGCTGGCAGCTCCTGGTTGCCGGGAGGGGTGAGGCACACCCCGTGGCCCCCGCAGAACCAGATCATGGCGGTGGGTACGCCGCCACTCCTCAGGATCTCGTAGTTCTCCACCCCCTCCTGCAAGGTGAACAACGTGTCCACCGTGCCCTGGACGAACAGGGTCGGGATATGGATATGGGCCACCAGGTTGGCGGGGCCCCGTGCGGCAAACCACTGTTCCTGGGCCGAGGCGACCGTGCCCGTCAGGTTGCCGGTCGACTGGGCCGCTCGAATCTCGGGGTCCAGGTGATCGGACGAGGACAGACCGGCCAGGATGTTGCCCCATCCCGCTTTGAAGGTGTCGGCCTTGTCCAGGCTGGTGGTCAGCGAGTGCCAGGCGATGGTGGGAACGATGGCGTCGATACGGCAGTCGGTCGCCGCCGCCACCAGCTGGATCCCGCCTCCGTAGGATCCCCCGACCATTCCGATACGCGGATCCCCCGGAGCGTCGAGTTCGACGCCCGGTCGTGTCGCCACCCAGTCGATCAGGGCGCTCACATCGCGCGCTTCGTAGTCGGGGCTGTCCACCTCGGCCTCACCACCGGACTGGCCGAATCCACGTGGATCCCAGGTGAGGACGTTGTAGCCGGCCGCCCACAGCGACCTGATCGGGGTCGCACTGAGGACGGTGGTCGACCCCTGGGTGTCGGTATCACCGGAAAGGCCCCACCCCGGACCCATGAGCACGGTCGGCGATCGCAGTGCGGAGCCCGGGTGGACCGGAAACCAGTGGGCCCGGATCTTCGTTCCATCGAAGGAGGTGATGTCCCAGTCGCTCGGAACGCCGGTGATCGGAGTGGCGACGACGGGCCGGGACGGGAGGGGTCGGTGGCAGGTCGTGCTCACGGTGTCGGCGTGTTGCGCCGATTCCGCTGCCGGGGTTGACGAGGTCGAGCACCCGGTGAGGACCACGACCGTCATGGCCAGCCCGGCGATCACGGAACCCGGGCCCCGCACGATCGCCCTGGTCTCGTCTCTCCCCCTCATCACCACAGGAGTGTCGCATCCTCTCCGGCATGAATCAATCCTGCCCTCGACACCGGCCGGCTCCCCCGGCATCCGGCCCGTTCCGTTCCGGATGGCG
>JBEKOI010000035.1:0-18668 GCA_049521915.1 Acidimicrobiales bacterium | reverse complement strand
AGCAGCTCGTTCCAGAAGATCCCCCACCCCCCGGCCAGCGCACGGCCGATCAACGGGGCGGTGACCAGCCGGCCCACCGCGGACACGGCGGCCGGCCGGCCCACCAGCGCCGCATGCCCTGCCGCGCTGATGCGTTGGTAGGGGAGGTGGGCGCGGGCCAACTGCTGACGGTATGCGGCCGCGGCCCGGCCGGGTGAGCCGAGGATCGACGCCGCGGCCGCTCTCCCGCTGGACATGGCCTGGGCGATGCCCTCACCCTGGAGGGGGTTGACCAAGCCGGCGGCATCACCGACCAGCAGGACCCGCCCCGAGGCTGGCGTGGTGCCCACCATGCCCATCTTGAGCCACCCGCCCAGCAGCCTCGGCATGGGACGGTCAGGGGCCCGGTCGACGAGTCCGAGGCCGGCCAGGTGCTCGAGGTAGGCCGGCAGCATGCGCACGGCGCCGGCGCCACCCTGGCGGTCGGCCAACGTCCCGATGCCGACCCCGATATTGGCCACTCCCCCCGGTCCGGGGAAGATCCACCCGTACCCCGGAAACGCTCGCCACCGGGCCTGCTCCCACAACGTGATCGCCGGGAGATCGACCGACTGCTCCAGATAGCACCGCACGGCGAACCCCCACAGCACCCTGGCCCCCTCGACCAGCCCGGCACTCCTGGCCACATGACTGGTGGCTCCGTCGGCCCCGATGACGAAGTCGGCGCGGAGCTCGTCACCACCGGCATCGAAGCCCTCGAGGGAGGAACCCGCGCCGAGTGGCCGGTCGGCCCGCCCGTGACAGGGGACGGCCCCGGCCTCGATGGCCGCGGCCCGAAGGTCGGCGTCCAACACGACCCGGGTCACGGCACGGGCTCGGCCGGGGTAGGACTCCCCGTCGAAGCAGGGCAGGACGACGCGCCGACCGGTCGGGCCCACCACCACCATGTCGCCGACGTCGAGCCCGGGTGGCTCGGGGACTGCGAGGTCGGCCAGAACCTGCAGCCCCCTCGGGCCGATGAAGTCACCGCACGCCTTGTCCCTCGGGAACTGCGCCTTGTCCAACAGGGCCACCTGGGCCCCGGCCCGGGCCAGGACCAGGGCGGCGATGCTGCCGGCCGGTCCGGCCCCGACCACCAGCACGTCGAATCGCCTCGAGCTCACTCCACTCCTCCCGGGCGTTGACCGCCTACGGTGAGATCTTCGCATCTGAGGGAGGCGTCATGGAGATCCCGGAGCCGGACCACCCCAACCGGTTCGCACAGCAACTCTTCACGCCGCTGCCGGGACGCTACGACCGTCTGGCCGAGGTCCTCTCCATGGGACAGAACGGGCGCTGGCGGCGGGAGATGATCGACCACATCGTGGCCAGCCGTCCCGGGTTCGTGCTCGATGTGGCCTCGGGCACAGCGGGTGTGGCCATCCAGATCGCCGATCGCAGCGCAGCCAGGGTCATCGGGCTCGACCTCACGCTCGACATGTTGCGTCAGGGAGCGCACAACGTGGCCGAGCACCTCATGGACGACCGGGTCCAGTTGGTGGCGGCCCGGGCCGAGCAGACGCCCTTCGACGATCGGACCTTCGACGCGCTGACCTTCACCTACCTGCTGCGCTACGTGGCCGATCCCCAGGCCACCCTCAACGAGCTGGCCCGGTTGGTGAAGCCCGGTGGGGCGGTGGCCAGCCTCGAGTTCCTCCTCCCGGAAAGCCGGTTCTGGCGGTTCTGGTGGTGGTTGTACACACGGCTGGTGCTTCCCGCGGGCGGCTGGCTCACGGGGGGAAAGGAGTGGTTCGAGGTGGGCCGGTTCCTCGGGCCCAACATTTCGGGCCACTACCGGCGCTATCCGGTGGACTGGACGGTCGAGGCATGGAAGCGCGCCGGCTTCGTCGATGTCGGGGTGCGCCGCATGAGCCTCGGCGGAGGTCTGGTGATGTGGGGGAGACGCGCCGATGAATGAGGCCCCGGCGCCGGGCGGCCCCCAGCCCGAACAACGCCCCTCGTTCTACGCGGCCCGGCCCGGCGGCTGGCGGGACTGGTGGACGCTGCTCCACCCGCCCTATACGGCATGGCACCTCGCCTATGTCGTCATCGGCGCCTGCCTGGTGGCCAACGTGAACCTCACCCGGATGATCGCCACCGTCCTCGCCTTCTTCTTCGCCGTCGGCCTGGCCGCCCACGCACTCGACGAACTGCACGGACGGCCGTTGCGGACGCAGATCCCCGGTGGGGTGCTCGTCGCTGTGGCCGGAGTGGGCATGGGTGGTGCCGTCGCCCTCGGGATCGCCGGGGTCATCCAGGTGGGGCCGGCCCTGGTTCCGTTCCTCGTCGTCGGTCCCCTCCTCGTCGTGGGCTACAACTTCGAGCTCTTCGGTGGCGCGATCCACAACGATGTCGGATTTGCCGCCAGCTGGGGAGCGTTTCCCGTCCTCACCGCCTACGTGGCCCAGACCGGGCGGCTCGCCCTCGCCCCGATCATCGCCGCAGCCGGCGCCTTCGCCCTGTCAGTAGCCCAACGTGCCCTCAGCACACCGGCCCGGCTCCTCCGCCGACGGGCCGGCGACGTGTCCGGCGCCATCGTGCTCGCCGACGGGCGGTCGATCCCTGTCGGGCGCGCCGTCCTGCTGGCCCCGCTCGAACAGGCGCTCCGGGCCATGTCGTGGGCGATCGTCCTGGTGGCGGCGGCGCTGGCGGTCGCTCGGCTGGGTTAGCCAGGCCTGGTCACGCTGAGGTGACGTCGATGCCAACGATGGCGCCAGCCGGAAGCGTGCGATTCTGAGCCAGGCCGACCCCGTTCCACCTGTAGGTGATGGTCACGGGGGGCAGCGATGGACAGCAGGCTGGTTCCCCGGGCGCATAGTCCGCATACGTGGCCTCGATGGCATTGGCGCCCCCGCCTCGCACCGACACGTTCCACGTCTCCTTGTTGGTATCCCAGCCGAGGAACGTCTGGTTGTGCCAGAAGAACACGAGTGCACCGTGTCCATCGGTGCTGGGATTGCGAAGTGCGGGGACGGCGGTGAGATACCCACCGGCTCCATCGCTCACGGTCACCGGAGGGCTGCCGATGAAGCCCTCTCCCGGATCGGCCGTCTCATGGGTGATCGCCAACTGGGCCGCCACCTGTTGGGAGGTCGGCGGGGCGACGGTGGCCCTCGGCGCCGTGGTGGTGGGCGGAGCCGCCGTCGCCGTGGTCGGTGGCGCCGTCGCCGTGGTGGTCGATTGCGGACGGGTCGTCGTCACTGAGACCTTCGTTCTCGGTGCCGTCGATCGAGACGGAGCCGTGGTCGTTGTGCCGCAGGCGGCCAGGAGGACGGGAACTGCCAGCAAGGCAACAGACCAGCGCCTCCCGCTCACCGGGCCATTGTGCACGCCAACCGGGGTGAGGAACGCTCAGTCGGAAGGAGCGGGTCAGAGGGCCTCGATGCGCCGTCGGAACCCGGCCACCGTCGTCTCGACCACGCGATCGTGACCCCACTGGAGGACTGGACGACCGATCCGGCTGGCCAGCCTCATGGCCGGCTGGCACATCTCCACCGTCCATGCCGCCTCCACCCGGCTCCCGCCGTCTTCAGGGTGGAGACGCAGGTGTGCGTCCCCGACCAGATCACCGCTGATGGTGGCGTCGATGCTCTCGGGGCGGATGCAGTCCCCGAGCTCGGCGTGCACGCGCATGCGGTAGGGAAGGGGTGGACTGACCGTCCCGTGGAGTATCGACCCGGTCGACAGACCGGGGCCCTCGATCCGGAACTCGGTGAGCCAGGGCCACCAGCGCTCGAACTGGTCCACCACCTCGATCTGCTGCCAGAGGCGGTCCGGTGTCAGGTCGAACCGAAAGGCGCTGCGGTAGGTCAGCACAGGTGCCGGCACGATCCCAGGGTACGGGCTGGGCCGGTGCCGGGCACGGGGTGGGTCGGACGGCCATGGTGCCCCTGGATCGATACCCCGGGGGCCCCGGATCTGTGCCCCGGGGCCCCGGCCCGGGCCGCGGGCCCAGTCGACGATCGACGCTGGAGTACGGTCGGCCGATGTGAACGGATGCGCCTCGTGCCGCGCCATCTGGACCGCCGGGCCGGACGACAGGTCGGCTTCGGTGACAGTGTCCACCGCCCTGCGGCGCAACACGGGGACGGTGACCGAATGGTTGGAGCACCTGGCCGGCGAGCCGATCGACGCCGTCGTCCGGCATCAGGACATGGGTCCCGCGCTGGGCGACGACCCGCTCGGGCTCGCCCCCGGCGCACCGTTCCTCCAGCGGTCGGTGCTGCTCACCGGCCGAGGAACCGGCCTGGCCTTCGTCTACGCGGAATCAGCCATCGCGGCCGACCGTCTCCCCGGTTCCGTGCTCTCCCGACTGCAGACGAGCCGCGATCCGATCGGCAGGGTACTGCTCGACCATCAGCTCGTCATTCGTCGGGACCTCCTTTCCGACCCCGGGGCCGCCACACGCGCCGACCCCGACGTGGCCACCCTTCTCGTTGACGGGGTCCACTCCCGGGGCTACCGCATCGTCCTCGACGGCGACCCGGTCATGATGGTGAGCGAGTGGTTCCTCGGACCCGTCTCCGTCGCTCTCACCGCTCACCTCTGGGCGCCGGTCCCGCCGGAAGCCGGGGGTTGAGCGGTTCAGGTTCAGGAGGCGGGCCCGACCACGGTCACCAGCGTGCCGATCGGGGTCAGGGGCCAGACCTGGGCCGCGTCGGCGATGGGCATTTCAACGCATCCGTTGCTCTGGGGAAAGCCGTAGGACGCCCGGACGAACCCGTGGAGCGCATCTCCACCGTTGAAGAAGCTGGCCCACGGGACGTTGGGGTCGTCATAGTGTGATCCGTCGGGGTTGGTTCCCACCATCCTCGAACTGACGACGTGCTCGAAGACCGGATAGGTCCCGTCGAGGGTGTCGGCCCCGGGGGCGCCGGTGTTCACCGGGATGTTGACCAGCTTCGGGGAGCCGTTCTCGAAGAGGGTGAGGGCTTCGGGCAGCTGCTTGGACACGAACACGTAGGTGTACGGGTTGGCGTTGACCTTGCCCGAGGCGACATCGGCCAGGAGCGTCGACCACACCTCCTTGCCGGCCACTCCGTCCACCGCCAGTCCGCTCTGGTTCTCGAAGTTCATCACCGCGCCCTTGGTGATCACGTCTTCCGCGCCCTGCGTCCACAGTGAGGAGAGCGACACCGGAGTGCCGGGCCAGCGCCAGTGAAACGTTCCCGCCTGGGCCGTCGTCGCCAGTGTCGGAGAGCTCAGGGGAGCGGCCGGCGAGAAGGTCAGCGGCAGGTAGCCCAACTCTGCGAGCAGCTGCTGGAGCCGCTCGGTGCTCGCCTGGGCCACGGTGAAGGTGACGGTGGCCGGGGCGTCGAGCACCTGCCCGTCGGCACTGTGGGGACCCGAGGGACCGGCCGGTATGACGAGGGTCTCCTTGGTCGTCGGGATGAACGGTGCCTTGGCCACGAACGACAGTGACGTCGGACCGATCCGAATCCACGATCCCGGCACAGGAGGATCGAAAGCCGGCATGCCCGTCGCGCCGGCCACCGGCGCCGAGAGCTTGACGGTCACCAGTTGGTCCGAAGGAACGTTGGTGGCGCCATCGGCCGGCACCGTGGACACGATGGTGAGCGGCTTCGGTCTGATGGTGGTGACGACCGCCTCACCACCATGGTCCGGGGCGGAGCCTCCGGTACCGCCGCCGTGCCTTCCGGCCAGGTAGGCCCCCGCGGCCACCACGACCACGGCGATGACGACGGCCACCACGATCCAGACCCTCCGCTGGCGCTTCGGTGGTGGAACCAGTATCCGGTACTCGGCCATGGCAATCGGCACTCCAGTGAAGGTCGTCTTGAACTACTGCTCGGATCTCTCGAATGCCGCCCAATCTCCACCGTCGAGAGTAGCCAGTGGTGATGCCGACGCGGCTTCACCATCCCGTATCGGTGAGCCTGACAGCGGGGCCGGGTTCGTCCCGGGAGGCCGACTCTGGGCGCCCGTGCCACTCGGACCGGGCCCGTTGGCTAGCGTCGTGAGCATTGACGACCAGGAGGTGATGACGATGCACAGCCACTGGCGAGCACTCTCCCTCGACTACCGTGACCCGGCCATACCCTTCGAAGAGATCGTCCGCCTCATCGATCTGTCCGGCCCGGCCACCGGCGCCGCCTACAGCCGGAGCGATGTGGTCGAGGCTCTCCACGAACACCAGCCGGCGGTGGTCGCCATCTCGTCAGGCACGCTCGTCGGTGCTGTCGTCGCCCGCGTCTGCGGTTCCGACGCGCATCTGATGACGCTGGCGCTCCATCCCCAATGGCGTCGGCAGGGGATCGGCTCTGCGCTGCTCCGCCAGTTGGACCAGGAGATCATCCATCGGGGTGCCCGTCGGCTGTTGGCCGTCGTCCACCCCGGACAGGTCGGGGAACTTGCCTTCTCGAACCAGGGCTTCACACGCCAGGACGGGCTGCACCTCTACCTCAGGGACGCGTCGATGGTCCCCGAGGAGCTGGCCATCGTCGAACGGTTCGGCGGCCAGGTGGTGGCGGCGAACCTCTGGGAGTCGCTGAAAGGGTTCTCCTCGGCCAAGGAGATCCTGGAGCGACGGGTCGTCGCCCCACTCGCCCACGCCGAGCTGGCCGAGCAGCTGGGCCTCGTCCCTCCCGCCGCGGTCCTGCTCTTCGGCCCCCCCGGCACGGGGAAGACCTCGTTCGCCCGGGCCATGGCGTCCAGGCTCTCGTGGGCGTTCGTCGAAATCCACCCCTCGCTCCTCGGACAAGGGGTGGAAGGCGGAAGGGCTCTCCGGGACACATTGTCAGAGCTCGGCAAAGTGGACCGCCTGGTGTGCTTCATCGACGAGGCCGACGAGATCGCTTCCGACCGAAGCGAACGTCCCGACAGCCAGCCGCTGGTCAACGAACTGCTGAAGGCGGTGCCGGTCTTCAAATCCAGGCCCGACAGCCTCATGGTCATGGCCACCAATTCGATCGACGCCATCGACCCGGCCCTCCTTCGTCCGGGTCGCTTCGATCTCATCATTCCGGTCGGAGCTCCAGACGGGGCGGAACGCGCCGACCTGGCCTCCGAATTCCTTCCGGCGAGAGACCCCGGCGATGTGGCCGGGCGGACGGCGGGCTTCACCCCGGCCGACTTCGCCCTGGCCGCGCAGCGGAGCGCGCAGCTGGCATTCGACCGAGCCCTGGCCGGCGGTTCGCCCGAGGTCGGCGCCGATGACGTCCTGGCCGCCATCAAGCTCACCCGACCGTCAGTCAGTACCGAAGCCATACGGCGGTTCGAGGACGAGGCGCAGCACTTCTCCCGGCTCTAGATATCCAATGCTCTAGATGGACCCCATGACCTCACAGCCGGTCGCACTGAGCCGGACGGGAAATGCCCGGTATCGGGGGTCCAAGCGGGCGGTCGCCTTCCGGACGGCATCGCTGTCGGCGCCGGTGGCGCTCAAGATCGTCACCGATCCGCCGTCGCCCCCGGCCCCGTTCACCTTCCAACCCAGGGCCCCACGGGCCACGGCCATCTCGACCACCCGGTCCGCGTCCACCCCGACCAACCCCGGGTGCAGTGATCGCTGCGCCTCGGTGTTGTCCGTCATGGCCACCCCGAAGGCATCGAGGTCGCGGGCCAGGACCGCGTCACGTGCCGCGGTGGCCGCGTCCCGCAGTCGGGAGAACACCGCCGACTGGCGCCGACCGAGGCCCTGGATGACCTGGCGGTGCAGATCGGACGAATTGTGGGCCCGCCCGAGGAAGACGAGCGACAGACTGGAGTCGAGCCCATCCCAGGTCGGCAGGGGGTGGACCACCGCCTCCGGGTACGGCTCGACCTCGATGTAGTTGATCCCGCCCAACGCCGCACACAGCTGGTCCTGGATCCCGCTTTGGATGCCGAGGGTGTCGACCTCGAGACGATGAGCTGCGTAGGCGATGTCGAGCGGTGACGGTCGTTCGGAACGCAGCGCCGCCAGTGCGCCCAACAAGGCGATCGACACGGCCGCGGAGGTTCCCGTGCCACACCCGGGCGGGACGCCGGCCCGGACGCTGATCTCCACAGCCAGATCCGCCGGCGGCGGGAAGGCGTCGATGGCGCTCTCCAGCAGGCGATGCCGGGCCGAACGAGGAGCCCCCGGGACGAGCGGGTACCGGTCGCCGAAGGCCGCCACATCCAGTACCACCGGGTCCGGGCCATCGGTCCGGCGAACTGCGACCTCCACCCCCGGGGTCACCGCCATGTTCAACACGCGTCCCGGCCCGCCGAACCAGGTGTCCGTCCAGCCGCCGTTGTCGCAGATCCGAATGGGAGCCGAGACCCTGATCACGACTCACCCCTTTCCCGTTCCCGCCCAGGTCGACGAGCCCAGTTGACCACGCCGGGGCACAGCTCCCCGACGTCGCGCCGGTGCCGAGGCCACGACTTGACCTTTCGGGCCCGATTCAATACAGTACGTCTCGGATCGATATATCTCCAGACCCAGGCTGCAGCCCGACCCAGAGCGCAGCCGGCCCCGACGTCCCCATCGGTCCCGACGTCCCCATCGAAGGGAGCCCTCATGCCAGCGCTCGATCGCAAGTGGTGGACCCTCATCGCCGTGTGCACGGCGACATTCATGCTGCTGCTGGACATCACCGTCGTCAACGTCGCCCTCCCCGACATCCAGCGATCGCTGCACGCGTCATTCAGCGATCTGCAGTGGGTGGTCGATGCCTACTCCCTCACCCTGGCCGCCTTCCTGCTCACCGCCGGGGTGGTGGGCGACATGTTCGGACGGCGAGAGGTGTTCGCCGTCGGGCTCGGCGTCTTCTCGCTCTCCTCCCTCGTGTGTGGGCTGTCGTCCTCCTCCCTCATGCTCAACCTGGCCCGTGCCGCGCAAGGAGTGGGTGGGGCCATCATGTTCGCCACATCGCTGGCCCTGATCGCCCAGGCCTTCTCGGGCAAGGAACGGGGGACGGCGTTCGGCATCTACGGCGCCGTGATCGGTGGGGCGGTGGCCGTCGGGCCGCTGATCGGCGGAGCCATCACCAGTGGCATCGGATGGCGGTGGATCTTCTTCGTGAACGTGCCCATCGGCGTGCTGGCCGTGTTCGTGACGCTGGGCAAGATAGAGAAGTCCAGGGACCCGAACAAACGGCGCATCGACTGGATCGGATTCCTCTCCTTTTCCATCGCCCTCTTCATGTTGGTCTTCGCCCTGGTGCGCGGTCCCGACGACGGATGGGGCAGTGCTCTCATCACCGGCCTGCTCGTCGGCGCCGGCGTCCTCCTGATCGTCTTCCTCGTGGCCGAATGGCGGCAGCACGACCCGATGCTCGACCTGACCCTCTTCAAGCGCCCGGCCATGGTCGGCGTCTCGTTGGCCGCGTTCACCATCGCTGCTTCCATCTTCGCCATGTTCTTGTACCTCACCCTCTACATCCAGGATGATCTCGGCTACGGACCACTGGCCGCCGGGGTCCGTTTCCTGCCCATCACCGTGCTCGCCTTCGCTGTCGCCCCCTTTGCCGGGAAGTTGACCGTGCGCATGCAGTCCCGGTACCTGCTCGGCACCGGCATGTTCCTCATCGCCCTCGGCTGCCTGCTCATGGCCACCACCCACGCCTCGTCGGGGTGGACGGTCCTCCTGCCCGGTTTCGTGGTCGCCGGCATCGGGATCGGCACGGTGAACCCGGTACTGGCGTCGTCGGCCATCTCGGTCGTACCGCCCCAACGCAGCGGCATGGCCTCGGGCGCCAACAACACGTTCCGCCAGGTCGGCATCGCCACCGGCATCGCCGGGCTGGGCACGGTGTTCCAGACCCAGATCCAACACCGGACTCTCACCGCGCTCGTCGAGTCGCCCGCGGGCCAGGCGGTGGCCGCCCACGGCGGCGCTGCCCTCCAGGGTGCCCTGGCCGGGGGCGGCGTGCGCGAGGCCATGACCGCCATACCGTCGGCTGCGTCGCGAGCTGCACTGCTTCAGGCCTACCGCGTCGGGTTCTCGGCCACCCTCGACCACCTCATGGTCATCGCTGCAGTGATCGCCTTCATCGGCTCGATTGCCTCCTTCGCCCTCGTGCGCCAGCGCGATTTCGTGCCCAGTGTGGGCCATGCGCCCGAGTCCGCACCGGCCCCCGCCGCGGCCGCGGCCTCGGCCCCGTAGTGAGCGACACCGCGGCAACCACGCCGGCACCCGCACCACGGACCTCGGCACGGGGGCCCGGACGGCCCCGCGATCAACGGGCGAGCTCGGCCATCACCGGGGCCGCCCTCCGCCAGCTCGACGAATTGGGCTACGCCAGGGTCTCGATGGAGAGCGTGGCCTGCGAGGCCGGTGTGGCCCGGACCACCATCTACCGTCGCTACCGCGACAAGGCCGACCTGATCACCGCAGCCATCGCCGGCAACAACTCGACCCACCTGTCACCCGGGACCTCGCGCCATCCACGCAGAGATCTCATCTCCTATCTGACCGAATTCGACGAGCGCTTCGCCGAGAGTTGCCTGGAGGTCGTGGGTACCCTGATCGGCGCACGCGAGGACCCGACTGCCCTTGCCCTCCATCGAGAGCGGGTCGTCGGACCCCGCATGGGCTATGTCCGGTCGCTACTGGAAACCGCCGTCGAGCTGGGTCAGCTCCACCCGGACGTCGACCTCGATCTCGCCCTTCAGATGCTGGCGGGGTCGGTGTTCGCCCGACGGGTGGCCGGTGAGCCGTCCGCGCCGGGCTGGGCGGAGCGGGCGGTCGACATGATCTGGGCGGGTACGGGAGTCAGGCATCCAGCGGGGGAAGGGTGACGGGTCACGGGGCGGGTTTCATCCGCTCGAGCGTGGCCATCATCTGCTCGTGCACGACGTTGACGGCCTGCAGCGGTCGGATCATCACCCGGAACTCGACGATGCGGCCCGCATCGTTGCCGCGGATGATATCGACACCGTTCACATAGATGCCCCCGATCTCGGTCTCGAATTCGAGTACCGCGGTGTCGCCCGAGGACACCGACTTGGTGTACCGGAAGCTTCGCCTGGCCTCGCTGCCATCCGCGGTCGGAGGGACCTGGTCGCCCGGGAAGGTCTGTGTGGCGGCCTGCAGGTAGAGGGTGGTGACCGCTTTGCCCCGCTGCGGAGTGAAGACGATCGGCGAATAGAACACGACCTCGTCGTCGAGCAATGTGTCCAATCCGCCGGGCAGCTCGCCGCGCAGATAGGCATGCCAGCTCTCGACCACCTGCTCGATCATGGGCTCTCCTCGGTCACCAAGACCGTAGCCGAGGGGCGTCGGGTCCCCGGCCCTGGCCGTCACCGACCAGCCGGGGCGGCCGGGACAAAACACCGCGCCGGTTCACCCCGGGACCGGAGCCCATCCGTCAGTTAGATTGGGCCCGGTGAGCTCCGTCATCGATTCGGACCAACACCTGTACGAGAGCCGCTCGCTGTGGGCCGACTACATCGACCCGGGCCTGGCAGACGAGGCGCTGGCCATCCAGGACGACGAGTTCGGCTACCCGTGGCTCACGTGGCGAAACCGAC
Source organism: Acidimicrobiales bacterium (assembly GCA_049521915.1). Lineage (GTDB taxonomy): Bacteria > Actinomycetota > Acidimicrobiia > Acidimicrobiales > RAAP-2 > Bog-756. The sequence goes on along the minus strand of JBEKOI010000035.1, from coordinate 7,190 downwards.
GGCTCGACCTCGCCGATGTGCAGTTGCCCGGGGACACCGCGGCCATCGGGCGGAACCGCCAGCGGTGCCGGGCGCATTTGCCTCCCGAGTACTCCTACGACGACACGCTTCCCCGGGACTACTGGGATCCGGGGGCCAGGGCAACGCAGCTGACCTCGATGGGCATCGACGAGTCGGTCCTGTTCCCCAACTTCGGGCTGCTGTGGGAGCGCCGCCTGTCCGGATCGCTGGCCGCCCTCACTGCCAACATGACTGCGTGGAACCGTTGGTGCGCGGCGGTCGTGGCCGACGGCGCCGGTCGTCTTCACCCTGTCGGCCACCTCACCCTCCGGGATCCGGCCTGGCTCGAACGCCAGCTGTCCGAGCTCTCGTCCGCGGGTGTGCGGCTGGCCATGATCGCCCCGGCCGCGGTAGACGGCAGGCCGCTGTCCCATCCCGATCATGACCGGATCTGGGCCTCGTTCGTCCATCACGGCGTCACGCCCGTGTTCCACGTTGCCGACCAACCCCGCCTCTTCGACGAGGCGTTCTATCCGGATCCCGATGAGTCCTTCGTTCCGGCCATCGAATCCATCTTCTTGTGGGTTCCACCGGCCATCGCCGCCACCGATCTGATCCTGAACGGCGTGCTCGACCGCTACCCGGAGCTCAAGCTCGGGATCGTCGAGCTCTCCTCCATCTGGGTTCCGCAGTACCTGCTGATGCTCGACGGCGGTTGGGAGTTCACCTCCGTCCTCAACGGTCAGGTGCCGACAACGCTCGATCTCCGTCCGAGCGAGTACTTCCAGCGTCAGGTGCGCGTGTCATCGTTCTCCTACGAGCAGCCGGCCCGCCTGTCGGCCAAAGCCGGTGACCTGTTCATGTGCTGCAGTGACTACCCGCACTCGGAGGGCACCGCCACACCGGTCGAGGACTATGCCCGAGGCGGAGGTTCGGCCGAGGGTGCGCCCGGCCTGTTCCACGACAACATCGCTGCACTGCTCGGCCGGTGAGCCCGGGGCGCCCGGCCCGGCGGGTCAGATCCGCTGCTCGGTGGCCGGATCAGGCCGCCCGCCGAAGCACCGGTCGAGCACCTTCTGGAACACCGGTCGAGCCGGGTCGGCCCGCATGAACAAAGTCATCGACGAGTGGAGCTTCTGCGCGTCGACGACTCCGAGGATCTGCTCCGCACGGCTGTGCGGTCCAGCGGCGACGATACCGGCGCATTCGACCAACCGCGGACCGAGTACGGGGTGTTCCAGGTAGGCCTTCGCCTCCTCGAGTGACGAGATGGCGAACGCCCTCGATGTGGCACTGCGCCCGAGGCCGGCCACCTGTGGGAACACGAACCACATCCAGTGCGTCGCCTTGCGCCCGTCCTGCAACTCCCGGACCGCCCGGTCGTAGGCGCCCCCGGAGTCCTGGGCGTCGACAAAGCGCTCCAAATCGTACGGATCCTGCATCGTCGCTCCTGTCCTCAGACCCTCGGCTGCCCCCTCAACAGATACCCGCCGGGGTACGTTGGGATCCAGAGCCCAACACCTGGGCCGGCAAGGTGATCTGACGTGCGTCCGGCATACTGGTTCCCATTCCTCGTCTGCTCAGCGCTGGTGGTCGCCGGTTGCGATGGCGGCACCGCTGCCCGGACGGCCACCACCCGGACGACTCCGTCGGTCCCCATCTCTTCCTCGTCGGTTCCCGGGAACTCCGGACCGCTCCACTTCGCCCGCCCGGTCCCGGTCGCCCCGGGGGCGGGGCTGGAGTCCGTGTCCTGCGGAAGTCCCACCTCGTGCATCGCCCTCGACCGCGCCGGCCGGGCCTACGTCTTCAACGGCACCGGTTGGACCGGGCCCGAGCCGGCCGCCGCGCAGCCGATCGGTGCCGGGGCCATCTCCGTCTCCTGTTCCAACCCGGCCTTCTGCCTGGCCGTGGCCACGGCCGGAGACCAGGTGATCAGCTGGGACGGTCAGGCCTGGTCCGTCCCGGTGACCGTCGAGGGAGCCAACAGCCTCGAAGCGGTGGGATGCGCCCCCACCGGCTATTGCGCGGCGGTGGATGCCCAGGGGAACGCCTTCGCTTACAGCGGCGGCTCGTGGTCGGGCACCAGTGGCGACTGGGGATCCGTGTCGGCCATCTCGTGCGTCTCGTCGTCGTTCTGCGTGTCGGCCTCGGGCGGCATCTCGCAGTGGAACGGCTCGCAGTGGACCATGCCCGACTCCTTCTCGGATTCCTCCTCCTTCGCGGCCGTCTCGTGTCCGACCGCCTCGTTCTGCACCGCCGTCGATGAGTCGGGTGGGTCCTTCGTGTGGAACGGCCTGTCATGGTCCGGACCGGTCCCTATCGAGCCAGGGAGGGCGGCCCCCACCACCATCGGGGTCACCGTGACCGGCATCTCCTGCCCTTCGAATTCCTATTGCGCGGCCACCGACGACTCCGGAGGTGTGCTCCAGTGGAGCAGCCACACCTGGGTCCGCGCCGACATCGACGGCGGGCACCATCTGACGTCCGTCTCGTGCCCTTCGATCTCCCTCTGCGTGGCCGTGGACCAAGCAGGGGACGCGGTGGTGGGCAGATCCTGATCCGGCCGCCGATGCGGCCGCGAGCCGATCAGAACGGCAGTGAGTCGGCCTGCGCGGTCATGAGCTCATCGAAGATCCTGCGGCACGAGGCCTCGTCGGTCGGAGACAGCGGATCGCGACGGAGCGCGTCGAAGGCCAGAGCCGGATCCCCTTTGATCGCCGCCTTGACCACCAGCTCCTGTAACTCGATCTGGGTCCTCATGAACTCGGCCAGCGGCTCGATGACAGGCGGCATGTCGGACGCGGCCACGCCCGTCCCGTCGGCCACGGCGGGGACTTCGACGATGGCTCCCTCGGGCAGGTTGGGGACATATCCACGATTGGGCACATTGACTGCATTGATGTTCCGGGCCTTGCCGGACCACATGGCGCCGATGACGGGGAAAACCTCCTCGGCCGATCGCCCCGCCTTGTGCATGGGTATGAGGGAGTCTCCCCTGCCGTAGCGGTTGACCATCCGTTCCACGCGGGTCATGACCCCCTGATGGAAGTAGACCGGAACCGGGTGCCAACCGGCGATTTCCTTGGCAAAGGGGACGTACTCGCCGATGTGGCTGTCCACAGAGCACGGCAGGAGGCCGTACTCGCGGAACATGTGGGCCACCAGGGGTGAGTACATCTGCTCGACCATCATCTGCACCCAGGGGACCTTCACCAGCTGGCGCGCCGTGGCCGTGACCGGTGGCGGGAAGTCGAAGTACCGCTTCTCCCACAGCCGGCGCAGGCGCGGGTAGAGATCCTCCCCGGTGTCGGACCGCTTGATCTCGGTGAAGAAGGTGAAGTGGTTGATGCCCGACGCCTTGGCCGCGATCTTGGCTCTCGGGACCCGCAGGAGCCGGGCGATGCGCCCGACCCCGCCGGCGAATTCGTGGCACATGCTGATGTTCTTGATGGCGGTCCCGCTGTTGACGGCCAGGGCCACCCGGCTCAGGGGGTTGGTCAGATTGATCAGGAAGGCGTCCGGGCAGTACCGCTCCATCTCGCCACAGATGCCGAGCATGGTCCTGATCGAGCGCAGCGAATGGAAGACGGCACCGGGCCCGCCGTTCTCGCCGGTGATCTGGGTGGCGCCGTGGCGAACCGGGATCTCGTAGTCCTCGATCCAGTGCTGCCAGCGGCCCACTTCGGCGCTGGTCAGGCAGAAGTCGGCGCCGGTGAGCGCCTCAGCCGGGTCGAGCGAGGCCTCGATGGTGATGGGGGACCCGTTCCGCTCATTGACCCGGACGGCAAAGCGGCGAGCTACCTCGAGTCGCTCCGGGCTGATGTCGTGGAGCATCATCGTGGCTCCCCGGATGCGCCGGGTGTTGATGGCATCGAGGACCATGACCGGTCCGAAAGACATGCCTCCGGCACCGATGAGGCAGATCTTCGGTCCCTCTCGTTGTGCCATGTCCTCCCCGATCCCTGGGCCTACCCGATCGTACCGGGAGGGGCCGGTCCCGTGCAGCCCGAGCCGAGCGGGTGGGGCGGGCGCGTGCCCTCCCACACCGGCCGACGGATCAGAGGGTGCGGCGCGGGCCGGGATCAGACGGTGGGGGATCGGTCCCGGGAGAACCGTTGTCGGTGACGTGCTCGGTCCATTCGGTTCCCGACCAGTACCGCTGCTCATGCTTGAAGAAGGGGTCGGCGAACCACCCCGGCGCAGTGCCCGTGGCCGTCGCCTCGGAGACCTGGGGCCCGCCGGGGGGGCCGGGCACCGGGCCGGGGCGGTTCCCCCTGGTGAACGAGCTACCGGGACCCCACGCTCCGCTACGTCCACCTCGGCGGCGCTGGGAGGCCATCATCCGCATCACGAACGTCCCGGCGATCACCACCAGGAAGATCCACGAGCCGTGGCCGTAAAAGAGCATTGGTAGCAGTGTACGGCCGACGACCGCCGGGCAGACATCGGACCTGGTCGCTCAAGCCGGCCGGGCCAGGCGTGCCTGGTCCAGTCGGTCCAGCGCCTCCCGGAGGTCGGTACTCGGCGGCGACCGGAGCCCGACCCGGAGCCCCTCGGCGAACCACGGGGCCCCACCGTGGGACGGATGGCGGATATAGGGAGCACCGGTGGCGGCCTGGGCGAACCGGCCCACGGCCAACACCACCCTCCCGCGGCAGACCAGGTCGAGCACGTGGGAACAGGTCTCCACCTCCGCCCGACGGGGATCGCGGTTGCCGGGTGCGAAGAGCATTGATGCGTTCCAGAGCAGGACTTCCCGTTCGCAGCCCAGTTCCGAGAGCACCCGATGCACGGTGGTGGCCGTTGGCTCGGTCGGTCCCGACCCCGAGAGCTGCCGGCACGAGGTGAAGGGCACCCCGGACCATCGGGCGCCGTCTTTTCCGGGGGCCTCGCCGACCAGGACCACGGGCGCCGTCCACCGGGCCGTCAGATGGCGGCCGAGGGCACGCCTTCGCACCGTTGCCTGACCGGGCTCGTCCCCCCACCCGACGCAGTCGTCTTCGTCGTAGATGTTGAGTGCGCCGGCGACGCGGATCCGCGCGAGCCGGTCGAGTACCTCGCCGACGGAGGTACCGGCGCCCACCCTCCTCCGTTCCCGTGCCGTGGCCGCGTCGGCCGGGGCCGGCCTCCGGCTCACGGGAGAGCGGCTGTGACGGCGTCGATCCAGTCGAGGTAGCCGGCGGCGCCCTGGCCGATGTCCACGGCGACGACTTCTGGGACCTCATAGGGATGGTCGGCGACGATGGACTCGATCACCCGTGAGGTGAGCTCGGACCGGGTCTTGAGGATGACCAGCCATTCCGCCGCCTGTTCGAGCGAGCCATTCCACCAGTAACGACTGGCCACGGGCCCCAACCGCTGGCCACAGGCCACCAGCCGGCGGGTCAAGAGCGACTCCACGATGGCATCGGCCCGCTCCGGGTCATCGATGGCAAATTGAACCTGGACATGTCCCAACTCGCACCTCTCAAGGGGCCCTCGAGAGGCCCACGCAACGGACCGGCCGCCGTCCGGACGATCCCCGGCACAGCACCCCGCACCCTCTTTGCCGCCGTCCCGCGCCCGGGAGGGGGCGGAGCCCACGGGCTCGCAGATGCCGGCGACGGCACCGGGTTGTGAGTACCGTACCCACTCAATATGGTTGTGTCCTGCCAGACGGGCTGCCGATGTCCGAGCAAAGCTGGTCGGGAACCGTGGGTCGACAAGGAGCGACGGAGATGGGCGCGAACAGCTGGTGGAACCCGTTGGGACGGTTGACCCGGGCACCGGGCCCCTCCGCCCCTCGGGCCGGCTCGGTCCCGATCCGCGCCCTGGTGGTGGTGGCCGTGGTCCTCGTCGGTGCCGCGGCCTGCGGTTCGTCATCCCCGTCGTCGTCACCGTCGACCTCCCCGGCCACGACGGGGGGGTCGTCCGCCTCGTCACCCAGCCCGGTCAGCTCGGCCAGCACCTCGACCCGCGGGATCACCGCCGGAACCATCAACGTCGTCTTCCCGGTGGTGTCCCTCAACTCACTGGCCGGTCAGGAGGGGTTCGCGTCCGACCCCGAATACGCCGAACAGGACAAAGCCATCAACTTCTACGTCAAGCAGGTCAACGACTCCGGGGGTATCAACGGCCGGAAGATCAATCCCATCATCACCACCTTCGACCCGACCAACGAGACCCAGATGCGGGCGCTGTGCAAGAGCTGGACCGAGGGCTCGCCTGCCGCCTTCGCGGTACTGGACGGCATCGGGGACTGGACGGGTGACGACCAGCTCTGCATCACCCAGGAAGGCCACACCCCGTTCATCGGCGCATGGTCAACGGTCACCACCTGGACGAACGAGGGCTCGCCCTATCTATGGTGGACGGGGCCCGACCAGGCCACCATCCTCCAGGCCGTGGTGAACTGGGGGCTCAGTGCCCACCTTCTCGGGGGGACCAACAAGGTCGGGATCATCGCCGGAAACCGGGCATCGGACCAGCTGGCCCTCAACGACTATCTCATTCCCGACCTGCGCAACGCCGGCATCACCGCGGTGGTGAAGACCATCGACTCGGACCCCGACGACACCGCCACCACCGATACCCAGGCCCCGCTCGTCGTCCAGCAACTCCGAACCGCGGGCGTCACCTCTGTCATCCCCCTCATCCCGTTCAACGTGTTCTATCCGGTACTGCAGGCCGAGACCCAGCAGCAGTGGTACCCCAAGCTCCTCCTCAGTGACTACGAGGAGAGCATCGAATCGGCACTCGGGCTGATTCCGATCCCGTACGAGAAGGCCCTCGACGGCCAGGAGGGCCTGACCACCCAAACCCTGGGGGGCGGCACCAACAAGTCGGACTACACCGGGCCGCGCGGCTACGACGCGGGCGTGCAGGCCTGCTGGACCCCGTGGCACAAGGCCTACCCACAGATCCCGCAGGGGGCCACGACCGACTACATCGAGCAACAGGGACCGGTCGTCGGGTGGTGCCAGGCGATCACCCTGTTCGCCAAAGCGGCACGCGACGCCGGGTCCGACCTCAACCGGCGCACCTTCGTGACCGCCATGTCGAAGATCACCAACTTCCCCGGTACGTCGGCTCCCATCCTCAGCTTCGGCCCCGACAAGCGCTACGGGCCGACCGAGTACAAGATCGTGCGGTTGCACAACAATGTCCCACCCTCCTCGCAGTGCCAGCTGACTTCCCAGGGCAAAGCCCAG
>JBEKOI010000034.1:0-18929 GCA_049521915.1 Acidimicrobiales bacterium | reverse complement strand
CTGGTAGGTGCGGGTGAGTGCGCCCGCGTTGTGCACCAGGGCGTCGAGGCGAGTCACGCTGTCGCCGAGGCGTCTCCCGAACGCGGCTATCGCGGTGGGATCCGAGAGGTCGACCAGGTGCAGTCGGGCCTGACCGGTGCCGGCCCCTTGCACCGCGTCGAGCGCGGTGGCCCCTCGGGCGGGGTCGCGGCCCACCAGGTGCACAGCGGCACCGAGGCCGGCCAGCGCGGTGGCCGCCGCCAGGCCGATACCCGACGTGGCCCCGGTGACCAGGGCGACGCGCCCGTTCATGGGGGGTGGGTCGTCCCACTCCTCCAACCGACGGCGGAGCCCGATCCCGACGCGGCTGAAGCTCGGGGCCACCGTCGCTTCGGCGACGGCGTCGGTGGTCCGGGCCAGAGCGTGCCGGACATGGTGTGGGTCCACGTTCAAGCCGCCAACGCGGCGCGCAGGCCGACGATGGCCCGATCCCCGATGCGCCGGAACGAGGGGCCGAGGAAGGGGGTGAAGAGGACCGCTCCACCTTTGAGGCCCAAGGTTGCATCGTAGGTGAGGACCGAGCCGCCCCCGGGCTCGGGGACGACCTCGATCACGTCGGTGGATCGCACCATCGAGTTCTCCGCGCTGAGCACGACCCGGTGGGGTCGGTCGAAGTCGACGATGCGGTAGCTGAGGGGGACGGCCCGACCGAAGGCCCGGACCACGAGCTGATAGGTGCTGCCGAGGCCGGGCGCCCCGGGTTCGGCCTCGGTGGCCCCCGCCACCCCTGGGTCCCACTCGGCCGCGTTGGAGAAGCGGGCCATGTAGTCGAAGACCTCGTCCGGTGGCCGTGGAGAGGTGACGCGTGCGCGGTAGGTGGCCATGCGACTAGTTTAGTACTAAATACATCCAAGGGTCGTCCGGGTCCGAACAACGGGTGTCGACAGAGCACGAAAGAGGGATGTCATGCGGATCGCCATCATCGGGAGTGGGGTATCGGGCCTGGTCACGGCCCACCTGCTGCGCCGTCGTCACGATGTCGTCCTCTACGAGTCGGACGAGCGCCCCGGAGGCCACTGCCATACCCACCGGATCGAGCTGCCCGAGCTGACCTGTGACGTCGACACCGGGTTCCTCGTCTACAACGAGCGCACCTACCCGTTGTTCTCGCGCCTCCTCGACGAGCTCGGCGTGGCCTCCAAGCCCAGCGACATGAGTTTCAGTGTGGCCGACCAGCGCACCGGCCTCGAGTGGCGGGGGACGTCGTTCTCCACCGTCTTCGCCCAGCGACGCAACCTGGCCCGGCCCGACTTCCTGCGCATGCTGGCCGACGTGGTCCGCTTCAACCGGTTGGCCCGGGGCCTCCTGGCCGACCCGCCGCCCGACAGCGTGACGTTGGAGGAGGTCCTGGCCCCGCACCGCTGGTCGGCCGGATTCCGGGACTGGTACCTCGTCCCGCTGGGCTCGTCCATCTGGTCGGCCGACCCCTCCACGTTCACCCGGATTCCCGCGGCCACCTTCGCCCGCTTCTTCGAGCGCCACGGACTGCTCGATGTGCGTGACCAGCCGAAGTGGCGGACGGTGGACGGCGGCTCGCAGCGCTATGTCGATGCCATCCTGGGCCCGTTGCGCGACGAGGGTCGCCTCCGGGTCGGGTCTCCGGTGGGCAAGATCCGCCGCGAGGCCGGGGGCGTCGAGGTGGTGAGCGACGCCGGGGTCGACACCTACGACCACGTCGTGCTGGCCACCCACAGCGACCAGGCCTTGTCCCTGCTGTCCGATCCCGACCGGAGGGAACGCGAGACGCTCGGCGCCTTGCGCTACCAGTCGAACCGGGCCGTCCTGCACACCGACGCCAGCCTGCTGCCCGCCGAGCGCCGGGCCTGGGCCAGCTGGAACTACCACCGCCTGGAGGCCGAGCAGGACGAGGCCACGCTCACCTACTACCTGAACCGCCTCCAGGGCATCGACTCCGCCACCCCGGTGCTGGTCACCCTCAACCGTGACGAGGCCATCGACCCCGCCAAGGTGCTGGCCCGCATGGAGTACGCCCACCCGGTTCTCGACCCGGCTGCGGCGCGGGCCAAGGGCCACCATGGTGAGATCAACGGCACCAGGCGTACCTGGTTCGTCGGCGCCTACTGGGGCTATGGCTTCCACGAGGACGGCGTGCGCAGCGCGGTGGAGACGTGCCGGGCCATGGGGGTGGTGTGGTGACCGTCGCCGGTAACGCCTCCATCGCAGACCCCTCCGGCCTCACGACACCGGTCGACGGGGTGGACCTGGACGAGGCAACGGTCGCCCTGCCCTCGTGGCCCGACCGGGACGCAAACCGCGGCTTGCGCAGCGCCGTGTACGAAGGTGTACTCGTCCACGCCCGCTTCGGCCCCGGGCCAACCCACTCGTTCAGCTACCAGGTGGCCATGCCGCTGCTCGACCTGGCCGAGGTCGACGACGTGATGAGCCTGCACCCGGCCTGGTCGGCCCGCCGGCCCGCCCCGGTCCGGTTCCGGCGCCAGGACTTCCTGGGTGACCCGGCCGAGCCCCTCGACCGGGCGGTCCGGGACCTGGTGGCCGAACGCACCGGGCGGCATCCCCGTGGCCCGGTCGCCCTGCTGGCCAACCTGCGCACCTGGGGCTGGCTGTTCAACCCCATCAGCCTCTACTTCTGCGCCGGCCTCGCCGAGCACCCGGGCGGACCGGCAGTGATCGACTCGCTGGTGGCCGAGGTGGAGAACACGCCATGGCACGAGCGCCACGCCTACGTTGTCGGCCCCCCGGGGAGGCACCGCTTCGCCAAGGAGCTCCATGTGTCGCCCTTTCTCCCCCCTCGCCTCGACTACGAGCTCCGCTACACCGCCCCCGGGCCGCAGCTCACCGTGGGCCTCGACGTACTCCAGGCCGACCGGCGTCTTTTCGCCGCCACCCTCTTCCTGCGTCGTCGCCCGCTCGACCGGGCCGCGCTGGGCCGGATCCTCTGGAACCACCCGGCCATGACCCACCGCGTCAGTGCCGGCATCTATGCCCAGGCGGCCCGACTCCGGCTGAAGGGCGCTCCGTTCTTCGGTCATCCGGCACACCGGGAGGGAGGGGCGGGCACCGACACCGCGGGATCCTGTCCACACGTGCCCGTCGTCACCCGGACCGGGCCATGACCCGGACCTATGATCCCGTGAAGGGTGGCGTTGCGTCGGACGAAACGGTCGCGGACACCCCTGTAGCAGACAGGACCAGCGTGAACGGTGGGTCGAGGACCGGCGTCGTCGCCGACAGCGCCGACATGGCGACGGTGCAGTCGCCCGAGCATCGGGTCCCCGGAGGGGAGCGCGGCCGACGCGGCCTGCGCGACGCCGTCCGGCCCGACGGTCACGGGAGCGCCGGCCTGGCGCGCTGGATCGTGCTGACGGCTGGAGAGCACGCCCGCGGCGCGGCCATCGAGGTCACCGAGGGGGGCGAGACGTTCCGCGTGGGCCGGGGTGAGCCCATGGCCCGGGTGACGGTGCACGACGCCCGGGCCTATGGCGCCCTGCTGCGGTCGGCCTCGGTGGGTCTCGGGGCCTCGTACGTGGCCGGCTGGTGGGATACCGATGACCTGACCGCGTTGATCCGTGCCTTGGCCCGCGACACCCGCCCGCTGCGCGAACGGCTGGATCGGCTGGGGCGGGCATGGGGCGCCGTCCTCGACGTCCCGGCCCGCCTGGCCGCCCCGGGTCGGGTCGAGGACAAGCGCAACATCGCTGACCACTACGACCTGTCCAACGAGTTCTTCGCCCTCATGCTGGACGAGACCATGACCTACTCGTGCGCCGTGTTCGAGCGGCCCGGCGCCACGCTGGCCGAGGCACAGGCAACCAAGATGGACCGGATCTGCGCCAAGCTCGAGCTGGTGCCGACCGACCACCTGGTCGAGGTCGGCTCGGGTTGGGGCGGCCTGGCCGTCCACGCCGCCGCCCGCTTCGGCTGCCGGGTCACCACCACCACGATCTCGGAAGCCCAGCGCTCCTATGTGGAGAGGCGGGTGGCCGAGGCCGGGCTGTCCGACCGCATCACCGTGCTCGGGCTCGACTGGCGGGATCTCACCGGCCGGTTCGACAAACTGGTCTCGGTGGAGATGGTCGAGGCGGTGGATTGGCGGTGGCACGACCGGTTCCTGGCCACGTGCTCCGATCTGCTCACCGATGGTGGGCTGGCCGTCATGCAGGCCATCGTCATCGACGACCGCAGCTTCGAGCGGGCCAAGCGCCACCAGGACTTCGTGCGTCGCATGGTCTTCCCCGGCGGGTGCCTCCCCTCGGTGGCCTCGCTCACGACCAGCCTGGCCCGGGCCACCGACCTGCGCATCGTGGACCTCGAGGATGTCGGCCGCCACTACGCCGAGACACTGCGGCGCTGGGCGGACAACCTGGCCGTGCACGCCGACGCGGTGGAGGCCCTCGGGATGGGGAAGGAGTTCCGCCGTCTCTGGGACCTCTATCTGGCCTACTGCGAGGCTTCGTTCCTCGAACGCCACATCAGCGACGTCCAGTTCGTCCTGGCCAAGTCCGGCCGGGCCGGACAGCTGGCAACGCGGCCGGGCTGATCACCCCGCCGGCGGCATCCGGCGGCGGCATTCAGCGGCGGCATTCAGCGGGCGGCGGCCAGTTCCTCGACGGCCCGGACCAGGTCGTCGCCCCGACGGCCGGTGAAACCGTCGGCCCCGAGGCGGCGGGCATGGTCGGCGTCGTCGATGGCGGCCCCCCCGAGCAGCACTGTGGTGCCCGGAAGTTCCGTGTGCAGATGGGTCACGACGCGACGGGCCGAGGTGGTCGAGGCCCGGGTGGTGCAGGCCATGGCGACGGCCAGCAGATCGGGCACGTCGGCCAGTGCCTGGGTCAGGGCGTCGGCCGGAGTGTCGGCGCCGAGCTCGATCACGTTGAAGCCCGCCCACCGCAGCAGGTTGGCGGCCATGGCCACCGGGGCTGCGTGCAACTCGGCCGGCGGCGTGGTGATGACGACGCTGCCGCGCTTGGGCCCACGGCGGGAGAATCTGGCGCCGATGCGCGAGATGAGCCGCACGGACACCGCACTGGCCCGATGTTCGTCGGCCACGGTGAGCTCGCCGGCGTGCCAGCGGTCCCCGATGGATTCGAGGGCCGGTGCCAGGAGTTGAAGGAGCGCCTGGGAAGGGGAGTGGTGGGAGGCGAGGGCGGTCTCCAGCAAAGCCCAGGCGCCGGGTTCGTCGCCGGCCAGGAGCCGGGCCTCGAGCTGCTTGGTGACCGCGGCCCGGGCCACCGGTTTCCGGGCGGTGCGGGGGGCTGCCGGCTTCATCCGGGCCAGGTCGTCGGGATCGACCCGCCAACCACCCCCGACCCGGGTGGCCGGGAGCTTGCCCGTGCGGACGTAGCGGTAGATGGTCATGTAATGCACGCCCAACTCGTCCGCCGCCTCCAGCAGGGTCAATGGTTGTTTTGGCATCCCTGTTCTTTCGACTCCGGCTGGTCGCGCCATAATTTAGCAGTAAATACGATGACCACCGGAAATGAGGCCTCGCGGCTGTGGCGGTGCCGTGCTATCCATGGGGGAGCATTCGGCCAGGACCGGAGGGGGGTGGCCGCCATGAGGGAGCGAACGGGCACGGGACGGCGGAGATGGCGCGGCACCCTGGTGGCCGTGGGGGCGGTGGCCGCCCTCACCATGGGTCTGGCGCCGGCAGTGGGGGCATCGGTGACCAAGCCCGGCCCTCCGACTGCGGTCAAGGTCACGCCCGGAAACGGATCAGGGGTGGTCGCCTGGAGCGCTCCGAAGAGCGACGGCGGATCTGCGATCACCGGCTACACGGCCAAGGCGGAGCCCGGCGGCAAGTCGTGCTCGACGACCGGTGCCAAGACCTGCACGGTCTTCGGCCTGACCGACGGCGGGTCGTATTCGGTCACGGTGACGGCACGGAACGCCAAGGGCCAGAGCCCGGCATCAGCTTCCGCCCCGGTCGTGGTCGGTGCGCCCCTCGCCCCCACCCGGGTGATGGGGACTCCGGGGGTGGGCGAGATAACCGTGAGTTGGACCGCACCGGTCACCAACGGCAGCCCGATCACGAGGTACTCGGTGACCATGACCCCGGGGTCGAAGACCTGTGCCACCAAGGGCAGAACGTCCTGCACGCTGACCGGCCTCACCGACGGAACTGCCTACCGGTTCACCGTCGCGGCCACCAACAGGAGAGGGACGGGACCGGCATCGAAGCTGACCGGACCGGTCTCCCCGGGCTTTCCCGGGTTGACGAGGTCGAAGGCGGCGTCAGCGGGGTAAGTGGGCTGGACGCCGGGGGAACGACACCAGCGGTGAACTCGGGAGCGGAACCTTCCACCAGCCGACGCTAGAAGGTGGCGATGGGATTCACCGGAGAAGCTGTGCCCTGGTGCAGCACGAGCGGGGCAACCGCCAGCAGGAAGCTCCAGCGTCCGGCGGCCGTGCACGCCACGGACAGCTCGTCGAGATCGAGGTTGTCCAGAAGATGGACACCCATGGCCACGATGGCCACGGTGTGAATGGGCATGGGGACGGCGTCGACACCCGACGGCTGAACATCGGAGACACCGTCGCTACCGAGGACCGATACCTCCCGCTCGTGCAGCTAGCTCAGACAGGAGGCATCCAGGCCGGCCAGGCCATCGCTCGGAGGCCAGGAGGGGCCGTGGGCCTCCCGCCACCGCCATCGCCCGGTCCGCACCATCAGGGCATCCCCGCTCTGCACGGTGACACCGGTCGTCCGCTCCGCCGATTCCAGGTCCTCGGGGAAGATGGGCTCTCCCGGCTCCAGTGCCTCCACGCCCCGGATGGCGGGGACGTCGACGAGGACTCCCCTGGTGATGATCCCGGATCGGAGGTGATGGATCCCGAGTTGGGCTGCTCCGTGAGCGGTCACCGTCTCGGTGTCGTAGCCGTTGTAGAGCTTCCCTTGGTGGAAGATGTGGCACAGGGCGTCGATATGGCTGGTTGCGAAGCCGTGCGGGGCCAGTGCGAAATAGTCGGCGCCGTAGCCCTCGGTTGCCGTGCCGATCATGTGGTGGACGACCGGGGTCGGGTTGTCAGGAGCCGGTTGGGTGGGCAGGGGCCGGGCACAGGACACGGTCTGGCCCGACAGCACGGCCGATGCCGCGGCCGCGGTCACCTCCGCGGTGATGAAGTTCAGCGTCCCGAGCTGATCATCCGGTCCCCATCGACCCCAGTTGGACAGTCGATCGTGGAGGCTCCGGACCTCATCTGTGCTCATGGGTTTCCGCGGCACGACGACAGCGTACCGGCAGGCTGTCAGGCCGTCGGTCGTGCCCGCCTCCCCCGGTCCGGGGGCCCGGGATATCCGGACAGATCCCGGGTAGCGTCTGAGGTATGCGCGACCGGCTGAGCCCCCTCGACTCGTCCTTCCTGGCCATCGAGGACGGCGTCAGCCACATGCACATCGCTTCCATCGGGATCTTCGAGGGGCCGGCGCCGCGCATCGAGGACCTGGTGTCCATGATCGCCGGCAAGCTCAGCCACGTCCCCCGCTACCGGCAGGTGGTCGAGCGGGTGCCCGGTGACCTCGGCCGGCCGGTCTGGGTCGATGATGCGCACTTCAACATCGACTACCACGTGCGCCACACCGCCCTGCCTTCCCCGGGAGGCGAGGCCGAGCTCCGCCGCCTGGTCGGCCGGATCATGTCCCAGCAGCTCGACCGGTCGAAGCCACTATGGGAGATCTGGATGGTCGACGGGCTCGAAGGGGACCGCTGGGCCATGGCATCGAAGAGCCACCACTGCATGGTCGACGGGGTGTCGGGAACCGAACTGCTCTCGGTGATCATGGACATCTCCCCTGATCCCGCTCCGACCGATACCGTCCCGTGGAGTCCGCAGCCTCACCCGAGCTCACTCTCGTTGGCCGTCGAATCACTGATCGACATGGCCATGAGTCCGTATGAGCAGATCCGGGCGCTACGCGCCGCGTTGCGGGTCCCCCGGGAGGCGGCCCGGCAGTTCGTCGGGGTGGCCAGTGGTCTGACGTCCATGATGGGTCTGGTCCGTCGCACCCCGGCGTCGTCGCTCAACGGACCGATCGGGCCCCATCGCCAGTGGGCCTGGGCCACCGCTTCGGTCGACGACATCAAGGCGGTGCGTCGCGAGCACGGCGGCTCGTTCAACGATGTGGTGCTGGCCTGCATCACCTCGGGCTTCCGCGAGCTCCTGTTGTCCCGGGGGGAATCGGCCGATCGGATCGTCCGGACCATGGTCCCCGTGTCGGTACGGCCCCGTGACGACCGGGGAGTGGCGGTGGGTGACGGCGAGATGGCCAACAAGGTGTCGGCCATGTTCGCCGAGCTCCCGGTGTACGAGACCGATCCGGTGAAGCGGCTGCGAGCGGTCACCGAGCAGATGGCCCACCTCAAGAACTCCAACGAAGCGGTGGCGGGCGAGGCGCTCACCTCACTGTCCGGGTTCGCCCCCCCGCTGCTGCTGGCCCTGGGCGGTCGGCTGGCTACCAGGGGGTCGCAGCGCAACATCAACACGGTGACCACCAACGTGCCCGGCCCACAGATCCCGCTCTACGTCCTGGGCCGGAAGATGCTCGAGGCCTATCCGTTCGTCCCACTGGGCGCGCAGATGCGGGTGACCGTGGCCATCTTCTCCTACAACGGACATGTGAACTTCGGGGTGACCGGCGACTACGACTCCGCCCCCGACATCGACGTGCTCTGCCGAGGGATCGAGAAGGGCCTGGTCGAACTTCTGGCCACGGGCTGATCGGGCTGGTGCCCCACCCGGTGTCGGACCGGGTAGAGCCGTCGGGCGAAGGCCGGGGGCCTGAAGGGCGTCCATGTGCCGGCCGGCTGGGCCAGACGATCGGCGACGACCCACATGGCCGTGGGGTTGTGCCCCAGGCCGCAGTGGCTCCCGAAGACCTCGATGTTCTCGCGCCGGTCCCCCGCGTCCTGGACACAGGATCGCCAGGCGACCACCCCGTCAGCCTTGGTGTACACGGCGGCCACCGGCACGTCGAGTTGGTCCTGGTCGGTCTCGGCCGGCGGGAGCTCGGTGTGGGGAACGTGGATGTGGGCCAGACGTTCGAATCGTTGGGTGGCGTGGCTGCCGATCGGCCCACTGCTGCGGAACGGGCTCCCGAGCGTGACGATCTGCCGGATGCAATCGGGGTGGTTCCGGCCCAGGCCCCGGGCGAACATGCCACCCAGGCTCCACCCCACCAGACTCACCGGGGTGCCGGCCGACTCGGCCAGGCTCACGAGGCGCTGTTCCATCCCCTCGAGGATTTCGAGGGTCGGACCTACGTTGCGTCCCAGGCCCCATCCACAGACTTTGTAACCGAGGGAGCCGAGGTAGCGCCGTAGGACGAGCGTCGAACGGTCGTCGGCCAGGAATCCGGGCAGGACGAGCGCGGTGTGGCCATCGCCGCGAGGGGCCCGGCGCAGCAGCGGGACGCTCATGACGAAGGATCCGAACTCCGCGGTGGCCCGCGCCGGCTCGGTGAACAAGAGTGAACGGGAAGGCGCACCTTCCAGCGAGACCTGCTCCATATCTGGCCTACCCCCCTGCCGAGCAACCCCGGCCGCAGCCGACGTCACATCCGGCTGACCCGGACCTCCGACGTCAACCAGTCTACCGGATACCCGTGGCCGGCCCGCTGCACAACCGCGATAATTGTTCTCACTGTGGTCACCTCGTCACGCCCGGAGGTGATCAACGGGCGATCTACCGTTTGTCCACGGCTTCCGCGGTTTCCACCTTGACGCCGGCGAAGTCGGGCGCCTCGCGCCACCGCTCGAGGTACCCGATGTACTCCAGCAGGCTTCCCGAGTAGGTGAGGTTCCGGGCCGCCCGGGCGTCGATCGCCTGCTGCTCGCTGTTGTAGAAGCTGGGCGTGCAGGCCTGGAAATAGCGGGCACCGCCGACGCCGACGCGGAGGAGCACTGCCAGCCACTCGTCCTCGGCGGCCTCCTCGGGCTCGATGACCGCGATCCCCCGTTCCACACAGGCCTCCACGATGCTGGCCACGTGCTTGGCCGATTCCGAGAGCAGGTGCGAGAAGTTGGTGCCGAACCCGCCTTGGACCAGGCTGATCAGGAGCATGTTGGGGAAGCCGCTGGCCAGCACCCCGTGCAGGGTGTGGGCGCCCTCGGCCCACCGCTCCGAAAGCCTGACCCCGTGGCGACCGATGGGGTCGAAGCCGAGCCGCTGGTGCAGATCCGTCGTGACCTCGAAACCGGAGGCATAGATGAGCAGATCCACCGGGTACTCCACACCCTCGACCACCGGGCCACGGGCGGTGAGCTTGTCGACGCCCCGCCCGTTGGTGTCCACCAGGTGCACGTTGGGCTGATTGAACGTCGGCAGGTAGTCGTCGTGAAAGCAGACCCGCTTACAGTGCTTGCCCCAGTACGGCTTGAGCTTCTCAGCTGTCTCCGGGTCCTCCACGATCTCGTCGATGCGGCGTCGGATGGTTTCCATGGTCTCGAAGTCGGATCGCTCGAGCGCCTCGATCTCCTCCTCCGATCCCGAGGCCCCCCGGGTGTCGACCCACATGACCTCGGTCCAGCCGTCGTGCACCAGGTCGGCCTCGGGTTGGGCCCCGGTCACCGCCTGGGTGAAGTTGACGATCCGCTCCTTCTGCCAGCCGGGTTTGAGGCTCCTGAACCACTCGACGTCGGTGGGCTGCTGGTTGCGGACGCCTACCGCTCCCGGGGTCCGCTGGAAGACGTAGAGCTCCTGGGCCACACGGGCGATCTGGGGCACCACCTGCACGGCGGTGGCCCCGGTGCCGATGACGCCGACGCGCTTGCCGGCCAGTTTGTCCATGGGCTGGGTGGGGCTCCCGCCGGTGTAGCCGTAGTCCCAGCGACTGGTGTGGAAGGCCTTGCCCTCGAAGTCCTCGATCCCCGGGATGCCCGGCAACTTGGCTTTGTGCAGGATGCCCCCGGCCAACACCATGAAGGAGCCCGACAGCCGATCGCCGCGGGAGGTGGTGACCAGCCAGCGCCGGGCTTCCTCGTCCCACTCGGCACCGGTCACGTCCGTCTGGAAGAGAGCGTGAGGGTAGAGGTCGAACGTGCGGGCCAGAAGCTTGGAGTACTCGAAGATCTCCGTGGCGCTGGCGTAGCGCTCGGACGGCATGAATCCGGTCTCCTCGAGGAGGGGAAGGTAGGTATACGACTCGACATCGCACATGCAGCCCGGATACCGGTTCCAGTACCAGGTGCCACCGAAGTCGCCCGCCTTCTCCACGATCCGGACGTCGTTGATCCCGTGCTTCCCGAGGTCGATGGCCGTGAGCATCCCGGCGAACCCGCCACCCACGATCACCACGGTCGTCTCCTCGACCACCGGATCCCGGGTGAAGCCGGGCTCGACGAAGGGGTCCCGGTCCAGGTCCTCGAAGTCGCCCTTCAGCTCACGCCACTGGGCCATCCCCTCCGGGCGCAGGCGTTTCTGCTGCTCCAGCCGGTACCGCTCGCGCAGCTGGTCGATCGACGGGCCCTCTGCGGTGTCGTCCTGCTCCATGTCTGTCGCTCTTCCCCTCGGGATCGCACTTGCCGACTCGTCCAATCTTGGGACAGGACGATCCTGACACGCCCAGCGGCGGCTCAACCAACAGACGACCAGGGTCAGGCCTGAGGGACCGGGACCAATTCCACCTGGAGGGCTCGGGGTCCGTGAGCCCACGTCACATCCACCGGCTCATACCGGCCCGGGTGGACAGGGGTCATCGAGGCCACATTGTCGAGGAGCACCTCCACGGCCACCCGGGCCTCGAGTCGGGCCAGGCTGGCCCCCGGGCACACGTGGGGGCCACCCCCGAAAGCCAGATGGCCACGAGGATCGGGGCGATCGACCCGGAAGCGGTGGGCGTCTTCGAAGTGTGATTCGTCCCGGTTCGCTGACGCCAACCCGAAGGCGACCTTGTCGCGGGGACAGAGTTGCTGGCCGTGCAGTTCGGTCTCGACGGTGCAGTTACGCATGAGGAACCGGATAGGAGGGTCGTGGCGCAGGGACTCCTCGACCGCGGTCGGGACCAGTCGGCGGTCCGCCCGCAGCTGCCCGAAGAGATCCGGGTCGTTGGCCAGGGACCACAGGACGTTGGCCATGAGGTGGCGAGTCGTCTCGTTTCCGGAGATGAAGAGGAACACCAGCTGGGTGCGTGCCTCGACGTCGGTCAGACGACGACCCTCGACCTCGGTGCTGAGCAGGCGTGTGATGAAGTCGTGGCGTGGTTCGGCTCGACGCGAAGCGATGAGGGCATCGACATAGGCCACGAACTCTGGGTGGGCACCGGCGAGCCCCTGCCCCCGTTCGTTGCCGTTCCGAGTCGGGTAGGTGCCCTGAACGACGTCATCCGACCAGCGGGCCCAGAGGAGGAAGTCCTCCGGCGGTGCACCCAACAGCTGTGCGATCACATTGTTGGGCACCGGCATGACGTAGTCGGCCACCAGATCCGACGGTCCCTCCTCGGCCAGCATGTCGCCCAGCAGCTGTCGGCACAGGTCGCGGCAGAAGGGTTCGATCCGGCCGATGCGATGGGCGGCGATGGCCGAGTTGATGATGCGACGGATCTGACCGTGGCGGGGCCTCGGGATCTCGCTCACGAGCTGTTCTTCCTCGGGAACGATCACACCGGGCTCGCGAAAGCTGGCCATGAAGGTGTCGGGGTCCTTGGTGGCGGCCAGCACGTCATCGAAGCGGGCCAGGAACCAGCTCCCTGACGGGGTGCGACTGACCGGTTCCTCGCCGCGGAGCAGTGACAGGCCTTCGGAGTCGGCGTCGGCGGTCAATGGGTCGAACATCGGTCCCCTCCAGGCCGCACGCGGCGGTGCGATAGCTACAGAAGGTACCGCGCCGGGTGCCTCCGGCGCCGGGCTCTCCGGACCGACCTTTCCGGCCGCGGGGATCGAGCGACGGCCGCCGTTGGCGCCAAGGACACCGTCCGCGTCTCCGATCCCTGCGGCAGGAAGCCGGCACTGGCGTCGCCACCCTGACCTCTACCCTGGTGCCCCATGGAAGGCAGCCACCGCGGCCCAAAACTGGAGACCGGTCGAGAACGGGTTCGACCTGGCCAGAAGGCTGGGGAGCGTCTTGTCGAGAGAGATCGGCGCCGGCGCCGGCTGCCACGGTTCGCAGTTGCAGTCGGCGCATCGCTCGTCGCCACTGCACTCCTTTTCGCGGCGTGTGGCACTGGTTCACCGATCCGCGTCCTGGGCACCCAGAAATTCGCACTCCCACCCAACGGTTCGGGATGCAGTGGCGTCACC
This sequence comes from Acidimicrobiales bacterium, assembly GCA_049521915.1. Lineage (GTDB taxonomy): Bacteria > Actinomycetota > Acidimicrobiia > Acidimicrobiales > RAAP-2 > Bog-756. Next base: position 5,679 of record JBEKOI010000034.1, on the reverse strand, counting down.
AGACTCGCCGGTGGTGCCTTTCGCCTTCCGATCACCGTCAGTGCTGTCGGCTCCGCGGTGGAGGCCTCGGTCGACGTATGCGTGGATGGCCACGGTCCCTTCCCCTTCGTCATCGATACGGGTGCCTCTTCCTCCGCTATCGACCTCAGTGTCGCCCAGCGTCTGCACCTACCGAAGCTCGGGTCGCCCCTCCGGTATGCCGGCATCGGATGCACAGGCCTGACGCAGCTCCAACAAGTGACAACGTGGAGCGTGGCCGGCTTACCCCTCGCCGGTCAGCCCATGGCGGCAGAGACGATCCCCGGATGGGGCGGAGAAGGGGAACCTGTCGGACTTATCGGCGCCGATGTCCTGAGCCGGTTCGGCGCCCTCCGGTTCGATTTCAACGCCCAGACACTGACGCTGCCCGGCATCGAGGCACCTGCCCCGGACCGGCCGAGCCTCGTGACAGGTCCTTTGGCCCGGCCGATCCCCCCGGATCTGATCAGCGGGCCACCCAGTTCGATTGCCGGGTTGAAGGTGGCCGAGCGACCCGACTTCGCCGTGGCCACAACATCGGTTCACTTCACGGGCGCCAAGGCTGTTGTGTTCGAGCTCGATACCGGCGCCTCCCGCTCGGTTGTCGCCACTGCCCTGACTCGTGAACTGAACCTCGCCAAGACCGACTATTTCGGCGAAATGCGGACCGCATGCTCCAGCGTCACCGTGCCCCTCGTCCAAAGCGGCCCCTGGTCCGTGGGCAATGTTCCGCTTGCTCCGTCGATGCTCAGGTCGACTGATATCGGACAGCTACGAATCAACGGCCTTCTCGGATTGGATGCCCTCAGCGGCTTCGAGTACGCCATCATCGATTTCAAAGGGGCGACGCTCGCACTCGGCCCTCGGCGCCACTCGTGACCTTGACGACTCGTCCTCGTGGCCGGTGGCTTGATTGTTGCCCACCCGGCAAGGTCACATGTCGGCTGCCCTCGGCAACGGTTCGTCTCCTCGCCTGATCGAGGGCTCAGGAATTGGCCGGCCGGCAGGTACCCGGGGCCCAGTTCCACAGCGCCAGGATCGCCGCCGGGACGACGATGGGGCACTTCGTTCCTTCGATCCCCGCCATCCCTACGTCCTGAGCGATCCAGCCGGACCCTGCCGGGCGGTGGAAGAGGACATAGGCGCCGTCGTCCTGGGTCGATACCTGCGCGGGTTGAGACGAGCCCGGATTGAGTTTGGCTCCAGCCCAATAGGTGGCCGACTGAGCGTCGTAGGCGAAGTAGGTCTCTCCCGGCCACAGGCCCACGAAGTCAGCGGCGGGCACGTTGTTGAGCGCAGCGGCGGCCTGAACCAGCTGCGTGCGGTCGGCGTTGGTGATCGTCAGATTGTGGGCTCCCACGGTGGTCGGAGGTGAGCCAGATGGCGTTGCTGCAACCGTCGATGAAGTGGTGGCGGACGGCAGCGGATTCGACGCATGCGTCGAGATGGTGGGGCTGGAGGTATTGGCGGACCCACACCCCGCGGCCAGGGTCAACGGTGTGAGAAGCAGAAGAGCGCGTGGTCTGAACGGCACGCATGTGAGTTTGCCACAGGCCGCGCCCGATTCCCTTCCAATCAAGGGCTTCGTCAATGCCAGAGTTACCGGTCCTTCCCGGACGGTTAACATCACACGAGTCCGGATCAGCGGCGAAGGTGGGGCGCGATGACGGTGAGCCACCCACGGTCGTGGCACCGATCGAGGGGGAGCCGGTGAGCGATGCCGGAAGGGCTACCGCGCGGCCGGAGGCATCGGGGGACGCGCCGGGCGGACCTCGGGCAAGAAGGTCACGACCGGCACTCCATCGCGGCAGACAGGTTTGCATGGTCGGAGGCTTGGGGGTGGCGGTGCTGCTCTCCGCATGCACCGCCACCGGCCCGGCCGACGTCCACGGGAGATCGGCGCCGACGCCGAAGCTCGGGATGCCTTCACGCACCACGTCACCGGCCAGCCGATCGTCCGACACCACATCGACGACGCACGCGACTCGACCTGCGGCCGGCGCCAGCTGGTCGCTCGTCACCGAGCCCAACCAGGGGATGGGGTCCATCTACTCACTGCTGTCGAGTCCCCAGCACACCCTGGACATGACCATGTACGAACTTTCCGATCCTCAGGCCGTCGACATCCTGGAGGCCGACGCCCACCGGGGGGTGGCGGTGCGGGTGCTGCTGGACAGTGACTACGAGCGTTCCTACAACCAGCCTGCCTTCACCTCGCTCCGCTCCAGCGGGGTACGGGTCCGCTGGGCGCCGGCGGGACCGATCTTCCACCAAAAGACGATCACCGTGGACGATCGGACCTCGGCCATCATGACCCTCAACCTCACGAGCGCCTACTACTCGACGTCCCGGGACTTCGCCGTGATCACGACCGACGCCCAGGATGTGGCTGCCATCGAACAGGTCTTCGACGAGGACTGGAGCGGGTCCGGACCGCCGACCGCGGGTCCGGCCGGCCTCGACCTCGTCTGGTCCCCTGGCGCCCAGGGGCCCATCGTGTCGCTCATCGACTCCGCCCGGAGCTCTCTGCTGGTCGAGAACGAGGAAATGGACGACTCCGCGGTGACGAGCGCCCTGGAGGAGGCGGCGCAGCGAGGGGTGAACGTGGAGGTGGTCATGACCTACTCGTCGTCGTGGGCCGATGCCTTCGGCCAGCTGATCGACGCCGGGGTGAAGGTGAGCACGTACCCGAGCGATGGCTCGCTCTACATCCACGCCAAGGCAGTTGTGGCCGACGGAACGTCCTTGTTCCTCGGCAGCCAGAACTTCTCGGAGTCGAGCCTCGACTACAACCGGGAGCTCGGCATCATCACCAGCGATCCCGCGCTGGTCGGTGCCGTCTCTCAGACTGTCGGCGCTGACTTCACTGGAGCAACCCCGTTCCAGGCCCCGGTCACCACGACCACCATCGCCTCCCAGCCGACGACGGGTGGAGGACCGTCGTGCCGCGCCACCTCCTCACCGGCCGACGACGGGTACCCCGAGGACTACGACGTCATTGTCACCTCCAACCAGCCGGACGAGAAGGCGACGGCGTCGAACGCCAGCGACACCTGGAGCGAGTACACGAACGGGTCCGGATCAGCGACGATCCTCTTGTACCACACCAGTGCGGGCGAGGCCATCACAGTGACCGTCGGCGGCGCACAATGTTCGACCAGCGCATAGGTCCCCCCCGCCTCGTCCAGCCGGTCCATCTTGGCCTCTCATGTGGTCCGGCAGAAGACCGGCCTCGATGTTGGTGATCCGTTGCGGAATCAGCTACTGAGCCGGCGGAAGCCAGCGTTGGTGAGTTGGACCTATCGCTCGCGCATGAGGCGGTCGAACTGTTCCCAGGTCAACCGAATCGGTATCTTTGCGTTCATCGGGGCCCAGTCGATCGTTCCTCTGCTGATTCGGAGTTCGCCGAGCTTCTCATCGTCGCTGCGAATCTCGAACACCACGTCAGCGCTCAGCACCACCTTGGTTGTCGGAATGCTCATTTCCACGTCGTGCTTCGGCAACTCGGCTCCTTGCTCGTCGGTGCGCGATGCAGCCACATTACGGGAGCGGCAACCGAGCTGGCTGGAGTTTGCAATTCGATCGTGCTGGAAGGAGCCACTCGCCCAGCCGTCGAATCAACAAGGGCCAGGCGCGAGCCACTGGGAACGGGCAACTTGGCGGTGAACGTGATGTGAAAGATGCCACGCACTGAACCAATCCCGTGGAGCTTGGCTCCCGTGAATGTCAAGCCGGTTGGTAGGGTACCGGACTCAAAAATGGTCGGAGTCGGTTTGCAGGTCACGAGGGAATGTCCCGAGATCGAGAAGTTGCCCGGCGCTTCGCTCATCGGCGAGGGCCGTGACGGAAGGGACCTTTGACCCTATCTCAGCTCCCGGTCTGGTCTCAGAGTGTGACTAGAGAGCAAGGAGGGTCCGATGAGCGTCTACTCGCCAGCAAGGGCTGTGGAGTCCGAGAATAGCCTGGCCATGGGAGGCGTACTCTTGGCAGTCTTCGCCGCGATCGGCTTCGTAGTGTGGATGGTACTGCCGGGATCGACGTTTGACATGGCTATTGTATGCCTCGCCGGTGTTCTGGTCGGAATGTCCATCGGTCTCGGGATCGCCGCTCAGGTGGTGCTCAAGTCGAGCGACGGCTCTGGTGGAGCAACCCTTCCGCTGACCGCGATAGTTGTTGGCGTCATGGTCGCCACTGGGATGTTCGTCGGGTGTTGGTGGATACTCTCATCGGGCTACTCGCCGTAGGAATGTTTGGCGGGATGGGATTCTCCGAGTTCACGACATGAGCTGGGTGCGTGCTCGTGCGGGCGCCATCTGTAGGGGTCGAGATCGATGTGGCCGCTGTCGTGGCCGCTCCCGTCGCCTCAATCTCCTCACCGAGCAGTGACAACGTTTGTGCGGTCGGTCAAGTTGTTCATACCAGCTTCACTGAACCGAAGGAATCGACCGCCCAGGCGTCGCCGCACTGTCTAGGCGGCGACGGGTCGAAGAGCCTTGGAACCCTCAACACCTCCGCACGAAGCACTTGCAGCCTACCGCTCGCTGGCGCGGCAGTCGGCAGCGCTGGCATGAGGTCAGGAGGGCATACGGCCATCGACGACACCCAATGCCACGGTCGCGGGCCTGCGCGACACTCTAGGCATGCAACGTTTCCACGACAAGATCGCGATTGTGACCGGTGCAGGCTCGGGAATCGGGCGCGCCACCGCCCGCCGCCTCGCGGCCGAAGGTGCCGCAGTGACTGTCGCCGACATCGACGAGGTCGGTGCCGGAGCGACCGTCGAGCTCATCCGCACCGACGGAGGTACCGCCCGCGCCCAAGCAACTGACGTCGCCGAGCCCGATGCCGTTGAACGCATGGTCGCCGACACCCTCGCCGCTTATGGCGGACTCGACCTTCTGCACAACAACGCGGCTGCCATCAAGCTCAACCTGACCGATCAAGACATCGTCACCATGCCCCTCGAAACCTGGCACACCGTGATGCGCGTCAACCTCGACGGTGTCATGCTCGGCTGCCGCTTTGCCATTCCCGCCATGTTGGAACGCGGTGGCGGCGCCATCGTCAACACCGCGTCCGTGGCCGCAACCTACGGAAGCCGCTCCCTCGCCGCCTACGGTACCAGCAAGGCTGGTGTCGTCGCACTCACGCGCTACGTGGCCACCGCGTACGCCGACCGCAACATTCGCGTGAACGCCGTCGCGCCCGGCGTCGTTGTCGACCGCGAGCTCCAGGAGAAGCTCGGCGGTCCACTCGGCGACACCCTCGCGTCGATCACCGAAGGTCACCTCGTCGGCCGGCCCGGGTACCCCGAAGAGATCGCCACGGCCGTCGCCTACCTCCTGTCCGACGACGCAGCGTTCGTCACCGGCCAAACGTTCACCATCGACGGCGGATACACCGCGCACCGCTGAACTGGAGCCACGACCCCAGCTGAACTGTGGCTCCACCCGGCGGTGACCGCGAGCTTCCTGTTGGTGGGTTGGGTGAGCCGTCATTGTCGATGCGAGCGGCGAGATCCGGGAGCTTCCAAGCGATTCTCATCCAGCAAGCCGTTCAGGTCCGGCATCGTCAGCGCTCGTCACCCGGCGGGGCTGAGTCGGTTTCGATCGTGTCTCAGCCGGGCCAGCTGAGGTCTCCGGCCGGGACAACGGTCCGGCG
>JBEKOI010000033.1:0-19214 GCA_049521915.1 Acidimicrobiales bacterium | reverse complement strand
GGACGATCCGGCCACTCCGGGGAGACCGGCGGCTCCGGGGAGACCGGCGGAAGCGGTGGCGTCGGCCCCCACGCGGTCGGGACCGGCATCACCGTCGTCGCCCACCGTGTCCCCGACCAACCCCACCGGCGAGTACATGGCCACCGCGACACGAAGGTAGAAGAATGCGGCGACGGCCGCCGAGGCCATGGCCACCGCGGCCAGCACGTAGGCGTGGGTGGCCACAGCCGCGCCCACGACGCCGAACTTGGCCAGGAACCCGGTGGTGAAGGGGATGCCGGCCTGTCCCAGCAGGAGCACGGCGAAGGCCAGGGCCAACACGGGCTGGCGTTTGGCCAGACCCCGGTAGTCGGAGATCTGGTGCCCGGTGTCGCCGGGTCGGGCCATCACCGTGATCACCGCGAACGACCCGATGACCAGGAACATGTAGGTGAAGATGTAGTAGAGCGAGGACGAGACGCCCCGGGTGGTCGCCGCCTCCACACCCAGCAGGACGAATCCGACGTGGTTGATGGACGAGTAGGCCATCATCCGCTTCACGTCGCGCTGCATCAGGGCCACCACCGCGCCCAGCACCAGGCTGAGCAGGGCCAGTCCCCAGATGATCGGCTGCCAGTCCGTGCGCACCGTTCCGAACGACGACACGAATACCCGCAACAGGGCGGCAAAGGCCCCGACCTTGACCACCGCGGCCATGAAGCCGGTGACCGGCGACGGCGAGCCCTGGTAGACGTCGGGGGACCACATGTGGAAGGGAACGGCCGCGATCTTGAACCCGAACCCGACCAGCAGGAGCGCCAGGCCGCCGAGCAGCACGCCGTTGGAGGCGATGACGTTCCCTGAGAGGTAGTCGGCGATCTGGGGCAGGTTGGTCGATCCGGTGGCGCCGTAGACGAGCGCGATCCCGTAGACGAAGACCGCCGAGGAGAAGGCACCGAGCACGAAGTACTTGAGCGCGGCCTCACCGGACTCGGCCCGCTTGTGGTTGAAGGCAGCCAGCACGTAGAGGGCGATCGACATGATCTCCAGCCCGAGGAAGATCACGATGAGATCGTTGGCCGCTCCCATCATCATGGCACCGGAGGCTGACATCATGGCCAGGACGTGGAATTCGGGGCCCTCGACGCCCTCCCGGCGCAGATAGCCGTCACCGACCAGGGCGGTGAGGAGCATGGCGATGGCCACCGCGATCTGCACGAACACGTCGAACCCGTCGAAGGCGATGGCGCCGGCGATGGTGACCTGGGGTCCGTGGGTGCTCACGTGGTCCCACTGGAACAGCGCGGCCACCAGGGCGGCGACCGACGTCGTGGAGGCGACCAGCGTTCCCGTGCCCACACCCAGGATCTTGCGGAACAACGAGGACGCCACCATCAGGGCCAGGGCCCCACCGATCATGATGAGCATGGGCAGGATGCTCAGGTAGTCGACGTGGGGGGTGTGGATGGCGGGAAGCGAGGAGCTGGTCACAGCCGTCGTCACGAAGGAGGTCATCGCCGGGCACCGCCTGTGGTCATGGGGGCAGGAGACGGGCTCGTCCTCGCCTCCGCCCGGGCCGCTGTCACCGGACCGGACAGGTGCCGGGGGGTCGGGGCTGACGATGACGGCGCCGCCAGTGCGGACGCCGCCGACGCCGCCGACGACGACGCGGTCGAAGACGACGACGGAGCCGCCGACGACCCCGGGTCGAGGCCGGACGGGACGGGGGTGTTGGTCACGCGGTCCACGTGGATGACCAGCCGGTCCACCGACGGGGTGATCCGATCGAGCACGGGCTTCGGGAACACACCGAGGGCGACGATGAGGATGATGAGGGGAGCGATGATGAGCCGCTCGCTCCATCCCAGATCCTTCGTCTTGGTGTCCGTCTCGGTCGGCTCACCGTGGAACACCTGTTGAAAGGCCCACAAGAGGTAGATGGCGGCGGCGATGACTCCTAGTGCGGCCACAACCGCCCACCACCGGTGGGCCACGAAGGTCCCGATCAGCACCAGGAACTCACCCACGAACCCGTTGAGCCCGGGCACGCCGATGGAGGCCAGCATGGCCACCGTGAAGACGCCGGCCATCACCGGTGCCGGCGACTGGAGACCCTTGAGGGCCGACACCTGCCAGGTGCCGCGACGCTCGTAGATCCACCCCACCACGATGAACAGCGTGGTGATGATCAGCCCGTGGTTGACCATCTGGAGCACACTTCCGGTGAGCCCCTGGCTGTTGAGGGCGAACGTGCCCAGCACGATGAAGCCGATCTGGGCCAGGGACGAGTAGGCCAGCAACCGCTTCAGGTCTCGCTGGGCGCAGGCCACGAGGGCCCCGTAGAGGATGCCGATCACGGCCAGGGTCAGCAACCACGGCGCCAGGGTGCGGGTGGCCTGGGGGAAGAGGTTGAGGTCGAAACGGATGATCCCGTAGGTCCCGAGCTTGGCCATCACCGCGGCCAGCAGGACCGCCCCGGCGGTCGGGGCCTCGGCATAGGCATCCGGAGACCAGGTGTGGAACGGGAAGATCGGCGCCTTGACGGCGAAGGCGGCGGTGAAGGCGAGGAACAGCAGCACCCCCTCCGTCCCCGAGAGGTGGGTGTGCACCAGGGAAGGGAGCTCGAAGGTGAGCACCCCGGTCTGGGACTGATGGATGAAGGCCACGGCCAGGATGCCCACCAGCAGGAAGGCCGAGCCGGCGAAGGTGTAGATGAAGAACTTGATGGCGGCGTAGCCCCGGCGGGCATAGCCCCACCCACCGATGATGAAGTACGCGGGGACCAGCGTCAGCTCGAAGAAGAGGAAGAACAGCACCAGGTCGAGGGAGACGAAGCTGCCCAGGCACGCCGCCTCCAGCAGGAGCACCCAGGCCACGAAGGAGCGCGGGTCCCGCTTGACCCGGCCCCCGAGCATGGCCAGCGGGAAGAGGAGAGCGGTCATCACCACCAGGAACAACGAGATCCCGTCGATACCGAGCGACCAGTGGATGCCCAGCTCCTTGGCCCAGACATGGTCGGAGACGAGCTGGTAGCCACCGTCCCCCACCTTGAACTGCCCGGCGATGACCAGCGCCAGCACCAGGGTGAACAGGGCGACGAGGAAGCCCAGCCCCTCGTGGAAGTGACGCGAGACCGATCCGGTGGGCACCAGTGCGACCACGGCCGCGCCGATGGCCGGCACCAGCACCAGAACAGTGAGAAAAGGGAAGTGACCTGATCCCATCAGGTCCACCACAACCGGGTGAGCATGAAGGCCAGCACCAGGACGGTGCCGAGCACGATGCCCAGCACGTAGTTCCGCAGGTAGCCGGTCTGGCTGCGCCGGATCAGGGCGCCGGACTTGCGCACCAGGGTGGCCACCCCGTTGACCCCGCCGTCGATGACCTTGGGGTCGATCACGGTGGCGCTGAAGGCGGCCAGCCGCTCCGCGGGCCGGCCGAGCACGGTGTCGTAGAGCTCGTTGATGTACCACGAGTGCCTGAGGAAGTCGATCTCCAGCTTGGGTCGCTCCGCCTTGGACATCCACAGCCGGAGGCCGATGGACACCCCGGCAACGGCGATCACCGCGTCGATGGTGGCCAGCACCCAGACGGCGCTGGTGCTCAGTTGGTCGTCGTAGAGGTTGGAGCCGAAGACCGGGTCGATCCAGTTGGACAGCGACAGGTGGTCGTTGGACACGGCCAGGAGGCCGGCGGTGGCGGCGAAGAAGGCCAGGATCCACAGCGGGATGGTCATGATCGGCCGCGACTCGTGGGGCTCGGGGATGGGCCCGTCGGCATGGTGCGAGTCGGGCATGTCGGTGGCGGCGTCGATGGCCACCTTGTCGGACCAGCGGTCCTTGCCGAAGAAGGCCAGCCCGGTCAGGCGGCTCATGTAGTAGGCAGTCAGCGCGGCAGTGACCACGCCCACCACCCACAGCGCCGGGTGGGCGGCCCAGGTGTTCTCCAGCACGTCGCCCTTGGCCCAGAACCCCGACAGCGGGGGTACGGCGGCGATGCACAGCCAGCCGATCCCGAAGGTGATGAAGGTCAGCGGCATGTAGTGGCGCAGGTTGCCCATGCGCTTCAGGTCCTGCTCGTCGTGGAGGCCGTGGATGGTCGATCCGGCCCCGAGGAAGAGCAGTCCCTTGAAGAAGGCGTGGGCGACCATCAAGAAGATGGCCGCCTCGTAGGCCCCGCATCCGATGGCCAGGAACATGTACCCGAGTTGGGACACGGTCGAGTAGGCCAGCACCTTCTTGATGTCCTGCTGCGCGCAGGCGATGGTGGCGGCCACGAAGGCGGTCGCCGCCCCGACGCAGGCCACCGTGAGGGCGGCGGCCGGGGAGGCGTGGAGCAGCGGGTTGATCCGGCACAGGAGATAGACGCCGGCGGTCACCATGGTGGCGGCGTGGATGAGCGCCGACACCGGGGTCGGGCCCTCCATGGCGTCGGCCAGCCACGGGAAGAGGGGGATCTGGGCCGACTTCCCCATCACGCCGACCAGGAGCAGCAGGCAGATGGCGGTGATGTTGCCCGCTCCGATGGTGCCGATATGGGCGAAGATGGTGGTGTACTCGAGCGAGTGCACCCTGGTGAAAACCAAGAAGATGGCCAACAGGAAGCCGACGTCGCCGATCCGGTTGTAGACGAAGGCCTTCTTGCCCGCGCTGGCCGCCGAGTCCCGGGTGAACCAGAACGAGACCAGCCAGTACGAGCAGGTGCCCACGCCCTCCCACCCGACGAAGGTGACCAGCAGGTTGCTCCCGAGCACCAGGATCAGCATCGAGGCCACGAAGAGGTTCATGTAGAGGAAGAACTTCGAGTAGTCGCGGTCTCCCTTCATGTAGCCGATCGAGTACAGGTGGATGAGGCAACTGATGCCGGTGACGAACAGCACCATGGTCATGGACAGCGGATCGACGAACAGTCGGGCGTTGACCTGGAGCTGGTCGACCGGGATCCAGGTCCACAGGTTCTGGGTGAAGGTCCGGACCGGCGCGTTGACGGTGAGCAGGTCGAAGTACACCCCCACAGCCACCACGAACGAGGCCCCGATGAAGAAGGTAGCCACCGCCCCGGCCAGAGGATCACCGAGCCGGCGGCCCACGAGCAGCTGAACGGCGAACCCGACCAGGGGCAGCAAGATGATGAGGTAGGTCACGTGGAGCATCGTCCGGTCAGCCCTTCATCAAGTGGAGGTCGTCGGCGGTGGCGTTGGTCCGGCGGCGGAAGATTGCGACCACGATCCCGAGCCCGACCACGACCTCGGCCGCGGCCACGACCAACACGAAGAACACCAGGACCTGGCCGCCGATGTCGTGCAGCATGCGGGCGAAGGTCACGAAGGTCAGATTGGCCGCGTTGAGCATCAACTCGACACACATGTACATGACCAGCACGTTCCGCCGGATCAGCACACCCAACGCGCCGATGGCGAACAGGACGACGCTGAGCGACAGGTACCAATCCGGGTTGATGGTCATGCCCGCCCCTCCTCGTGTACGCCGGCGGGTTCCGCCGCGCTGTGCCGGTCCTGTCCGGGTCCGGGCTCGTCGGTGACGGGGTTCTCCCCCATTGACGCCGGCAGGTCTGCCCCGGAGGGCAGGTCGGCCCCGGAGGGCAGGTCGGCCCCGGACGCCGGCAGCCCTGCACCGCCCGCCGAAGGGGCGGCCCCGCCGGTCGTGACCTCAGGCTCGACCTCTGCCGGCTGAGCAGCCGTGGCCGTGGCCGGGGGCCGACGGGCCAGGACCACCGCGCCCACCACGGCGATGATCAACAGGGCCGCGGTGGCTTCGAACGGGAACAGGTAGGTCGTGTAGACCGACTTGCCCAGCAGGTACACGTTGGACTGCGCCCCGCTGTCCACTCCGGCGACGTGCTGCGCTCCGGTGGTCCAGCTCGAGACCTCACCGAGAAGGAGGAGACCGGTCGTGCCGAGCAGGATGAGACCGACAGCCAGGGGACGCTGGCCCCGCAGCGGCTCGACGGCGATGTTCTCCTCGCGGTCGACGCCGAGGAACATGATGACGAAGAGGAACAGCACGACGATGGCACCGGCGTAGACGATCACCTGGACGGCGGCCAGGAACGGATCCCGTTGCAGGACGAAGAGCACAGCCACGCCGAACAGGGTCATGACCAGCATGAGGGCGGCGTGGACCGGGTTCCGGGCCACCACCACCCCGATGGCGCCGGAGAGAATGATGGCCGCGGACACGGCGAACGTTCCCACGTCGACCCATGACGGGTGGACGGTCGTCGTCGACGACGCCGCCATCACCACCGCTCCGAGCACCGAGGTCATCAGGGGGTGCTCGATCCCGGACCGCCGGCGGGATCACCGTTCGGACCCCCGCTGCCCGCAGCCGGAGCCGCAGCCGCGGCCGGAGCAGCCGCAGCGGCAGCCGGAACAGCCGGCTCAGCCGGAGCCGCCGCCGGAGCCGGCTCACCGCTCGGGGCCGACTGCGCCGTACCCGGTTGGTCCCGTTCGCTGTTGCCGTCCGCCACCGCCTGTGCGTAGTCGGCGTCCGCCTTCTCCCGGTGCTTCTTGCCCGCCCCCGGGGCGAACCGCTCCGCCTTCTCCATCATCCGGCCGATGGCACCTCGGGGGCCCCGCTTGGCCGCGGGCAGGTCGCTCGGGAGCAGGTGGCGCTCGAGGGTGTCCCGCAACTGCTTGCTGCCGGTGGCGGCGTCGTCCCGCTGACCGGTCTGGCCGCTCTCGGGGGTGCGCACTCCGAACCCGAGCTCCCCCGACCATTGGACACGACCTTCGAACTCCGCGCTCCCCGACGGTGAGGTGGCCCGCATCCATCCCGAGGTGTGCAGGTCGTCGCCTTCCCTCCAGTCCTCCCAAGGGAGATGCTTGGGCTTGCCGTCGTCATCGACCAGCAGCTCCTCCTTGGTGTAGATGGCGTCGTTGCGGTTGGTGAAGGAGAACTCCATCAACTTCGTCTCGGTGATGGCCTCTGTGGGACAGGCCTCCACGCACAGATCGCAGTGGATGCACCTCAGGAAATTGATCTCGTAGACATAGCCGTACCGCTCACCGGGGGACACCGGGTGGTCGGGTGGATTGTCGAGGCCGCGCACGTAGATGCAGTCCGCCGGGCAGACGCCGGCGCACAGCTCGCAGCCGATGCACTTCTCCATGCCGTCCTCGTACCGGTTGAGCACATGGCGCCCGTGCTGACGGGGCTGCTTCGGACGCTTCTCCTCGGGGTACTGGCGGGTCACCGGCGGGCGACCGAGGTGCTCGAGGGTCAGCTTGAACCCGCCCAGGAAGTTCTGCCGTTGGTGCGGCGGTTCGGGGTCAGCCATCAGCCGTCACCTCCTTGTTCGGACGGGGAGAGCGGTCGGCCCGAGGCGCCCGAGGGCCCAGGCGGAGACTTGGGCCCGGGCTCAGGCGGAGACTTGGCTTCGGCTTCGGCTTCGGCTTCGGCTTCGGCTTCGGCTTCGGCTTCGGCTTCGGCTTCGGACGGACGGGTCCAGAGGCGGACACCGACCTGGGGGATGATGGCCCGGGTCTCCTCCCTCTCGTTCCCGATCGAGAACGCCCTCGTGATGGTCACTGCAGCCACGACCACGGCCAGCGCCAGGCCGAATCCCCACCACCCGTCGATCACGAAGCCGGCCACGATCATCAGCCAGCCCAACGAGAGCGGGATGAGCCGCTTCCACCCCAGGTCCATGAGCTGGTCGTACCGCAACCGGGGCAGCGCCGCCCGCAACCAGACGAACACGAACAAGAAGACGAGCGTCTTGAGCAGGAACCACACGATGGGCCAGAGCCAGTAGGTATGGGGGATGTGGGGGTCGGGACCGTCGGGACCGCCGAAGAAGAGGGTCACGGTGATGGCCGACATGGTGATGGTGTTCATGAACTCGGCCAGGAAGAACAGGGCGAACCGGATGGACGAGTACTCGGTGACGAACCCTCCGACCAGCTCGGAGTCGGCCTCGACCAGGTCGAAGGGGGGCCGGTTCGTCTCGGCGATGACGGCGACGAAGAAGATGAGGAAGGGCACCACGCCCAGCCGGGTGGCGTTCCACTGCCACAGGTGTTGGGCCTGGGCGTCGACGATGGTGCGCGTGCTCAGCGATCCGGTGATCAGCACCACCGTCACCACCGTCATGCCCATGGCGGCCTCGTAAGAGATCATCTGGGCCGACGCCCGGACCGAGCCGAGCAGTGGGTACTTGGAGCCCGACGACCACCCGGCCAGCATGACCCCGTAGACACCGATCGAGGACATGGCCAGCAGGAAGAGGATGCCCATCGGGGGATCGGCCAACTGGAGCTCGAAGGTGTGGCCGGCGACCGTCACCACCCCGCCGAAGGGCACGACGGCAAAGGCCAGGAACGCGGTGATGATGGTGATGTAGGGGGCCAGGATGAACACCGAGCGGTCAGCCTTGTCGGGCATCAGGTCTTCCTTGAAGAAGAGCTTGATCCCGTCGGCCAGGGTCTGGGCGATGCCGAAGGGACCCGCCCGGTTGGGGCCGATGCGGCTCTGCATGTCCGAGATCACCTTGCGCTCGAACCAGATCATCAACATGACCGACACCATCAAGAAGGCGAAGATGACGAGCACCTTGATGAGCACGATCAGGAACACGGCCCAGCCCACACCGTTCATGTACAGGGGGTCGCCCGCGGCGAGCAGGGGATGGACCAGTGCGACCGGCAGGCTCATGGCGTCTCCATCCGGACCTCGACCAGCGGAGCACCGCTGTCGATGAGATCGGCGACGGTCCCGCCGTCGAGGGGGACGTTGAAGTCGGCGGCCACCACCTTGCGGGGCAGCGACGGATCGGGCACCGCTGCGGCCACCAGGGACGCGTTTTCGGTTCGCAATCTGACCGAGCCGCCGGCCGCGACTCCGAGGTCGTCGAGGTCGTGCGGGTTGACCCGGAGCGGTGCCGGGTCCACCAGGCCGGCCAGGGCCGGGACCGCGCTCACCGCCGAGCCCAGGTCGTAGAGCGACCGGGAGGCCACCAGCCGCATCGAGTAGCTGTCCACCGGGGTGACGTGGGGGACGTCCAAGTCGACCGGGAGGGTGACCAGCCCGGGGAGCGCCGGGTCGCCGGCCCCGTCGCTGCGGTCGACCGGTGGGGTTCCGAGCCCGGCGGTCGGTGGTTCGGCCAGTCCGGCCCGGGGCGGGGCGCCCTGGCGCTCGACCGACTCGACACCGGGGACGGCGATGGGGTCGAGGGGTGCCACCCGCCGGCCGATCGACACCGGGCTGGCCGTGAGGGGGGCGACCACGCCGTCGGCCGTCCCCAGCGCGTCGAGCACGGCCAGGGTGATCCCCCGGTACGCCGGGGCCACCCGCTCGATCTCCTCCCACACCTCGCCCACCGAGTCGAGGCCGAGGTCGGCATCAAGGTGCACGGCCAATTCGGCGGCGATCATCCAATCCGGCCACGCCTGCCCCGGGGGCACCAGCTTCTGGCCCACACGGCTGATACGGCCCTCGATGTTGGTGGTGGTCCCGGGCCGCTCGTGGGACTCGGCCGCGGGCAGGACGACGTCGGCCCGCTCGGTGACGGCGCCGGGCGACGACGCCACCGCCACCACGAATTCGGCCGCGTCGAGGGCAAGTTCGGCCAACCGGTGGTCGGGAAAGTCGGTGAGGGGATCGGCGCCGAGCACGATCAGGGCGCGGACCTGTTGGTCGGCCCCGGCATCCCCGGCAGCGGCCCGGAAGATGCCCTCGGTGTCCCGCCCCCGGGCGGGCGGAACCGAACCCCACCGTTGCGTGAACCAGTCGCGGCCGGCGTCGAGGGTCACCCGGCCGGGCAGGAGACCGGGAGCCAGCCCCATGTCCAGGGCCCCGTTGACGTTGCCCCGCCGCAAGGCGGGAAGGAAGCGGGCCCGGGGCAGCGCACCGGCCAGGACCTGGGCGGCCTCGGCCACCAGGGCACCGTCCTCGGCCAGGGACGGCCGCCCGGCGATGATGACGACGTTTCCGGCGCCGGCCAGCCGGCGGGCCTCGGCCAGCGACCCGGGATCGACGGAGGCCGGGCCCGGTGCGGCCGGGTCCACGAGGGCCCTGGCCATGGCCGTGGCCTCGCCCGGCGCGTAGCGCAGCGACACCTTGGCCAGGGGGGTGAGCGAGGTGGCCTCCGGGGACAGCTCGACCACGGACGGACCCCCGTCGACGATGGCGGCGCGCAACCGGAGGAAGAGGATCGGGAGCTCCTCGCGCAGATCACCGGACAGGACGACCACGGTGTCGGCCGCAGCCGCCTGGTCGATGGTGGCCCGGGGGAGGGCCAGGACCAGCTCCGCCGGGAGCCCGTCGCCCAACTGGGCATCGACCGAGTCGGTGCCGAGCACCCCCTTGGCCAGCTTGGCCCACGCGTAGGCCCCCTCGTTGGTCAGCCGGGCTCCGCCCACCACGCCGACCGACTCCGCGCCCCCGGCGGTCGAGGCCTTCTTGATCCCGCCGGCCACCGCGGCCAGTGCCTCGTGCCACGAGACCGGCACCAGCGATCCATCCTTCCGGATGAGGGGATCGACCAGTCGGTCCTCGCTGTTGACGGCGTCAAAGGCGAACCGGCCCTTGTCGCACAGCCACCCGTGGTTGACCGGATCGGCATCGATGCCGAGCAGGCGGGTGACCCGGTTGGACGACGACTGCACCGCGACCCTGCATCCCACGGCACAGGTCGTGCACGTCGACTCGACCTGGTCCAGGTCCCAGGGCCGGGCCGCGAACCGGTACGGGGTCGCGGTGAGTGCCCCGACCGGGCAGATCTGCACGGTGTTGCCCGAGAAGTACGACGTGAAGGGCAGGTCGGGGAACGTGTTGACCTCGAGATGCTCACCCCGCCCGATGAAGTCGATCTGGGCCTCGCCGGCCACTTCGACGGCGAAGCGGGTACACCGGCTGCACTGGATGCACCGCTCGCGGTCGAGCAGCACCAGCTCCGAGATGGGGATGGGCTTCTCGAAATGCCGCTTCTCCTCGACGAAACGGGACTCGCCCGGGCCGTAGGCCAGGGTCTGGTCCTGGAGAGGGCACTCGCCGCCCTTGTCGCAGACCGGGCAGTCGAGCGGGTGGTTGACGAGGAGGAACTCGAGGACGCCGTCCTGGGCCTTTTTGACCTTGTCCGAGTTGGTGGTCACCTCCGAGCCGGCCTGGACCTCGACGTAGCAGCTGGGTTGGAGCGAGGCCCCGCGGGGACCGCTGACCTCGACCAGGCACATCCGGCACACGCCGACCGACTTCATCCGCGGGTGATAGCAGAAGCGCGGGATGAAGGTGCCGGCCCGCTCGGCCGCGGCGATCAGCATCTCGCCTTTCCGGCCGGTGACCTGGCGGCCGTCGAGGGTGAAGGCCACCGTCTCGACCGGCTCGGTCTCGGCGTGGTCGACGAGGTCGGTCGTGACGTTCTCCCGGTTGGTGCTGCCTTCGGTGGGTGGGCTCTTGCCCGCCGGGCTGTCACTGGCCGCGCTCTTGTCACTCATAGGGCTCTTGTCACTCATAGGGACAGCCCCCGTCCTTGATGTGCACGAGGAACTCGTCGCGGAACATCTCGATGGCCGATCCGATGGACGACGGGATGGACGGTCCGAGCACGCAGATGGTGGTCTGCTGGGGTGGCCACGTCAGCCCGGGGGCGATGTTGTCGCAGGCGTCGAGGAGAAGGTCGAGGTCCTGTTCGCGACCGTGACCGGTCTCGATGCGCTCCATGATCTTCTCGAGCCAGCCCGCCCCCTCGCGGCACGGCGTGCACTGGCCGCACGACTCCCGGAAGAAGAATTTGGTGATGCGCCACGCCGCCCGGACGGCACAGGTGTGGTCGTCCATGACGACGATCGAGCCCGACCCGAGCATGGAGCCGGCGGCGGCCACCTCGTCCTGGCCGAGCGGGAGGTCGATCTGGTCGGGACCGAACCACGGGGCCGAGACCCCGCCGGGGATGAAGGCCTTCAATCCCCGGCCGTGGGGGATGCCGCCGCCCAGCACCGGTGCGTTGATGAGGTCGTTGAAGGTCGTCTTGACCATCTCGAGCTCGTAGACGCCCGGGTTGGCGACGTGTCCGGCCAGGGCGAACAGGCGGGTGCCGGCCGAACGGCCCCCGCCCAGGGCGGCGAAGGCGGCGCCGCCGTTGAGGACGATCCAGGGGAGGTTGGACATGGTCTCGACGTTGTTGACCACGGTGGGCTCGCCATACAGGCCGATGGCGGCCGGGAAGAACGGGGGCTTGATGCGGGGGAAGCCCCGCTTGCCCTCGAGCGACTCCAGCAACGCCGTCTCCTCGCCGCAGATGTAGGCCCCGGCCCCGGGGTGGACCACGATGTCGACCGAGAACCCCGATCCGAAGATGTCGGTCCCCACCGCCCCGTGCCCGTAGGCATCGTTGAGGGCCGCCTGTACCCGCTCGAGACCGAGGGCGAACTCGCCCCGGATGAAGATGAAGGCCTGCGACACCTGGAGCGCGTAGGCGGCGATGAGCACACCTTCGATGAGCTGGTGGGGGTCCCGCTCGATGAGCAGGTGGTCCTTGAAGGTGGCCGGCTCGCTCTCGTCCCCGTTGACCACCAGGTAGGTGACCGGGTTCTTGCGGAGCATGGCCCACTTGCGCCCGGCCGGGAATCCGGCCCCGCCCCGGCCCAGCAGGCTGGCCGTGTCGACTTCGTGGGCCACATCCTCGGGGGTCATGGACAGGGCCTTGCGCAGGCCCTCGTAGCCGCCGGTGGCCAGGTAGCGCTCGAGGGTGTGGGAGTCGGCGAAGGGGAGCCGGCCGGTGATGATCTTCGGCGCCTCGCTGACGGCCACTAGGAACCACCCCCCGCCCCGCCGGAGCCGGGGTCCTTGGCCGCCTCGGCCGCCGCCGCCCGCCGGGCCTGGGCCTCGGCCATCGCCGCCCGCTCCGAGGCGACCCGTGCCGGGTCCGCCCGGAGGCCGGTCGTCCGCGGCACCCGGTTGAGGGTTCCGTGGTCGGGGATGTCGGCCGAGCGGGCACCGGACCGGAGCTCGGCCACCAACCGGTCGAACGACTCGGGTGTCTGGGCCCCGACGAACCGGTGGTTGACCTGCACGCACGGGGTCCGGTCGCAGTCGGCCAGGCACTCCGCCTCTTCGAGGGTGATGCGCCCGTCCCCGGTGGTCCCTCCGGCGTTGATCCCGAGCGACGACTCGGCGTGCTCCAGCAGCTCGGCCGCACCGTTCAACAGGCAGGCGATGTTGGTGCACACCGCCACCAGGTGGGTGCCCACCGGTTCGGTGTGGAGCATGTCGTAGAACGTGGCCGTCCCGTACACCTCGGCCGGGGTCACGCCCACCAGGTCGGCGATGTCCTCCATCGCCTCGGGTGTGAGCCACCCGTCCTGCTCCTGGGCCAGATGGCAGAGCGGGATGAGCGCCGAGCGGGGTTCGGGATACAGAGCGATGACCTGTGCGGCCCGTTCGAGGGTCGACGGGGCCAGGTGCTTCGGCCGCAACGTGGCCGCCGAGGCGGTCCGCCGGGGTGTGCCCACCGGGACGGAGCCGGACGGTCCGGTCACCGGTCCACCTCCCCCATCACCGGGTCGATGGTCGAACAGACGGCCACGGCGTCGGCCAGCAGTCCGCCGCGCATCATCACCGGGAGCCCCTGCAGGTTGACGAAGCTGGGGCCGCGGATGTGCATGCGGTAGGGCTTGGGCGAGCCATCGGAGACCAGGTAGCAACCGAGCTCCCCCCTCGGGGACTCGATGGCCACGTAGACCTCGCCCTCGGGAACCTTGAAGCCCTCGGTGAACACCTTGAAGTGGTGGATGAGCGCCTCCATCGACTCGTCGATCCGCTCCCGCGGCGGCGGGGTCACCTTCTTGTCCTGGACCCGGTAGTCGCCGGCGGGCATCTTCTCCACGATCTGGCGGATGATGCGAATCGATTCGCGCACTTCGTTGAGCCGGATCGAGTACCGGTCGAAGTTGTCACCGAAGGTGCCGACGATGACGTCGAACTCGACCTCGTCGTAGCGCAGGTAGGGCATGGCCCGGCGCAGGTCCCAGGGCACCCCCGTCGATCGCAGCACCGGCCCGGTGAGACTGAGGGCCAGGGCCTCCTCGGCCGAAAGCGTGCCCACCCCCTCCGATCGCTGACGGAAGAGCGGTTGGCCGGTGAAGAGCTCGTCGTACTCACCGGTCCGGTCCATCACCGTGTCGCAGATGACCGTGACGTCGTCCTCCCAGCCGTCGGGCAGGTCGGCCGCGGTGCCCCCGGGCCGGATGAAGTTGTGGTTCATCCGCAGTCCGGTGGTCTTCTCGAAGAAGGCGAGCACCATCTCGCGCTCGCGGAACCCGTAGATCATCATCGAGGTGGCCCCGAGGTCCATGCCGTTGGTGGCCAGCCACATGAGATGGGACGACACCCGGTTGAGCTCGACCATCAGCATGCGGATCCAGTCGGACCTCGGAGGCATCTCCACCCCGAGCAGCGCCTCCACCGCCAGCGACAGCACCAGCTCGTTGTGGAGCGGCGACAGGTAGTCCATCCGGGTGACGTTGGTGGAGCCCTGGACGTAGGTGAGCTCCTCGGCCGTCTTCTCCATGCCGGTGTGCAGGTACCCGACGACCGGCTTGGTGCGCAGGACCGTCTCCCCGTCGAGCTCGAGCATGAGCCGGAGCACCCCGTGGGTGGACGGGTGCTGGGGCCCCATGTTGATGATCATGGACTCGTCGTCGGTCCGCTCGACGTCGATGTCGGCCGGGTCGACGGCCACACCCTCGGGCAGGCGGAGCACGGCTCCGACCTCCCGCCGGAGCTCGTTCGGATCGGTCTGCGAGCGCCGGCTGAGCTCCTGGATGCCCTCGGATGTCTCGGCCAGGAGGCCGGCCGGCTCGGCCGGTTCGGGCGCGTCCGTGCCCTCGGCGGCGGACGCCGTCTTCACGTCCTTCATCTCGGCCCTGGTGCTCCCTTGAACTGGACCGGCACCCGGCCGACCCCGTAGTCCTTGCGCAGAGGGTGGCCTTCCCAGTCCTCGGGCATGAGGATGCGGGTCATGTCCGGATGGCCGGCGAAGACGATGCCGAACAGGTCGTAGGCCTCGCGCTCCATGGCCTCGACCCCGGGGTAGAGACCGAAGAGGGAGTCCACCACCGCGTCGGTGCCGGGCACCTGCACGCGGATCCGCACCCGGCGCGCCTGGACCAGCGACAGCAGGTTGACCACCACCTCGAACCGCTGGGGCTCGACACCGTCGGGCAGGTGACGGCTCGGATGGCTGAGGTAGTCCACGCCGCACAGGTCCGCGCACATCTCGAAGCCGGAGGCGCGGAAGTCGCCGACCACGGCAACGTACTGCTCCCGGGTGGGAAAGACCACCTCTTGTTGCGGCCGGCCCGGGATGCGCGACGAGGCGCCACCCGAATCGCTGACCGCGATCCCGCCCGCGCCAGCTCCCTCGCCCTCCGCCGTCCCGCTTCCGCCTGTCGTCACAGGGGCTCGCCCACGCTGCGGGCAATCACCGGATTGCGCTTGGGTGTGCCCAGGTGCACGGCGTCGGGACGGTCGGGGGTCCAGCCGGAGGTGGCCTCGTCGCCGTGGCTGCGAGCATCGTCGGTGTCACCGCCCTCGTCTGCGGCCAGCGCCTTTGCCTCGGGACCACCCGGGCGACCCTGTGCCCCGATCGGCTTGCGATGGGTGATGTCGTTGGTCCGCACCTTCTCGTGCAGCGTGAGAATGGCATGCATCAGCGTCTCGGGCGTCGGCGGGCACCCGGGGGCGTAGACGTCGACCGGGACGATCTGGTCCACGCCCTGCACGATGGCGTAGTTGTTGAACATGCCCCCAGTGCTGGCACACACGCCCATCGACAGCACCCACTTGGGCTCCATCATCTGGTCGTAGACCTGACGCAGGACGGGTGCCATCTTCTGGGAGACCCGTCCGGCCACGATCATGAGGTCGGCCTGACGGGGCGATGCCCGGAACACCTCCATGCCGAACCGGGCCAGATCGAAGTCGGCCGCTCCCACCGACATCATCTCGATGGCGCAGCAGGCCAGTCCGAAGGTGGCCGGCCACATGGAGTAGGTACGCGCCCACTTGACCAGATCCTCGAGGCGCCCGGTGAGGAAGTTGTGCTGGAGGTCTTCGAGACCCATGGCGAGCCTTCTCCCGCTCTACGCGGCTCGGCCGGGTCCGGTCGGCACGGTGGCCGGCTCTCCGGTCGTCGGGGCGTCTGGCGAAGCGGGTGTCGGTGCGGACGGCCCGTCCGCCGATCCGACGCCGACCGCGCGCGTCGTCCTGTCGGGACCCCCCGGTCCGGCAGCGATGCGGGCAATGGTCGACTCGGACGTCCGCGATGGCATGCCCGCCACCAACTTCTTGGCTGGGCCCCAGGTGAGGGCTCCGTTGCTGATCAGGAAGAGGAAGGAGACGAACACCACGGCGGCGAAGACGACCACCTCGGTGAGACCGAACGAGCCGAGCTGGTGGAAGATCACCGCCCACGGGTACAAGAAGACGATCTCGATGTCGAAGATGATGAAGATCATGGCGATGAGGTAGAAGCGAACGGGAAAGCGCGTCGGCGGCTCGATGCCGGGCACGATGCCGCATTCGTAGGGCGCGGTCTTCGCCGCCGTCGGCCGCTTCTTCGGGGCCATCATGCTCGAGGCCACGAAGGACATGGCGGCGAACAGGAAGCCGAGGATGAGGAGGATCAGAATGGGGAGGTAATCGTCCACAGGAACTTGTTTTTACCACGCAGCCCTCCGTTCAGGCACATCGACGGAACCCGCACCGCCACCGGCAAACCGGTCGGAACGGCACGCGCCGGGCCCCCCGCCATGACACCTAGCATTGGGCCGGTGAACCCCGTCACCGCGCCCGATCCCGCCTCCCCCGGCCGTCAGCCGGCGAAGGCCGCGGCAGCGGCAGCGGCAGCGGCAGCGGTCGAACCGGACCACGTCCACGATGTCCTCGTGGTGGGCGGCGGACCCTCGGGCTCCTCCTGCGCCTACTGGTTGGCCGAGGCCGGCTGGGACGTGGCCCTGGTGGAGAAGAAGGTGTTCCCCCGGGAGAAGACCTGTGGGGACGGCCTGACCCCCCGTTCGGTCCGCCAGATCGCCGACATGGGCATCGAAGGACCCCTGGCCGGCGCCCACCGCTTCTCGGGACTGCGCACCCATGCCTACGGCAAGGTCCTCGACCTGCCCTGGCCCGACCACCCGAGCTTTCCCTCCTACGGCTACGTGATCACCCGGCACGATCTCGACGCCATCGTCAACGAGCGCGCCGTGAAGGCGGGGGCGACCGTGTGGCAGGGCACCGAGGCCGTCGAGCCCATCCTCGAGCACAGCCCGGCGGCGCCGGGCCCCGGCGCGCTGCCCTCGTGCGTCGGGGCCGTGGTCAAGGACAAGTCCACCGGCGACACCCGACCCGTCCGGGCCAGGTACGTGGTCGTGGCCGACGGGGCCAACTCCCGGTTCGGTCGGGCCCTCGGGACCACGAGGGACCGGAGCCAGCCCATGGGGATGGCCCTGCGCGGCTACTACACCTCCCCCGGACACGATCAGCCGTTCATCGAGTCCCACCTCGACATCAGGGACGACGACGGCAAGGTCGTCCCCGGCTACGGGTGGATCTTCCCGCTGGGCGACGGGCGGGTCAACGTCGGCGTGGGCCTGCTGTCCACCGACCGGCGCTGGAAGGGGGTCAACACCTCAACCCTGATGGAGCACTTCGTGGCCTGGGCCCCGAAGGAGTGGGAGCTCTCGCCGTCGACCTGCCTCGGGCCGCCGACCGGGGGCAAGCTGCCCATGGGACTGGCCGTCGGGCCGCGGGTCGGAGCCACCACGCTGGTCGTGGGTGACGCGGCCGGATCGATCAACCCCTTCAACGGCGAGGGCATCGCCTACGGGTACGAGACCGGTCGTCTGGCTGCGGCCTCTGTGGGCGAGGCGCTGTGCGGGGGCGGTCCCGAGGCCCTCGACGGCTACGAGACGCGGCTTGAGGACGCCTACGGCCTCTACTTCCGGGTGGCCCGGGCCTTCATCCGGTTGATCAGCCGACCCGAGCTCATGCAGCTGTGCGTCGGGACCGGGATGCACTCGGAATCGCTCATGAGCTGGATCTTCCGGATCATGGCCAACCTGCTCCGGCCCGACGAGACCGGCCCCGCGGAAGCTGCCTACCGCGTCCTCGCCCTCATCGCCCGGGTGGCTCCCGAGGGCCTCTGACCCACTTTCCCCACTTTGGGCCGCTGACCTACTTGTTGACGGCCAGGGCCAGTCGGCCCGTGACGGCGTCATAGGCGGAGGCGAAGGCCGACTGGGGGACGGCCGGACCGTCGGTGGTGGGCATCAGCCGGTTGCCGTTGCGCCCTGCGAAGCTGAAGGCTTCACCTTCCACCTCGGTGCGACCGCCCGGGCTGGTGAAGGTGGTCAGGTAGGCGAAGGTCCTGACCCCGGCCGGGACCGGAAGGGTCACCGTCTGGACGGAGGCGCTCGACCCGGGGGAGGCGGCCGACACCAACGCCGTCTGGTAGTTGCCGAAGCACGAGGTGAAGTTCGGGTTGGCGAAGGGTGCGGACACGACCTGGTTGCCGGCGACCGTGCCCATGACCGTGGTCCTGGAGGCCATCTGGATGCCCGAATCCGTCCCGTCCTGGAACGTCGGGGAGCTGGCGGTGGCGGACGATCCCGGCACGATGCCGTTGCCGAACAGACCGGCCACCAGCGCGTACGGCTGGCTCAGGCACGACGAGAGCCCGTGGGCGGCCTGGATCTGGGCCGCGGCCGGAGCCACCGGCACCAGTGACTGCACCGTGCTCGGGCTCCGGCTCCAACCGGCAGGCAGGTCGCCCAGATGGAGATTGATGGAGGCGGCCATGGCGGCGTCGGCTCCCACCCGGGGCGAGACCGGAACGGTGGCGACGGTGGTCGGGGTCGAGTTGTTGTTCTTCTTGACGGCGAAATAGGCAATGCCGCCGATCACGACCAGGAGGACGACGAGCAGGACGGCCAGCAGCGTGCGGTTGCTCTTCGGGGCCGGCGGCTCGGCCAAGGGGGTGGGAAGCTTGAACCCGGGACCGGGCGGGGCCGGCCTCCCGGGCGCCGCCACCTCGGGACCGGCGGTACCGGCCACGGCAGCCGCACTGGCGGCTCCGGCCGCGGTGACCGCACTGGCCTTGGCCCCCCTGTGCCAGGACCTGCGCTCCTTCGGCGGGCTGTCGGCGGGGGCGGGTGACTGGTCCCAGGCGGGCTCACCGGTCAACGGATCGATCGGCGGCCTCCACGCAATCGGCCCCCG
>JBEKOI010000032.1:0-19492 GCA_049521915.1 Acidimicrobiales bacterium | reverse complement strand
CAAAGGGACCCCCGGCTTTCTGATGCGAGATCGCCGGCCACGCGGGACGCCACGAGGACGCCGAGCAGGCGTCTTGGCGAGACCGTATGATTCCCCGGCAGGCCGAGCAAGAGGAGGCGGAAGATGGCAGGGTTTATTCAGTTTGTCGAGTTCGAGGCGACCGACATCGATGCGGTGGCGGCGGAACTGGAGCGGTTCCGGGATGAACACCCAGGTGCATTGACAGCCTCGGTGTCAACGACCGTTGAAGATCGTGATCGCCCCGGGACGTACCTATCGATCGTTGAGTTCCCCTCCTACGAAAAAGCCATGGAACAGCAGAGCAACCCTGTGACCTCGGAGTTCTCGGCGAGCTTGGCCAAAGTGATGAGTGGGCCGCCTCGCTTCCGCAACCTCGACGTGCGCTCGGTACTGACCAATCCCTAGCGCGGTGACCACCGACGTTCGTCCTCTTCCGAACTGAGGCCGGCGGTTCCTCGAGACCGCCTCCGAAGCGTCCCGTCCGGGCGACTCCCCGGGGTGCTCGGTGCGGGCTCCCGGGCCCGGATCGGGTGCGCCCCCGACAGGTCGTGGCACTAGCCTCTGGCCCATGAGGCACCAGGTCGTCGATGCCCAGGGGACGAGGATCCACTGCGTGGAGGAAGGCTCCGGTCCTCTGGTCCTGCTCGTCCACGGATTCCCCGAGTCGTGGTTCTCGTGGCGCCATCAACTGCCCGCAATCGCCGAGGCCGGCTTCCGGGCGGTCGCAATCGATGTCCGAGGGTATGGGAGGTCCTCTTCCCCACCCGAGGTCGAGGCCTACGGAATGCTTCAGCACGTCCACGACAACCTGGGGGTCGTTGAGGGGTTGATCGGACGGGACGGGCCGGCGATCATCATCGGCCACGACTGGGGGGCTCCCATCGCCGCCCACTCGGCACTCTTGCGTCCGGACATCTTCACCGCGGTTGCGATGCTGAGCGTTCCCTACAACCCTCCGGGAGGCAGGCGGCCCACTGAGGCCTTCGCCGAGATGGGGAGACTGGCCGGCCAGGAGGAGGAGTTCTACATCAACTACTTCCAGGAGCCGGGACGGGCCGAGGGTGAGATCGAGATCGACGTTCGATCGTGGCTGCTCGGCTTCTATGTCGCCGCGTCAGCCGACGGGGTCAGGTCGGCGTCCGACAGGGGATCCATGGCCACCGTGGCTCGCGGCAAGATGATGCGAGACCGGTTTCCCGCCACCGACGTGCTTCCCGATTGGCTCACCCACGAGGACCTCGAGTTCTACGTCCAGGAGTTCGAGCGGACAGGCTTCCGGGGGCCCCTCAACCGCTACCGCAACGTCGACCGGGACTGGCAGGATCTCCAGCCGTGGAACGGCGCGCCGATCAGGGTTCCGTCCCTGTTCATCGGAGGGGAGTACGACGGTCCGACCGTGTGGGGGGGAAGGGCCATCGCCCGCTTTCCCGACACCCTTCCGGGCCTTCGGGGGAGCTATATCCTTCCTGGATGCGGCCACTGGGTCCAACAGGAGGAGGCCGATGAGGTCAACCGGCTCGTCGTGGACTGGCTGAAGTCGCTGTAGCCGCCGCGGCCGGTGGGATCAGAACATCATTGTTCCGTGTGGCGTGATGAGCACGGTGATGCTGAGGAGGTTTGGGTGATAACGGTTGCGTTGATCGGTACCGGAGGGATCGGATCGGCCATTGCCCGCCGGCTCGCCTCTGGCGGCGAGGTCCTGCGTCTCTCGAGTGCCGACAAGGAGTCGGCAACAAGGCTGGCGGCACAGCTCGGTCGGACTGCGGTCGTCGCCGTCGACAATCGTGATGCGTTGCGGGGCGCCGATGCCGTCGTCCTTGCGCTTCGGTTCCCCGTGCTGAAGAGCGTCATCGACGAAATTGGCGAACCGATGGCCGACAAGGTCGTGGTCGTCCCGAGCAACCCGGTCGGCGTCGACGCGCAGGGTAATGTCTCGCGTCTCCTGCCGGACGAGCAATCCTCCGGTGAGGTCGTAGCCGGCTGGTTGCCGGCCGGGGCGCGCTTGGCCATGGCATTTGGAAGCATGTCGGCCGATCGATTCGAGTCCTCCAGCAACCGGTCACCGGAGCCGGCGGTGCTCTTCTACGCAAGCGACGACGACCGGGCTGGCGAGGAAGTCGAGCGGTTGATCCGAGCGGCTGGCTTCGATCCGCTGAAGGTCGGCGGTATCGAAGAGTCGGGCCGATTCGAAGTGGGCGGCGACCTTCACGATCTGGTCGTCGGCCTCGCCGAGGCCCGTCCATTGATCGGTGGGGCCTGACCACTTCGTCGGTCCGGGCCTTGACCCGGGCCTACGGGGCGAGGACTCCGTGGAGCCAGCCGAGGATGATCTCAAGGGCCTCCGGGTCGAGATGGGTACCGCCCTCGTTGTAGCCGTTGCCGGGCGCCTCGGCCGCCTCGACGGGGCCACGGGTGTCCTCCTTGAAGACATGGTTGGCGTTTGCCGGGTAGACGAAGGTGAAGTTCTCCTTTCCGGCCGCGGCCTGCTCGAGTGGGCCGCCGTCGGCGGTGGTGTCGATCTGGAGATCCTTCCGTCCGATGAGGATGAGTGTGGGGATTTCCACTCCGGGTAGGAGATTGGCGGCGTTCTCGGTCCACAGCTCGCGAGCCAGCGGAAGGTTTGCCGGCACCTCGAAGCTGGCGAGCACCGTCCTCACGCTGTCGGGAAGCCGCGGGTCGAGGTGCATGGGTCGCCCGCGTTCGTAGCGTGCGGCAGGCGCCTCCACCTCCGCCATGAGCTCGGTGCCACCAGGCACCTGTGCCGCCTGCAGCGCGAGCTGGGTCAGGAGGACCTGGCCGACGGACCGTCCGGGCGGTGCCGCGAGCACAATTCCGCGGAGCGACACAGCCTGTCGGCTGGTGACGTAATGGAGCAGGTGAAGGGTGCCTTCGCTGTTGCCAAACCCGGCGATGCGACCGGTATCGATGGAATCGCGCCCGGCCAGGAGGCCGATGGCCGCGATGAGCTCGTCGAGGTGCGAGCGCATGCTCAGCTTGCCGAACAGGGCCCGAGCACTCTCGCCGGCACCGGGGCCGGAGGCCCGCTTGTCGTAGCGCAGCGAGGCGATGCCGGCCTCCGCAAACGCCTCGGCGAAGAGCCGGCCGCTCCCGTTGGTGCCGGGCAGGAGCGGGGAGCACCAATCCCGGTCGGTGGGCCCGCTACCGGCAACGAAGACCACGGCCGGGAACGGACCGTCGCCGTCGGGAAGCATGAGGGTGCCACGCATGGTGATGCCATCCAGCGGCCAGGTGACGTCGAGCGAGCTCGTCATGTCGGGCACACTATGGTCCGGGCGCGCAGCCCATCCGAAGCACACCACGAGCGGGGAGGGGCACGACGGCGCACCTTCCCTGTACAGGGCACTCCCGGATGGTCCGCCCCATGGGTCGGTCCCTGGCCGGGCCCCGGAGGACGGACCCTCCCGGAGGACCAATGGCCCTGGTGCCGCAACCTTCAGCCATGGCAGAATTCCCCGCGTGGACGAGCCGACTGAGCTGCAGAGCGACGAATACTGGCGGGTGGCTGTCTGGGCTCTCCGAGTGGGATTCGTCGCGCTGGCCGTCGTCATTGCCGGCCTCATCGCGATCTGGTCGGGATCTACGCCGTGGGTCTTGGCCGTCGGAGAGGTCAGCTGGCTCACGGCAGCCATGGTGGCGTTGGCCGGGTTCCTCTGGGCCCGACATCTGCTTCCCAAGCCGCGTCCCGGGCTCTGGTCGATGCGGTTCATGCTCATCCACGACAGCGTCCATGCCCGGTCGTCTGCCCAGCGCTCCTGACGGCTCCTGCCGCAGCGACTTCGTCTGACCTGCAGCAACCTCCCGTCTCGTCGGCCCGACCGGGATGGGCCGACACGGGCGGGCGCGTTGGGCATTCCCGATGCCACCGGATCAGTCGCCCTCCTTGGACCTGCTCCAGCAGTGCCGTGACTGCTTCAATCTCCAGCTCGGTCAATCCACCGGACACGGAGACGTAGTTGGTGGGTTTGATCACGATCACGACACGAACCTCGGCGTCGAGGACAGGTACGCCTTCGGAACCGTAGTGCCGTTGGAGGCTCCGATAGAAGGCAGCATCAGGATCGGGGTCCATTGATTCGACCCGACCTCGGACCTCCAGGGTCCGGTAGGCGTTGTCGGGGTCCTGGACATGGAACGACACCCGTCCGTCGGCCAAGTGACATCGACGCTCCGGATCTACGACTACGGGACCCACGTGCTGATTGCAACTCCCAAGCCGATCCATCACCCCGGCGGTTCTGGATTCGGGACATTCGTCCTGAGGGCCAGTTGCTCCCATTCGAGGAGCGATGCGAAGGAGCGGCGCTGACAACGCTGCAAGCCATGGCTATGTACCACCCTGCGCCTGACCATCGAGGCGGTGGGAAGGTCAAGCGGAACGAACCTGTTGTCAATGGCTGCCTACTCATGCCCTCCGGGCCAACCTGTGGCATCGAACACCGCCACCGGGTCAAGGTAGTCCCGCCACCGTGTCACTTTGCCGTCTCTGATCGTGACGATGGAGGCGAACCGGTTGTCGTATGGGCGCCCGGTCTGCACAGATTCGCCGTGCACCTCATACTCGAGGACCACGACCGACGCGGTCGGATCACGATAGACCTGGAGATTGTCCGCGCTGCGAACCTTCAGGAAGCTGTCGTAGTCGCGGTACAGGTCGATGATGTTCTGTCGGCCTTCAATCCGCTTCGGGTAACCGGGTACGGAGATGACGTACTCGAAGACCACATCGTCGGCCAGCAGGTCGAAGTAGTCCTCCCCATCGGCGAGACCTTTCAGCCCTTCCCGGACGATGTGGAAGAAGGGGCCTTCGGCCCCAAAATTCGAGCTGTCCTCCGTGTACTTGGTCATTTGCCCTCCCTGGGGGTCAATCCGGCGGCCCGTACGCGGCGCTGTTCCATCGAACTGACGGCGCGGATCGTGATCGTAGAGGGATCACAGGGAGATCTCGGCTACAGGCCGATCGGTATGTGACCGATAAGCAAATTGAGCAGGCAGGAGTAAGTCGTACGTGGGATCGGCTTGGCAGCAGCCAGGCGAACGGAACGGGCACCTTGATGCCCCTGCGTTTCGGGAACATCCACCGGCAAGAGATCGGTTCGGCGAGGGAAGCACCCCCATCCACGATACGGAGTCATCCAGTGAAACACGCGAACGGTCGCGACACATCCCATGCCTCCTCGTCATCGAATGGCGACGGTGGCCGGCTCGCGGGATATCCGATAGACGACGACGTCCTGACGACGGTACAGCGGACGGTCGTGCCTGATCCCCTACCTCCGACTTCGGAAGCGATCCTGCCCTACGAGGTCTCCAAGTACGAGCAGAACGGCTATGGAAGATGGCACTTCGGGCCAGGCGTCGAACACGAGCGGCGCCTCGATCTCCTACCGGTCGAGTCACACGGTACATCGGCAACCGAGGCGACGCGCCTGCTGAAGTTCTTCACCATCACCGACATCCATATCACCGATGAAGAGTCCCCTGCGCAGGCGATCTTCATCGGGTACAAGGGTGGCAGTCCCCTTGCCGTCTGTGCGTACTCGATGACCATGATGTACACCACGCAAGTCCTCGACGCTGCCGTCCAGACGATCAATGCCCTCCACAGGCTCGATCCCTTCGACTTCGGTATCTCCCTCGGTGACGCGGCCAACAACACCCAGTACAACGAGTTGCGCTGGTACATCGATGTCCTGGACGGCAAGAACATCAACCCGGACTCCGGTGACGAAGATGATCCGGTCCCCGGTCCGGGCAACGACTATCAGGACGAGTTCAAGGCCGCAGGCCTGGATGAATCGATTGTCTGGTACCAGGCCATCGGCAATCACGACCAGTTCTGGATGGGCGTCATGCCCGCGGACGACTACCTCCGGGAAACCTATGTCGGCAAGAAGATCCTCAACCTGGGGGACATCTTCACCGACCCTCGTGGTACCGCTTCTCGCGGCTTCTACATGGGCTCGCTCGACGGTCGGACCCCGAATGGTGACATCATCGGCGTGGGGCTCGAGGAGGAGTTCGCCAGCCCACCCGAGGTACTGGCTGCCGATCCCAACCGCCGTTCACTGTCGAAGAAGGAGTGGATGGGCGAGTTCTTCTCGACATCGTCCGAGCCGGTCGGGCACGGGTTCACCCGGTCCGAGCTGGCCGAGGGCTTTGCCTCGTACAGCTTCGTGCCCGATCCGGATGTTCCGATCAAGATGATCGTCCTCGACGACACCCAAAATGTCGATGATCCCGACGTGGTGGGATTCGGTGGTTACGGGCATGGATCGCTCGATGATCGGCACTTCGAATGGCTGGTGAAGGAACTCGATGCAGGCCAGGCGAGCGATCAGCTGATGATCGTCGCCGCTCACATTCCGATCGGCACCGACGAGCCGGGAGGCGCCGCCGGATGGAGTTCTGTGGCCGAAGTGTCCGAGAAGAAGCTGATGGCCAAACTCCACACCTACCCGAACCTCATCCTGTGGGTGGCCGGCCACCGCCATCTGAACGCCGTGACGGCCCTGGGATCACCCGACCCCGACCGTCCCGAACTCGGATTCTGGGAGGTCGAGACGTTCTCACTGCGCGATTTCCCCCAGCAATTCCGCACGTTCGAAATTGTCCGCAACGGCGACGACACCGTCTCCATCTTGGCCACCTGCGTCGACCCGGCGGTCAAGGAGGGGTCGTTGGCCGCGAAAGCGCGTACGTTCTCCGTGGCCTCGCAACAGCTCTTCATCACGGACCCGACTGACCTGCATACTGCAGGTCCCTACAACGCTGAGCTTGTGGTGGCCTTGAGCTCTCACATGCAGGAGAGAATTCACCGGTGCGGCGCATTCGTCGCGAGTCGCTGAGTTGGACACGACCACGTCGGCGAATTCGAAGGGTAGACGGGAGGTGCGCTCGCCGTCGGCCCGTGCCACAGTGGTGGCGCTCGTGATCGTCGTGTCCTTCAGCTCGGTGCTCACCGCCTGTGGCTCCAGCAGTTCGAGCGCTCCGGTCACCAACAGCGGCATCGACTACTCGAAGGCGGCGAACTGGCTCGCCCTCCCCGCGTCCATCACCCACAAAGTGGATGTGTTCTACCTGTCCGATACGGCCTATTCCAAACCCACTCCCGGTTCCCCGAACATCGGCCCGATCAACGCCCCGAGCATGATCAAGGGTGACAAGGCTGATTTCCAGCGAACGGCCACGGCCTTCTCGCCCGTGGCCAATATCTACGCTCCCTACTACCGCCAAGTGGACGCTCTGGTCCAGAAGAGCATGACACCGGCCAACCAGATCAAGACCGTCGCCGGCATACCGACGACCGACGCCATTGCGGCATTCGAGTACTACCTGAAGCACTACAACGACGGGCGCCCGTTCATCCTGGCCGGCCACTCGCAAGGTTCCTCTGTGCTGACTCATCTGCTGGCTGCCTACATGAAGGCGAATCCCGAGGTCTACAAGAGGATGGTGGCGGCCTACGTCATCGGCTACCCGATCACGCAGGCCTTTCTGGATCAGAACCCGTTCCTGAAGTTCGCCAAGGGTCCGAATGACACCGGAGTCATCATCTCGTTCAACACTGAAGCGCCCACAATCGGAGGCGTGAATCCAGTCATGTTGTCTGCTCAGCACGCCTTGGTGATCAATCCGATCACGTGGACCAGGACGGAGGCGCCGGCAACGGCCCAGCAGAACCTGGGATCGTGGCTGCCTGATTCCTCGACCGGAAAATTCGTGAAGGTCATGGCCTACGCCAACGCGCAGATCGACGCCGCCAAAGGTGTGCTGATCTGTAGCTCGGCCGATGTGGCGGAGCTGGCTCCCGGAAACCCGCTCCTTCCAGAGGGCGTGTATCACAGCTATGACTACCCGTTCTACTACTTCAACATCAGGGCAAATGCGGCCAACAGGATCAACCACTTCTTGAGCCGGTAGCACCGGCCGCCCAGCCGCAGCTCGGCCGGCCGAGGCCCCATGTGGCGGGATATGGGCTCTGACCTGCGCCTTCGTTGAGAGCGGGCGACGGGAATCGAACCCGCGTTCCGAGCTTGGGAAGCTCGTGTTCTGCCTCTGAACTACGCCCGCGTCGGCGGCAATGGTAACCGAAGGGAGGCCACTACCGCTCCGCTCCCCATCCGGACCGGCGACTCCGGCCCAGCCTCCACCTCGGATCGCAGAGGTTCACCTGAGCTGGTCGACATGGCGCACACGCCCCTCGTCCCGGGCGAAGAGGACGTCGTTGTAGCCCTCCCCGGGGCCCACCATCTCGAAGGTGATGGGTGGAACGAAGGTCAAGTAGAGCGCCCGTCGACCGGGTGCCCGGTGATCGGTGGGAGGGGGAGCGGCATGGAGCGTGTGGCCGAAGTGCACCGTCACGTCGCCTGGTTCCGTCGACAACGGGACCGCCGGCAGGCGCTGTGCCTCCTGCGGACCCGGAAGTCGGGACGTGCCCTGATGTGAGCCGGCGATCATCACCAGCTGGCCGGAGGCGGCAGATGCCGGATCGAGCTGGATCCCCACATTGAGCATGGGGCACTTGACCGGGTGTCCGCCCATGCCGCAGTCGCGGTGCCAGGGGAGGTCGACCAGGCCGTCGGAGGCGCCCGGGACCTTGATGACGACACTGTTTCCGTCCAGGCGGTCGCGCGCGTCGCGGAGATCGGGACCGCCGAGGGCGGCGATGCGAGCGAACCGCGGGTCGCTGCCCAGGCCGGCGATGCGTTCCGACCCATCGTTCAGGTAATTGACCCTGTTGCACACGTCTCGACCCTCGACGGTCGTCCACCACGACCACCGATCGTCTGGTCGGGCCGCATCGACGGCCACGGCAACCTCGGTCCGTAGGGTTTGGACCTCGTCGTCGTCCAGGACCCGCCGGAGGTGGACGAACCCGGCCCGCTCCAAGAAGTCGGCGATCTCCTCCTCGGGATCGCCGAGGTCGAAGGTCCGGCCGAGGTCGAGCGGTCGTCCCCGGTCGTCCAGCACCACCGGTGGAGCGTCGATGTCGTACATGGCCTGCCCGTCGAAGGCGACCCGCAAGGGTGGCTCCCACCGCACCAGCTGTACGAAGCTGCCCCGGGTGACGGCGATCCGATCGGCGTAGAGCATGGCGAAGCAGGACCGGAGCTCCCACACGAAGGCGCACCACTCGTCAGAGGCCAGCTCCACCACCGTGGTCGCTCCCTCGGCTCCCGCCTCGACGGAGAACGTGTTGCCGCGGGGGAGATAGGTATAGGCGCGACCATCGGACAGCTTGAAGGCGAGGGGCCGGACGAGCTTCATGTCCGCGTCGGTGAACACCGGGCCCCGTTCCTGCAGGAGGGCGGGAAGCTCGTCCCGATGGAACTTGTCGAAGTCGATCGGTCCGAATCGCTCACCTTCCACGACATCAACGTAGCCGCGGGCCGCGGCCGGTGCGATGAGGCGGCGGCCGGATTGCCAGCCCGCGTTCAGCGCGGGCCGAAGATCTGATCGAAGATCCCGTCGATTCCCGACCCGTGCAGGGTCATGCCTCCGTCGACGACGATGTTCTGCCCGGTGATGAAACGGGCCATGTCCGAGCACAGGAAGACCACGACGTCGGCGATGTCCTCGGGTTCCCCGATGCGGCCGACGGGAGTGGTCCGTTCGTAACGCTCCTTCTCGTGGGGCAGGAACTTCAACAGAGGCTCCGTCAGCTTGGTGAGGATCATTCCCGGCGACACGGCGTTCACCCGGATGTGTGGGCCGTATTCGAGTGCGGCCGACGCGGTGATAGCGGCGACACCGGCTTTTGCTGCCGAGTAGGGTGCCTCGCCGGCGGCCGGGCGGGTGCCGCTGATCGATGCCGTCGAGACGATGCTCCCACCCCCCGACGCACGGATGTGCGGTATTGCGGCCCGGAACCCGAGGTAGACACCGGTCAGGTTGACGGCCAGCAACCGGTTCCACTCTTCGAGGGGCCACTCGTGCAGCGCCGACTGGTTGCCGGTGCCGGCATTGTTGAACAGCGTGGTGAGCCCGCCCATCGCCTGGACGGCGTCGTCGACGGCGCCGGACAGGGCATCGGGATCGGTGACGTCGGCCACATGGGCGGTCCCTTCGACCTCGCCGGCCACCTCTCGCGCCGCGTCACCGTCGACGTCGATCACCGCCACCCTGGCGCCCTCTTCTGCCATTCGCCGTGCCGTGGCCCGCCCGATGCCCGAGGCGCCGCCGGTCACCACCGCGCGTCGGCCTTCCAGTAGTCCCATCGATGCCTCCTTGCCGTAGGGCCACGACGCTACTGGCCAACTTCCCCCATCGGCTCGGATCGAGCCACCGTGGCATCTACCGGTGTGGATAGGATTCGGCCCGACCCCACCGAGGGGAAGAGATGGAGACGCGCCGGTGGACATCACAGGAAGCGCCCTGGTCACCGGGGCCAGCCGCGGCATCGGCCGGGCGGTGGCCATCGAGCTGGCCGAGCGCGGCTTCGACACGGTGGCGACGATGCGCCGTCCTGAGGACGGTGCCGATCTGACTGCGGCCACCAGCGGCCGCATCACCGCGGCCCACCTGGATGTCACCGATCCCGACAGCTACCACCTGCCCGACGACCTCCGGGTGGTCGTGAACAATGCCGGCGTCGATTCCGACTACCTGCCGGTCGAACACGGAAATCTGGATGATTGGCGCGCACTGTTCGAGACCAACGTCCTCGGCGTGGTCGGGATCATCACGGCCGCCATCCCGGTCCTTCGGGCCAATGGGCCGGCGGTGATCTGCAACATCTCGTCCTCCTCGATCTTCGCCTCGGTGCCGTTCTACTCGGCCTACCGGGCCACCAAGGCGGCCGTCTCGGCCCTGGGGGACAGCCTCCGGGTGGAGCTGGCGCCGTCCGGCATACGGGTGGTGGAGATCCTCCCGGGTCCCGTGGACACCGACATGTTCCAGCTGAGCACCGGTGAGCAGGCCGCAACCCGGTTCGAACGGTACCGAGGGATGGCCGATCAGGCGGCCACGCTCCGAAGGGAGAATGCCGACCCGCTGGTCTCGTCACCGGCGGATGCAGCCGTGCTCATCGTGGATGCCATTCTCGATGACCATGGGCCGATGCGATACGGCTGTGACCCGCTGTCCATCGGGCTGCTCGACCTCTGGCGGCACTCCGACGACGAGACCATGTTCGAGCTCACCGGCAGCTCGTTCATCGATCCCGCCCGGCCGCCCGACGGCTGAACGCGCCTCGGCCGGCCCGGACGTCTACGACCCGGCCGGCTCGAGTACCAGGGTGACGATTTCGAACGGCGAGATGTCCAGCGCGACCTCGTCGTCACGGACGGCGATCTCGTGCCGCTCCCGTTCCAGCAGATCGGATCGGGCTGCCCGACGGAGCTTCCAGGGTGCCCGCAGGGTGACCGGGCCCCGCCGCCCCCAGGCCTCGTACAGCCGCACGACCAGAGCACCTGGCCTGTCTTCGGCCCGTTTGACGGCCTCGATGACCACGTGGGCCGCATCGACGGAGAGCAGCGAGTGCGCCGGGGCGAAGGCGCCCTGGTGGGGGGATGTCCGGACCGTCCGGATGGGCACGTTGAGGTCGTAGGCGGCGTCGATCACCCCTGCGTCGCGGAGATCACCGGCATGGGGGAGCAGGCGGTAGGTGAACCGGTGGTGGCCGCGATCGGCGAGGGGGTCGGGCCAGGTCGGGGCCCGCAGCAGCGAGAGCCGGATGACATTGCCGGAGATGTCATGGCCGTATTTCGAGTCGTTGAGCAGGGCCACCCCGTACCCGGGCTCGGACAGGTCGACCCACTTGTGGGCACAGACCTCGAAACGTGCGACGTCCCAGCTGGTGTTGGCGTGGGTGGGGCGCTCGACGTGGCCGTACTGGATCTCGTAGGTCGCCCTCAAGCTGCGCACGTCGACAGGGAAGGAGACTTTGAGGAGCCGGTTGGTCTCATGCCATTCGACCTCGGTGTCGAACTCGATGTGGCGCGAGCCGCTGTCGAGCCGGATGACCTGGGTCAGGGACGAGTCACCGAACCGGCGGGTGACCCGGATGCCGGCTCGGAGAGGCCCGGCCTCCACCAGGTCGACCGACTCCGCCTCCACCAGGTCGACCGACTGCTCGAGGGTGAACCGGTCGATGTCCCAGGCGTCATAGAAGTTGGGATAGTCGGGATGGAGCTGGAAGAGATTTCCCCGTGTCCCGGGAGCCAGGACCTGGCGTCCGGCGGACTTGTCGTAGATGGAGGACAGCAGGCCGTCCTGGTCGAGCTCGACGCGTAGCTGGTCGTTCTCGAGGAGCGTGGGTGTGACGGAGACCGCGGCCGGGGTGACGGGTTGGTGGCCGGACCGGCCGTCCGTGACCAGGTCGTAGACCTGGAAACCGCAGGGAGGAAGGGTGGCTTCGAAGGTCACGCTGCCGTCGGCGCCGCGCTGGACCGGGTGTGCCCGGCCGGAGGCGTCGACTGCCGCCGTGACGCTTTCGGGCGCATCGAGGGTGATCAATTGGCGGCGTGCATGGGAGAGCGAGTTGAAGGCCACCACCGGGGATTCGCCGGCCGCCGTGTCGACGGCCCCGGCCACCAGCTCGAGCGCACCGCCCGTCAGGCGTCCGGTCTCGTCCAGGATGTGGCCGTGATCGCGTGTGGTGTCCTCGTAGACCCAGTGGATTCCCGATCCCGGGATGATGTCGTGGAACTGATGGAGCAACAGGAGCTTCCAGAGCTCGTCGAGCTCACCGCCCGGGTAGTCGGAACCGGGGGCCAGCGACGCCCACAGCTCGCAATCCCGGAGGGCGAACTCGGCGCGGCGATTTCCGAGCTTGGTGGCTGCCTGGGTGGTGTAGGTGCCCCGGTGGTACTCCAGGTAGAGCTCGCCGACCCAGACGGGCGGGTCGGTGAGCTCCGCCTCCGCCTCGGTGAAGAACGACCGTGCGCTGTCCATGGTGAGTCGCGGCATCCCGTCCATGTCGGCGAGCCGCTGAGCCGATTCGAGCATCTCGGCCGTCGGGCCCCCGCCGCCGTCCCCCCACCCGAAGAGATAGAGGGACCGCGATGCACGGTCGTGATCCTTGAAGTTCTCGACACCGAACCGGAGCTCGCGGGCACTCACGTTCCCCCCGTAGGTGTCGGCGGGAGGGAAGTGGGTGAACACCCGGGAGCCGTCGATGCCCTCCCACAGGAAGCTGTGGTGGGGGAGGACGTTGTACTGGTTCCAGGACAGCTTCTGGGTCAGGAACCACCGGATGCCGCTCTGCCGCATGATCTGGGGGAGCGCGGCGGAGTAGCCGAAGACATCGGGCAGCCACACGTCTTCGGTCTCGATCCCGAATTCGCGCCGATGGAACTGCTTGCCGTAGAAGATCTGACGGACCAGTGACTCCCCGGAGGGGATGTTGCAGTCGGACTCGACCCACATGGAGCCGGTCGGCTCGATCCGGCCTTCGGCGATCCTCACCTTCATCCGCGTCCAGAGATCCGGGTAGTGGTCACGGATCCAGGCCAGGTGTTGGGCCTGGGAGACCACGAACCGGTAGTCGGGATACCGGTCCATCAGCTCGAGGACGGTGCTGAACGTGCGGGCACACTTGCGGATCGTCTCGCGCAGGGGCCACAGCCATGCCGTGTCCAGGTGGGCGTGCCCGACGATGCTCACCCGGTGGGTGTGGGGTGCGGCCCTCTCGTCCAGCAGTTCGGCGAGCATCGGCTGTGCCCGCCGCCAGCTGTCGGAGATGTCGGGCAGCTCGAGCAGGTTGCAGGCCCGTTCGAGCCCCGCACACAGTCGGGCGAAGTGGGGCTCGCCGTCGGGGAGCTCGGCCAGCAGATCGACCAGGACCCGAAAGTCGTGCCAGAACGCGTCGAACTCAGGATCCCGGACGTGCAGGTCGACCCGCTGGAGGGTGAACAGGGGGGCGCCGTCGGGCTCGGGCATCAGCAGGGGCCATGGATTGGTGCCGAACGGTGAGGGCGGGTTGGCCGCCGCCTCCACGTAGAGGTCGACGTCCTCCCCGCCGGTCGCGCTCGGAGTCACCCGGTACTCACGGTGATTGGGTGACAGGCCCTGCACCGGACGCCCGTCGCGCCAGACGAGGGCCTCGGCGCCGAACCCGGTGCTCCCGGCGTTCCCGATGGTGAAACCCAGGGCCACCTCCCGCCCCGCCCACCCCGTCGGGATGACGCCCTGGATGTGGAACCAGGTGGTGTCCCACGGCGGACCCCACGAGCCGCCCACGGGGAACGGTTCGTAGTGGGCACCGAACGCATCGGTGGCCGGAACCGGTTCACCGTGCACGTGAAAGGCCGAGATCTCCACGGGGGCCGTCGGCCCGTGGCGCCGGGGACGGACGAATTCGCTCATCACCCGAACGATCCGGCCGAAGCGGATCGAGTCCTCGGGACGCACGGGGGCCGAGTATACAGAGCAGGTGCCGGCCCGGAGCCGGTGCGCGGCGGACGAAGCCGTGGCGGTCAGGCCAGGATCTTCGCCCAACCCTCGTCGACCGGCGCCATGACCACCGTCGTGAGCCTCATCGACCGGTGCAGCCAAGCGCCGGCGGTCCGGACGTACTCGTCGTCCTCGTACCCGCACATCCAGTAGGACCGGCCGTCGCGGCCTCGGCACGGGCACAGGAGGTCCCAGCGGGCCGATGCCCTATCTCCTTCCACCCGGATGCTCGGCTTCACGAACAGATGACGGGAGAACGACAGGGTCGGAGCGCGCAGTCGTGCCGCGATGGCCGGACGACCGGTGGCCGTGCCCAGCCCCGGCCCCCCGTCCCACACCCCGTCCACGGTGAACAGCCCGGCAATCTCATCGGCGATCCGCTCCAATTCGGCACCGTCGACGACCGCACCGGCCGCGTACCGCCCGTCCACCAGCTCCCCGTAGCGGGCCTTGAGCGCCTGGAGCTGGAGTATGGCCTCGCTGGTATCGACCCGCCTGCGCAGCGCGGCCACTTCATGGGCCAGCTCCTCGATGGTCGCCACGTCGGCTCCTCAGGGCTCGGTCGCCGCCGCCACCACGTCGCGGCTGTCGACCGGGACGTCGGGGAAGGCGACGATCCCGAGCTGCGCGCTGAGGCCGTCGATCCGAGCCCGCAGTTCCGCCCCCGTGCCCCCATCGTCGATCCCATCTGCCAGTCTGACCAGGGCGACCAGGGTCAGCACCAGTTCGTAGTCGGCATTCAGCTCCGATGCGCTCTCCCGGCTGGTTTCGAAGGCGGCCCGGGCACCCTCGAGGTCCCCCTGTTGGAGGAGGGCATAGCCGCGGACCCGCTGGACCAGCGCGACCCCCCGGGGCGAGCCCTGCTCCTCCATGGCGCCGACCAGGCGGGTGGCCAGTTCGAGACCCTCGCGGCTCCGGCCCTCGAGGACGAGGCACTCCGCCACCATCGAATCCACCTCGGAGGCGTCGAAATGGAGCCCGATGTCGGCGAACTCGGAGCGGGCGGCGGCGAAATGCTCATGGGCCAGGTCGAACGACCCCGTGCGTGACTCCAGACGGCCGAGCAGCATGGTGGCGTAGGCGATCCCATACCGGTAGCTGGCCGCCCGCACCACCCGCAAGGCCTCGACGAGTTGGTGACGTCCCTCTTCGTACCGGCCCTGGTCGGCCAGGATCTCACCGATGTTGATGGTGCCGATGGCCGCATCGACGTCATTCCCGGTGGCCAGCCTGGCGTCGCGCCCACGGGCGTAGAGAGCGGCGGCTTCGTCCCAAGCTCCCCGGAAGTATTCGAAGGCTCCGAGGTTGTTGAGCACGACCGCCTCACCGGCCAGGTCACCGAGCTCGTCGTAGATGGCGAGTGCCTCTTTCGAATTGGTGGCCAGATCTGTCCGCCCCAGCCAGACCCAGGCGCTGTCCAGCGTGAACATGGCGTGCGCTTCTGCATCACGGTCGCCGAACCTGCGTGCCTCGTCGATGGCCTGCTCGCACCAGGTCACGGCCTCGCGGCTCCGGCCCTGCGCCTGGCGAACCGCCGCGTACCAGGTCATCAGCTGGGCCCGCAGCCGGCCGGCCTCGGTACCGCCGACGTCGTCGATCATGTGCAGACCACGCCGGATCCATCTGACGGCCTCCGAGTAGCGCCCCACCCGCTCGGGCATCCAAGCCTCCTTCAGGCACAGCTCGGCCTGGGCCACCATGTCCGAACCGAGGAGCTTGCGGGCCCGCCGGTAGGCCAATGACGCGCCGCGGTAATCACCGGCCCGTTCGCGGACGTCGCCGAGATGTTCCCACGCCGAGGCCACCTCGGCCGGGTGGACCTCCGGGAGCCGGGCCACCGAGGCGAGGGCGCGTTGGTACAGGGTGGCGGCTTCCTGGTTGGCGTACTTGCCTCCCGCCCTGTCGCCGGCCACGAGCGCGTATCGCCAGGCCTCTTCGAAGTGCTGCGCGTGGAAGAAGTGGAGTGAGAGGAGCTCGGCCTCGCTGTCGTCGCCGGTCCTGGCCATCAGGGCATGTGCCGCCCGCCCGTGGAGCTCCCGGCGCCGCCGGAACGGGAGCCCTTCGTAGGCGCAGTCCCGCACGATCGCCGACCGGAACCTGATGAGCTCGGTTCGCTGCAGGTTGAGGAATTCCCCCAGGGCGGGGGTGATCCAGTCGGCCGGCTCTCCGGGCGAGGGGTGCAGGCCGTCGGACTCCGGTTCGAGCAGCTCGATCAGCTCGTCTGCTCTGAACGTGGTCCCCAGCACGGCCGCGTACCTGAGGAGTTGCCTGTCCCGGGGGGAAAGGTGATCGATCTGGGCCGTGACGGCCGAGTCGACCGAGTCGGGGAGGGCGTCGACGGGGGCACCCGACCGGTGCGCGCGCCACAGCTCTTCGAGGAACATCGGGTTGCCCATCGATCGCTCGGCCAGCATCCGGATCTCGTGGGGCAGCATGGGGGAGTCGTCCGACGCCGCCACCAGCGCTTCGGCCGCCTCGTCCATGGTCAGTGCGC
Source organism: Acidimicrobiales bacterium (assembly GCA_049521915.1). Lineage (GTDB taxonomy): Bacteria > Actinomycetota > Acidimicrobiia > Acidimicrobiales > RAAP-2 > Bog-756. The sequence goes on along the minus strand of JBEKOI010000032.1, from coordinate 2,562 downwards.
TGAGGGCGAGGCTGCGCACGTGGGGGGCGGGCTCGACGCGGAATGCCCCCTCTTCGGTGCGGCGGGTCACACACAACAGGCCCGACCGATCGGTGAGCTGGCGGGCCAGGTCCTGCATGACGCCCTGGGATGCCTCGTCCATGTGGTGGGCGTCCTCCACCACCAAGAGGAAGGGGCGATCCAGGGTGGCGGCGAGGAACCGGGCCGAAGCCCTGGTCACGGCCTGTCGCCGGAACTCCGGCTTCAGCGCGGCCGTCTCGGAGGTATCGGGTAGATCGAGATCGAGCGCGGTGCCGATCAGGGGCAACTGGGGTAGCAGCTCCGGCACCTCGCGCTCGACCTTGGTGCGAAGGTGTCGGGCGGCTGTCGCCTTGTCGACGTCCATCTCGAGCCCGAGCAGGGCGCGGCCGAGGTACCAGATGGAGGCATACGGGGTCGTGGCCTCGTAGCTCTCGCACAGAATGGTCATGGTCCGCATTGTCCCCGCCCGGCGGGCGAGCTCCTCGACGAGCCTCGACTTGCCGGTTCCCTGGTCGCCCTCGATCTCGACCACCCGACCCGCACCGGCGATGACCGCGTCGAGATCGGACTGGAGGGCCCCGAGCTCGTCGGCCACCCCGGTGAGGGGCAGACGATCGACACGGTGGTCCCGGGCGCGGTGGGCGGCTCCGACGGCATAGGCGGTGACGGGCCGTTTCTTTCCCTTCACCATGAAGGGCGGCAGCGGCGTGGTGGCGAACCGGACAGACGATCGGTCGAGCACCTCGCCCGTGGCCAACACCTGACCCGGGGATGCCTTGGCCATCAGCCGGGCGGCCAGGTTCACTGTGTCCCCCATCACGGTGAAGGTCCGCCGGAACGGTGTTCCGACGTCCCCGGCGAAGACCGGTCCGGTATTGACACCGATACGCAGGTCGAGGGGGAGCTCCTCGGACGTGATCTGGCGCAGGGTGATGAGCATCCGCTGCTCGTCCTCACCGGCCCGCCGCGGTACCCCCGACACGAGGATGATCTTGCCGCCGTCGTGGTCGATGTCGGTTCCGAGGAACGACACGTCGTTCTCCTCTGCCGCCGCCTGGACCCGCCGCACGACGGTGTGGAGCCGTTCGGCCAGATCGCCCGGCCCGTGCTTCTCCACGATGTCGTCGGTGCCGTCGAAGTGCAGGAAGGCCACCGTCGCCGTTCGGTGCTCCGGTTCCCGGCCCCCCTCGAGCAGATGCTTCCTGATCGCGGTGGGAACGTGACGGGCGAGGTCGACGCCCTCGAGCTCGGGCGGGGTGATGGGGAGGACGGGCGCGGAGCCGGGAGGCGAACGGAGGAGGTACGCGTCTCCTCGGGCCGGGCCCCTGCTCCGCTCGGTGAGTGCCGCCGCAGTGGTCGGGCTCATGACGATCTCACCGGCGGTGGCCGTCCCCTCGGCCGCAACTGTACTGGTGGCCGCGGGTCCGGCGACGATGAGCTCGCGGTGCGATCCCCCCACCATGAACATATGGAAGGTACCCCGATGGACACCGATCGAGATACGCAGGACCACCCGGCCCGCGGAGGTGTCCAGCCGACCGGCATCGCGCAACCTCGCCCGCATGCCCACCGCGGCATGGGCCGCCCGCGTGGCGTGGTCCTCACCGCTGAACAGCAGGAGCAGCGCGTCCCCCCCGAACTTGAGCAGGTTTCCGCCGCATTGGTAGGCCACGCCGAGCAGCTGCTCGAAACAGGTATTGATGGCGTCGGCCACCTCTTCGGCCCCCACCTTCCCGTGACGGGCCAAGCGCTCGGACATCTTGGTGAACCCCGAGACGTCCCCGAACACCATCGTTCCTTCGACCTCACGCCAGAAGGGCGCATCCTCGTCGGCCCGGTGCAGGCGCGCCCAGTCGATGGCCGGCCGCGTGATGTAGGGCAGCAGGACCGACGGCGCCGATGAAGGTCCTGGTCGGGGAAGCTCGTCAAGCGTCGAGGAGGGCAAGCAGCCTCACCCCCTCAACATCGGGCCAGAGCCGGATCGGTACTCGTGAACCATCCCGGCAACCACCCACCGGACCGCATGGGGCGTCGCCTCGAGCCTTTCATCCTGGTCATGGATATCGCGGACCCCCTCGGTGTGATGCCATTCCTGCCCGTACCACCGGCGGCGGTGCCACTCGGCCGGAACTGCTCCCACCGGCGCTGCGGGCAGACGTACCCCTCGGTGTCCCATGAAGGTTAATCAATTGGCAGGTCACCCGCCATAGGAGATCCCCTGGTAGCCGGGCCCGAGCCGGTCATCGGATGCCGGCGACGCGACCCGGGTGGGCCGTCGGCGCAGCCGGGTTCCGGCAACCGGCCACCCGGCCGGATACGTTTGACCCGACTTGCGAGAACGGAGCCGCACATGACCGGACAGCAGGGTGAGGGTGGAGTACAGAGGCGGGGGATCACCCGGCGCCAACTGCTGGCCGCGGGAGCAGCCTCGGGGGTGGGGGTGCTGGCCGCCGGCTGCGGCGGGGGCGCGGCCTCTTCCACGGTGGCCAAGGCCGCCTCGGTGGCTCCGGCCGGCTCCGATCTGGGTGCGGTCGAGCACGT
>JBEKOI010000031.1:0-19568 GCA_049521915.1 Acidimicrobiales bacterium | reverse complement strand
CTCCCTAGCCCCCGACCTCGGGGCCCCCCGGACCGACATGGTGATCAGCGGTCACTTACGCTCTTTCGATGACCGCCCAATCCGACATCGAGGCACTCATCCACAGAGCCGACGTGCAGTACCGGACCGTCGAGAAGGACAAGCGGGCCGAGTTCGCCGGCGTCACCGCCATGACCGGTCTCACCATCCTGGCCAGGCACATCGACGCCCTGGTGGAGAGGCTGGACGGATTGGGCCGAACCGGCATGCCGGGTGGGATGGAACAGGACGTGGCCGACCTGCGGACCGCAGTGGAGGATCTGGCCGGCAAGCTGGGAAAAGGCGGCATCGATCCGCAGTGAGTGTCCCCCCGTCCAGGCCCGTGTCGGCGCCTGCCGATCCATGTCACATCCACGTCGTCGTCTGACTACTGTTGGTCGGCAGCGGGGCTTGATCTGGGGCAGAAGGGCGATGGTAGATGCCTTCAAACGAAGACCCGAGGGAGTATGTGGAAGACGTCGGCACCAAGGCGCTCGAGGCGGTCAGACTCGGAACGGAGCTCGATGTCGACCACCGAGCCGATCCTGGCGCCCTACGCTCGATCGGCACCTGCCGGATGTGCGGCATCTTGAGCTACCAGGCGAACGACGGAACGTGGAAGCACGTGCCCGCCATCGAGGAGTGCCACGAAGTGGACACCTGGATCCGGCAGCATCGTCAGATCGCGCCCGCGTACCGCGGCCAGGCCGACGCCCGCTATCGGTAGCCGCCTCCGGTCAGGCCTGCTTCAACCCGTTCCCGCTCCTCGACCGATGTGAGCAGCGGGCGGAGCACGGCTGTCGGCCGCCGGCCGGCGCCGGATGGGTGAGGGGGGCGGTCGGGCTGGACGCGACCGGTTCGACCCGTTCCGGAGCCGTTACGATGACGGGAACGCCGAAAGGAGGGCCGATGAGCGAGCTTCGACAGCTGAAGAGGCAAACGCGCACGCTGCTCACCGAGTTGGGGACAACCCCGGATGAAGTGTTCGAATCGCTGAACGCGGCGGGAGTCAACGGAGTCCCCAAGGACAATCGCAGCTGCGCGGTCGCCCGCTATCTGACGGCGTTGATGGGATCGGATCCCCGTGTACGAGCCGTGAACGTCGGACACTGCTCGTTGCTGATCGACACCGCCGCGCCACCGGAGTTCCGACCCACCGGCCGGCTGTTGGTCCAGCTCCCCAAACCGGTGCGCCAATTCGTGGCCGCCTTCGACGCCCGCCGCTATCCCGCCATCATCCAGGAGCAGCCCGCAGCAGGGACGGCCGCGGCCGCCGGCCCACGGTCGGCGCGGTAGGCCGCGTCGGTCCGGCCGGTCGCCGCACCCGTAGGCAGTCAGCCGATCGGGATCGTGGCCACCAACGGGAGGTTGGCCGACGAGTCGCCCACCATGATCCGGTACTGACCGGGCTCTTCCACCCACGCCTGGTCGGTGGTGTCCCAGACGGAGAAGGACTGTGGTCCGAGGGGGATGCTGACCTTGGCCGTCTGTCCCGGGGCCAGTGTGACCTTGTCGAATCCCTTCAACTGCTCGGGGGGCTCCCCGGCCGAGGCCGGGTCCCCCACGTAGGCCTGGACGGTGTCGGCCCCGGTCACGGTCCCGGTGTTGGTCAGGTCGGCCGTGACCGTGACGGTGGCCGTCCCGCCCGAGGCCACCGTGGACGGCGTCACGCTCAGGTCCGAGAACGAGAACCTGGTGTACGACAGCCCGAACCCGAAGGGGAACAGCGGAGCGATCCCCTTGGCGTCGTACCAGCGATAGCCCACCAGCAGGCCTTCGGAGTACTGGACCGTCCCGTCCACCCCCGGCCATTGGGCCGGGGTGGACGCCGGGACGTCGGCCAGGCCGACCGGAAAGGTGACCGGGAGCTTCCCCGAGGGATCCACCTTGCCGAACAGGATGTCGGCGATGGCATTGCCGTCCTCCTGGCCCGGGTACCAGGCCTCGACCACGGCCTTGACCGAGTTGAGCCACGGCATGGTCACCGCCGATCCGGTGTTGAGTACGACCACGGTGTCGGGGTTGGCCCGGGCCACGGCCTCGATGAGCTTGTTGACGGCCGGGGGGAGGTCGATGCTCGAGAGGTCCCGGCCCTCCCGCTCGTAGAGCCCGGCGAAGATGACGGCCACCGAGGCGCGCCGGGCCGCGGCCACGGCCTGGGCCTGCAACCCCGGGTTGCCGTCCGGAGCGTCGGGTGTGTTCCCCTCGGAGTAGGACACCCTGGTGCCTCTTGCGGCCGCGGTGGCGATGCCGTGATACGGGGTCACCACAGCGGCCGCGATCACGTGGGAGCTGCCACCGCCACTCGTGACGGCCTGCCCTCTGGCATCGTCGCCGAAGACGGCAATCGACGGGACGCTCCTCGACAGGGGCAGGATGCCGCCGGCGTTCTTCAAGAGCACCGTTCCGTCATCGGCCAGGGCTCGAGCCGTTGCCGCGTGCGCCGGTGAGGTGACGACGGCGTGCTTGGTTCCGGTGAGCGCCCGGTTGAAGAGGCCGAACCTGAACATGGTGGTGAGCACCCGCGTGGCCATCTCCTGGAGCGTGCCCAGGGCGACCTGTCCACGCTGGACAGCGGTCTCGAGGCGGGTCCCGAAGTACACGCCGGTCGGACTCTCCATGTCCTCGAGCCCGGCGTCGGCCGCGTCCACCGTGGAGTGGGTGGCACCACCGTCAGACTGCACGTACCCGCCGAAGTCCCACTGGCCGAAGAGGATCTTGGTCAGAGAAGGGTCCTGGCAGGCGTCGATCCCGTTGATGATGGTGTAGGAGCACATGACCGCACCGGCACCGCCTTGTTGGACGGCGGCCTGGAACGCCGGGAGATAGATCTCGTGGACGACCCGGTCGCCGATGATGACGTCATCGGCCAGGGAATTCCGATAGGTCTCCTGGTTGTAGAGGGCGAAGTGCTTCACCATGGCGATCGGTCCCTGGCTCTGCACCCCCTCGACGTCGGCCGCGGCGATCTGGCCGGAGAGATACGGGTCCTCGCCGTAGGACTCATAGGCCCGCCCCCACCTGGGGTCACGGACGATATTGACGGTGGGCCCCAAGTCGACGTCGATGCCCTTCCCGGCCAGCTCCTTGCCGACCACGGCGCCGTACTGGCGGACCTCGGCCGGGTCCCAGGTGGCCGCGGCGGTGACCGGCGCCGGCAGTTGGGTCACGCCGGTCAGTCCATGGGCGACCCCGGCTGCTCCGTCGGAGATGGCCAGCGCGGGCACGCACAGCGAGGGGATGGCCACGGTGTTGCCCTCGTAGGCGCCGATGACCCGATGGACCATGTCATCCAGCTGCGAGAGGCTCATCCGGGCCACCACCATGGCGGCGCGCGCCGCCGGAGACGCGGTGGAGTCGACCCAGGGGCACTCCGCCGTCTTGGATGCCGGTGACGACGATCCGCCAGCCGGGCTCGCCGCCGACGCGGGCACGGCGACGACCAGTACCAACGTGAAGGCCACGATGGCCGTGAGCGCACGCAGCTTCGATACGCGGACCAGCGACGTGCCAATCATGAAGCCCCTCCCTCCGGCCCACTGGGTTTCTACCCGCGCCGTCTCCGACCCGTCAAAATCGGCCCCACCCTCCAGGCCCCGGCGCCATGGCCATCCGGGTACCCTCTCGGCATGGCTTCCGTGGTGACCGAACCACGAGACGGGCATCGATCCACGTCCCGTCGTTCGGCCTGGCCCCGGATCTGGTCGGTGGGGAGATATGTCGTCGGCATCGGTATCGTGGCCGTGGCCGTGTGGGTGCTGAGTGCCCACACCGACGAGCTCACCGGAGTGACCAGCGCGTTCGAGAACCTGAACTGGTGGTGGGTCCTCCCGGCCGTGCTGGCCGAAGCAGCTTCATTCGTCTGTTTCGCGATGATGCAGTACCGGCTCTTGTTGTGTGGCGGACCGGCGGCACCCGGCATCCCGCTCCTGAAGGTGGCGTTCGCGTCGCAGGCCCTCACCAATTCCCTGCCCGCCGGCAACGCCGTCTCCGTCGTCTACGGCTTCCGATGGTTCCGGCGCTTCGGTGCCGACGACCCACTCGCCGTCTGGGCCATCATCGGGACCACGATTGCAGCCATGTTCTCGCTGTCCCTCGTCGCCACCGCCGGCCTGGCCCTGGCGGCAGGGGAGGGCGCCTCGCTGGATCTGATCCCCGTCCTCATCGGCGTGCTGCTCGTCGCCCTGGCGGCTGGTGCGCTGTTCGTCTACGAACGGCCTCTCTTCCTGGCCCTCACCTGGAGCATCCGAGCCTCGAAGGCCCTCCTGCGACGGCCCAAGGGTGACGCCGTGGCCCAGGTCGATCGGATCATGCACCGGATCACCTCCGTCCATCTGCAGTGGCGGGAGATCGTCACCATCGTGTTCTGGGGCACGGCCAATTGGCTGTTCGACTGCTCCTGTTTCGCCATGATGTTCCTGGCCATCGGCTCGACGATTCCGTGGAAGGGCCTCTTGTTGGCCTACGGAGCGGGACAGCTCGCCGCCGCCCTGCCCATCACCCCCGGTGGGCTGGGCGCCGTCGAGGGCAGCATCACCATCGCCTTGGTCGCCTTCGGCGGAGCCCATCTGGCTACGGTCGATGCGGTATTGCTGTACCGCCTCATCAGCTTCTGGCTGGTCCTGGCCGTCGGCTGGTCGCTCTGGGGTGAGCTGGCCTTCGAGGTCCGGAGGGGGAAATGGGGCCGGGAGACGATGTTCTCATCGGCCCATCCGGTGTCACCGGATCGTCGATCCGAGCACGGGCCATCGGCAGCGCTCGACCAGACATCGGCGGCCGGTTCGTGACGTCGAGGGAGGCTCTCGTGACGTCGAGGGGGAACGGGGGCCGGCCGCCGATGAAGAGGCTGGTGACCGGGTCGGTCTCGTGTGTGGTGGCCGCCGGTCTCCTGCTCGGCTGCACATCGGCGCGAAGCAACCTCGGCACGTCGGACAGCTCCTGCTACGTGGCCCTGCCCACCGCCACCCGGGCGGTCGGTTCCCACGGCCGGCTCATCGGCGTCCACCTGTCCACGGTGGCCACTCTTCGCCGGCAGGCACCGCGGCTCTTCGACGGGCTTTGGCATTCGCCCGCGCCGGGTCAGCGGGTCTGCGTCGTGGCCTTCGCCGGATCGTTCACGACTGCGACGGTCTCCCAGCCGCTCGGACGGCCTTCGGGCTCTGTGGCCATCGCCGTCTTGACGTTTCCATCCAACCAGCTGCTCGGAACGGTCATCGTCCTGCGACCGCCCGTGCGCTTCGGGCATTCGCACTTCGGCTGACCACCCCGCCGGGCTCGCTCGTTCCCGGACTAGGGGGTCGTGGTCGGTGCGGGCGAGATGATGGTGGCGCCCGTGGGCGTCTCGAACAATGACGGAGGTGGCGATCCCGAATAGCTCTTGATCTCGAAACTGGTGGCGTCGGTGGCCACCTTGACGTAGCCGAGGATGCCCTGATCGGTCGAGCAGATCGTGCTGGTCCCTGGGACCCCTCCTGCCTGCACGTCGACGCACTGCAGGTTGAAGCCGTTGACGGTCATGGTCGAGGATGTGACCTTGTCCCCGGCCAGTCCGGCGGCGAGCGAGAAATCCCTCAGGAAGGTGATCCAGTGGGCCGGCGTGTAGAAGCCGAAGATCTGGTTCTCGGTGGAGGCGTTGGCGGCGGCCAGCTTCTGACACGACCATGTGCTCGAACCGGCCGCCGGAGGGGAGCAGGAGAATTCGCCCGACTGGTTGACCACGATGTCCACGGCTCCGGCTCCCGCCGATGGCGTCTCGGTGAAGGAGAGTCCATTCGGCGGACGGACGGCATACACGATCGTGGCCGGGGTACTCCCGGTGGTCACGTAGGTGGCTTCGAACGCCGATGCCTCGCCGGCTTTCACCTTGTTGGTGAAGGTGTCGATGGTTGCCTTGTTGCCCTCGATGTCGTGGACCGCCCGCTTGGCCGCGTTGACGGCCCCGCACCCGGGGGCGACGATGGCACTCAAGACGAGTACGGCACAGGTCGTGCGGGCTGGGCGGCGAGATCTGGCCGCGGGTCTGGTCCGTTCCGTGTCGAGTGTCAAGGCTCCGCCTCCAGTCTCGTGGCCGCGCCACCACAGCGATCAGGACTCTGGCCTCAAGAGGATACGACGACGTCGAACCGAATACTGTGACCGCCACCGTCCGGCCGTGACCACAGGCGACGGGTGGTCGGGAGGGGCATAGGATCCGACCATGTCCACGGCCCCTCTCGCCCAGTCGGAGCGTGGTGTCCTGTGCGACCTGTTCACGGAGCTGGGTCCGGAAGCGCCGACGCTGTGTGCGGGATGGTCCACCGCCGACCTGGCCGCGCATCTCGTGGCCCGTGAACGGCGACCGGACAGCGGGCCCGGGTTGGTGTGGCGTCCCTTGGCCGCTCACACCGACAAGGTCCGCCGCTCGCTGCGGGACAGAACACCGTGGGCCGAGCTGATCGCGACGGTCCGTCGTGGGCCCCCATTCCTCCTCCGCCCCGTGGACGGTCCGATGAACACGGTCGAGTTCTTCATCCATGTGGAGGACGTTCGTCGCGCCCAGCCGGCGTGGGAGCCTCGACCGCTCCCGCCGGATCTGGCCGATGCCCTGTGGTCGCGGCTCGGGGCAGGTGGGATGGCCAAGCATGTCGCCGCTGGAGTCGAGATCACCTCGCCGGGGCACGGCTCGAAGGAGAGCGGCAGCGGACCGCGTGTGACCATTGCCGGCGACCCCGGCGAGCTGACCCTGTTCACCGCCGGTCGCCAAGCGGCGGCCAGGGTGGAGATGAGCGGTGACCCCGGGCTGGCCGACCAGTTGCGTTCGGCCCCACTGGGCATCTAGCGGAGCAGATCAGTATCGGCGACGTGGCACCACCGGCGGGCGGCCGGCGATCCGCGGCCGAACCCTGCGTTGGCGCCCGGGCGTGCGCGACCCGCCTATCTGAGCGGCACGTCGGTGGCCAGCCACAGTTTCGTCCGGCGGTACGCGGCACCGGCCAGCGAATCGCTCCGGCGGAAGTCGAAGGGGCCGGGTGCGGAAGGCTCGGCCGAGGGCACGATCCTGATACTCCCGCCGGCCGCCTCCGCCCGACCGGCGGCCTCCTCGAGTCGTCGTCGGTCGGCCCTCTCCATGACCAGGGCCGCCGAGGTCATGGCCACGGCCACCGCCCCCCGTGGCGGGCGTGGCCTCGGAGCGGTGGTCGTCGTGATCAGGTAGATGTCGTCTGCGCCCAGGGCCTGCGCCTGGAGGACGGGGTGGTTGGCCGACAGGCCGCCGTCGACCAACCAGCGGCCGTCGATCTGCACGGGGGGGAAGAGCCCGGGCACCGCCGAGCTGGCGGCAAGCGCGTCGACCACGTCACCGGACGTCAGGACGACGTCTTCGCCGGTGAGGGCATCCGTGGCCACGACGGCGAACGGCGTGGTGGCCTGCTCGATCCGCCCGACCTCGACCCAGCGCCGGATCAGCTGCCGCAATTGCTGGTCGGAGACCAGGTGGTCACGGGTGCCGAGGAAGCCGGCCAGCGCGGTGAGCGGATTGAGGCGGACCGCTTGGCGTCGGTTCAGCGCCGACCACGCCGCCATGAGGGACCGGGCGCCATCGACACCGGGACGGGTGGAGAGGAAGGCTGCGTTGAGCGCTCCCACCGACGTGCCGACCAAGAGGTCGGGGATGATCCCGGCCTCCGTAAGGGCCACACACGTCCCTGCCTGCATCGGCCCCAGGTTTCCGCCCCCTGAGAGCACGAACGCGGTCGTCACAGGTCCTGTCGCGGAGGCATCGGAACCGTGGAGGCGGCTCGGTCGGTGCATGTGAGCCCGAGCGCCTCGAGGTGCACCTCGCTCAGCCGGTCCGGACGGGGGCGTGGACCCTGGCCACAGACGGGCCGCTCACGACTGTTCGCTGTCGTCTTGTCCGGAGGTCCCGGCATCTTGTCCGGTGGACCCGGCGTCTTGACCGGAGGTCCCGGCATCATCCGGAGCACCGGCATCATCCGGAGCGGGCACGGGTGCGCTCAGGAGTTTCGAGAGCGAGACGGCAGCCAGAGCGACCCCGCCGACGACGGCGATGCGGGTCAGCGACCTGGGCAGGCGTGGCCCCAGCCGCAGACGGCCAGAGCCGGAGCTGATCAATGCCACGGCCAGGGCGAGATTGGTGAGTGGGAGCTCGAAGCCTCCGTTCTGCGAGAGCGGTCCCTGCTTCCGGTGCACCGTGGAGGCCACCACCATGGTTCCGGCAATGGCCAGCGGACCCAGCGGGTCGGCGATACCGGTCGCGGTCAGGATCCCGCCCCCGAGCTCGCTGATGCCGGCCAGTGCCGCCAGGGGCCTGCCCGGACGCATGCCCATCGACTCGAAGGCCGCCGCGGTGGCATCGAGACCACCTCCTCCGAAGGAACCGAACAGCTTCTGGGCGCCGTGAACGGCGAGGTATCCCCCGAACACGGCTCGGGTGGCGAGTAGGCCCGTGTGGCGCATCGGGGGCTCCTCCTGTCCATCGGCCGGCAGTCCTCCCGACGACCACCTACGAAAGCTACCGACAGCTTACGGACCAAGCCAGCCCGGTCCGGCCGGACGGGAACGTCGGGGTCACGAACAGCTCCTGAGCTCTCGGACCGATCCGGGCCGTTGACAGCTTCCGACCTGCCCGGCGCGATAATTGGGGGATGGGGAGGACGTACGAGGTCATTGACGAACGGTTGGCCGAGTGGCTTCTCGCCCAGCCGGTCTTCTTCGTGTCCACCGCCCCTCTGGACGGCGGGGGGCTCGTGAACTGCTCGCCGAAGGGAAATCGCAACGAGTTCGCCGTACCGGACGGACGAACCGTCGCCTATCTCGACCAGACGGGCAGTGGGGTCGAGACCATTGCCCACCTGCGGGAGAACGGCCGGATCGTCGTCATGTTCTGTGCCTTCAGCGGTCCGCCCCGCATCGTGCGCCTCCATGGAAAGGGACGGACGGTTCCCGCCGGCAGCGCCGAGTTCGCCGAGCTGGCCCGGTGGTTCCCAGGGGCGGCGGGGGTGGGGGTGCGGTCCATCATCGTCGTCGACGTGGGCCGTATCGCCGACTCGTGCGGATACGGCGTTCCCCTGATGTCGTTCGAGGGCCACCGACCGACGATGGACCAGTGGTCCTCCCGAAAGGGTCCGGAAGGGATCAGGAACTACTGGGCGGAGCACAACCTGACCAGCATCGACGATCTCGAGGGCCTGCCCTTCGAAGAGGGCCTACCCTTCGAATAGGCATGACCTGCCTGCCACTCGAAGGGCCCTGCCCTTCGGGCAGCGTGGTCCTTCCCCTCGACCAGGGCAACCACGTGGCCCGTGGCCTGGGCCGATGTACGTGCCCCGGGCGGCAGCCGGACCTTGGGCCTGCCCCCGGATCGGCCTGGGCCTGATCCGTTCAAGTCGGGGCTCGAAGTGGTCGAAAGAGAGGGAGCGCCTGCATGAAAGACGGGGAATTTCAATGTCGGACGAGCTGCAATCGCCCTCGTGGGTAGACACGGAGCCCTGGTCGCAGGGCGTGCCCGACCCCGAGGCCGAGGAGGCATCGTCCCGATGGCGGGTCAATCCCACCCACGTGGCCTATCTGATGGGTCCGGCCGCGTTCTTCGTCATCCTCCTCATGATGAGGTTCGACCTGGTGGTCCACGAGTCGGCCTGGCTGTGGCTCGGTGTGTTCATCGCCATCCCCATCGCCAGCCTCGCCGCCGACCAGCTCTACCGGGCCCACCCTTCGCAGTACCGGCTCCATGTCCGGGTGGTCGTCCACGTGGCATCTGTGACCGCGGTCATCTATCTGTCCGGATGGGGCCCGGTTCTCACCGGTGCCTTTGCCTTTCTGGCCCTCGAAAACGTCGCCCACGGCGGATCGCGTGTGTGGAGGATCACCGCCCTCTGGAGCCTGGTGGGGATCGTGGCCGGTCAGGTGGCCATCACCGAGGGATGGGCACCCTCGATGCTCTCGATACACCAGGCCAATGCGCTGGCCGCCATGGGAGCCTTCGTGCTGCTCTTCATCATCCGCATGGCCGGTGCGACCATGGAGCAGAAGGAGGAGGCCGAGGCGTCGACCCGGTTGAGCGAGGACCGCTTCCGTTCACTCATCCAGAGCTCCTCCGACGTCACGCTGGTGATGGGAGCCGGGGCCGTGTGCACCTACGTGAGCCCGGCCATCACCCAGCTCCTGGGATTTGAACCCGCCGATCTCATCGGCCGGCGGGCCACCGACTTCGTCCATCCCGACGAACGTGAACGGATCCGTGACCGGATGGGGTCTCAGTTGCAGACTTCCGCCGAGACGGCGCCCATCCAGTTCCGGATGGAACGGGTCGACGGCTCATGGCGTGACGTGGAGGCGGTCGTCTCGGATCAGTGCGACCGGCCGTCGGTGGGTGGCTACGTGGCCAATATCCGGGACATCACCGAACGCAAGGAGTTCGAGGCCCTGCTGGCCCACCGGGCCCTGCACGATCCGCTCACCGGTCTGGCCAACCGGCAGCTGATCCTCGACCGGGCCGAGCAGATGCTGGCCCGCGCTCGCCGGACCTTCGATCCGGTGGCCGCCTACTTCATCGACCTGGACAACTTCAAGGACGCCAACGACTCACTGGGTCACGAAGCCGGCGACAGGCTGCTGCAGATGGTGGCGGACAGATTCGCCGGTCTCCTGCGAGCCAGCGACACGGTGGGCCGACTGGGAGGGGACGAGTTCGTCATCCTGGCCGACGGGAGTTCGATGGCCGCCGGCCCGGAGCTGGTGGCCGAACGGATCCGTGAGGTGCTGCGCGAGCCGCTGATGGTCCATGGCTTCGAGGGTCTGCCCATCTCCATCACGGCCAGTATCGGGATCGCCACCGGCGACCGGTCGTCCGCCCAGGAGCTCCTCCGCGATGCGGACATCGCGCTCTATCGGGCGAAGGCCGCCGGGAGGGACGGATGGGTGCTCTTCGAACCGGCGATGCAGTCGGCCGCCGTCGATCGGCTCGAGCTGAAGTCGGACCTCGATTCAGCCCTGGCCGGCGATCAGTTCTTCCTGCTCTACCAGCCGATCTTCGATCTCGATACCGCCTCCATCCGAGGTGTCGAAGCACTGATCCGGTGGCAGCACCCCACTCGCGGCGTCATCGCCCCCGCCGATTTCATTCCCGTCCTCGAGGACACCGGGATGATCGTCGAGGTCGGCCAATGGGTCCTGAACACAGCCTGTGCACAGGCGGCATCGTGGCAGGCGCAGGGGTTCCACACGACCATGTCGGTCAACGTGTCCATGCGCCAATTGGAGACCGAGCAGCTCATCGGCCACGTGCTCGGGGCGTTGGCCTCGAGCAAGCTCGATCCGCATTCGCTGGTCATCGAGGTCACCGAGTCGACGCTCATGCGGGATGCCAACGCCACCGTCTCCCGGCTGAAGCGGCTGAAGGACATCGGGGTGCTCATCGCCATCGATGATTTCGGCACCGGTTACTCGTCGTTGGCCTACCTGAGACAGTTTCCCGTCGATGTTCTCAAGATCGACAAGTCGTTCATCGCCGAGATGGATGGGAGCCCGAACTCGGCGGCCCTCATCCACACGCTGGTCGAGCTGGGTCGGACCCTGGGATTGGTCACGCTGGCCGAGGGCATCGAGGACCACGCGCAGCTCGAGGCACTCCGAGATGAGCTGTGCGACCGCGGTCAGGGCTTCATCCTCTCTCGGCCCGTTACCTCCACCGAGATCGAGGCGCTGCTGTCCGAGCCGGCCGCCGAGCGGTCACTCCATTCGACGACGTGGGCCCGGAGCTGAACGAGCGCACGATCAGTCCTGCCGTCGGCCGAGCGCGGCGTGCGCGGCAAGGGACCATCCTGGCCGGGTCGGGGAGTGGGCCATGATGGAGAGGTGACGGTCCGGGGTCGAGGGCGGGCTGTGTCATCGACCGACGGAGGGTGCCATGGTTGGCCAGCTCGATACCCACGAAGTCCTCAACCAGGTTCCTCCGCTCGAGGGCTACGACGTCTTCGATGCCGATCCGGCCCTGCGTGAAGCGGTCGATCGGGAAGGTGCCGGGTGGGCCCGGCCCGATCTGACGATGCTCGGAACCCTGGCCGGTACCGCCGGGGCACAGGAGCTCGGACGGTTGGCCAATGAGAACCGCCCGGTACTCCGTACCCATGACAGATACGGGAACCGGATCGACGTCGTCGACTACCACCCCGCCTACCACGAGCTGATGAGCACGTCGGTGGCCCACGGCCTGCACGCCGGGCCGTGGGCCGATCCACGGGACGGTGCCCACGTGGCCCGGGCGGCCAAGGTGATCGTCTGGTACCAGGTCGACGCCGGCCACATCTGCCCGATCTCGATGACCTATGCGGTGGTGCCCGCGCTCCGGCACCAGCCCGAGGTGGCACGGAGCTGGGAGCCGATGATCTGTTCTCCCACCTACGACCCGGCCAACCTGCCGGTGACCGAAAAGGCCGGCGTGACCTGTGGCATGGCTCTCACCGAAAAACAAGGGGGATCGGATGTGAGGGCCAACACGACCCGCGCCGATCCCGTCGGGGACGGCGGCGGTACCTATGTGTTGACTGGGCACAAGTGGTTCTGTTCGGCGCCGATGTCCGATGCCTTCTTGATGCTGGCCCAGGCCCCGGGCGGGATCAGTTGTTTTCTCGTCCCCCGCTGGAGGCCCGACGGCACACGAAACCCCATTCGAATCCAGCGGCTGAAGGACAAGCTGGGTGACCGGTCGAACGCATCCGGCGAGATCGAGCTGGCCGAGGTGTCGGGCCAGTTGATCGGTGACGAGGGACGGGGGGTGCGCACCATCATCGAGATGGTCAACCATACGAGGCTCGACTGCATTCTCGGCTCCACATCGATCATGCGCCAAGGGGTGGCCCAGGCCACGTGGCATGCCGCCCACCGGGTCGCGTTCGGGCGCCTCCTGTCCGACCAGCCCCTGTTGGCCAACGTCCTCGCCGACCTGGCCATCGAGTCCGAGGCGGCCACCGTCTCGGCCCTCAGATTGGCCCGGGCCTTCGATGCCGGCGGCACCGACGGGCACGAGCTGCTCCTCCAACGCCTGCTGACCCCCATCGTGAAGTACTGGACCTGCAAGCGGGCCCCGCAGCACGCCGCCGAAGCCCTCGAGTGCCTGGGGGGGAACGGGTTCGTCGAGGAGTCAGGCATGCCCCGGCTCTTCCGCCAGAGCCCGGTCAACGGCGTATGGGAGGGCTCGGGCAACGTGATCTGCCTCGACGTGCTCCGGGCGCTGGCCCGCGAACCTGACACCCTCGAGGCCTACTGGGCCGAGGTCGGTCGGGCCGAGGGCGGCGACTCCCGTCTGAGCCGGGCCGTCGACGATCTCCATGTGGACTTGACCGACCTCGAGGCGCTCGAGTCCCGGGCCCGCTCGGTCGTCGAACGCATGGCCCTGGTCTTCGAGGCCTCGCTTCTCGTCCGGTTCGCTCCCGCGGCCGTGGCCGAAGCATTCTGCGCCTCGCGCCTGGCCGGCACCGGGGCCGGCACCTTCGGGACCCTGCCGATCGGAACCGACACCGTCACCATCCTGGAGCGGCACACCCCGGCGTGAGCCGCATCCCTGGGTCAGGCTGGGCGGGCCCGCACGATCGGGACATCGGCCAGCACCTCGTAGGAGGCGTTGCCGGCCCCGAGCGTGGATGCGAACACGCTCACCCGGGCGACGGCGAACCGACCCTCGACGGGCACGCCGGCCAGATGGGCCGGGCCACCACCACGGCCTCTGACCCGGGCCAGGGTGACATGGCCGGAGAAGCCCGGTTGGTCAGCCGCACCCCACCTCGCGGTGAGGTCGCGAACCAGTCCGGCCAACGCGTCGAGACCGGCCACAGGAACCTGGAGGACGCGTCGTCCGGGGAACCATCTCGACTCGGGTCCCAACCGGGCTTCGATGGCGCCGGGGTCGAACCTGCCGGCGAGCCCGTTCACCGCATCGGCCACCTCGGCCACCTCGTCCACCTCGCCCAGGAAGCGCAAGGTGATGTGCCACTGCGCCGGTGTCGTCCACCGCAGCTGCCGGGTTTCGGGACGGGGCAGCGCCTCCACGAGCTCGACGATGGGTGCCGGCAGACCGACGGCGACGAAGAGGCGCACGGGAGAAGTCTGCCCCCCCGAAGGGCCCACACCGCGTGCGACCTCGACCACCGGGCCTGCCCGGCCGGGACCAGGGGCCGCCTACGCTTGGGCCCGGCGCGGGGCGGAAGGTCGGCCGGTGATGTCCGACGGGAGGCTGCAACGTGAAGCTCGACAAGGCCGTCATCGAAGAACTCATGGTCCGTCCGGGCGAGCCGGCCCACCTGGCCCACCGGGCCACCGACTCGACCACCACCGACTGGCTGCGGTCCGGAGCGACGCACGCCAAGGAGGTGGCCGGAGAAGAGCTCCGTTCCTTCGTCGACGATCTTAAGTCCTCCCAGGAGCTGCTGTGGGCCAGCGACGCCTATGCCGTGCTCCTGCTCATCCAGGGCATGGATGCCTCCGGCAAGGACGGGACCATCAAGCACGTGATGTCGGGGGTCAACCCGCAGGGCTGCCAGGTCGTGTCCTTCAAGGAGCCTTCCGGTGAGGAGCTGGCCCACGACTTCCTGTGGCGCTACAGCAAAGCGCTGCCCGAACGCGGACGGATCGGGATCTTCAATCGATCCTATTTCGAGGAGGTGTTGGTGGTCCGGGTCCATCCCGAGCTCCTGCACCGGCGAAGCGTCCCGTCCGGATCCCGTCGGCAGGTGTGGGCGGACCGGTTCGATGACATCAACGCCTTCGAGCACCACCTGCACCGCAACGGGACCCGAATCGTGAAGATCTACCTGCACCTCTCCCGTGACCAGCAGAAGAAGCGTCTGTTGGAGCGGTTGGACGATCCGGCCAAGTTCTGGAAGTTCTCGACCTCGGACCTGGCCGAACGGGGCTACTGGGACCAGTACCGGGCGGCATACGAGGAGGCGCTCACGGCCACGTCCACCCCGTGGGCCCCCTGGTACGTCGTCCCCGCCGACCACAAGTACGCACTTCGGGCACTGGTGGGGGGCATCCTCGTCCACACCATCGATGATCTGGACCTGCACGTACCCGAGCTCGGTCCCGATGGACTGAAGGCGCTCGAGCAGGCCCGCACCCAACTGCTGGCCGAGTGACGGTCCCGCGCCGAAGGGCGCGGGACACCGAGGCGGCTGAGAACGTCAGGGGGTCGAGCCGACCAACGCCGGCTCTGTCCCGGTGTCGTGGCCTTCGATCGCATCGTGGCGCGAGGCCCGGATGAGCCCGGCCGCGGCCGCGGCCGCGAGAAGCAGGAGGACGGCGCTGACCGAGAAGGCCGTGGTGTAGCCGTGGACCACCGCGGCCCTCGCCGCGCCACCGGTGTGTGCATGGCTGACCAGGTAGGCGGCGGCGGCCGACGCGGCGATGGTGTTGAGCAGGGCGGTTCCGAGCGAGCTGCCCACCTGTTGCGTGGTGTTGACCAGGGCGCTGGCCACTCCGGCGTCCTTCGGATCCACTCCGATGAGGGCGGTGCTGCTCATGGGGACGAATGCGACGCCCATCCCGAAGCTGACGATGACCTCGGGCGGGAGGACGTGCGCACCGAAGGTGCTCCCGACACCGAGACGGGTGAACCAGATGAGTCCGAAGGCGCCGAGGAGCAGGCCCCCCACCATCAGCGAACGGGGGCCGAACCTGGGCAGCAGCCGGCTGGCCAGGGCCGCGCCGAGGATGATCCCTCCGGAGAAGGGCAGGAAGGCGAACCCTGTCTTGAGCGCCGAGTAGTGGAGGGTCCCCTGGAAGAAATAGGTCAGGAACAAGAAGGTGCCGAGCATGGCGCTGCCCACCAGCAAGGCGGCCAGGTACGCCCCGCCACGGTTGCGGTCGAGGACCACACGCATCGGGAGGAGTGGATGCGGGGTGCGCAGCTCGATGGCCACGAAGGTGATCAGCATCGCCGCCGCGCCGACCAGCATGGCCACGGTGAGCGGTGCTCCCCAGCCGTCGGTGGCCGCCACGGTGAATCCGTAGACGAGAAGGAACAGTCCGGCGGTGACGGTGGCGGCTCCGGGCAGGTCGTAGCCGGACCGCTAGACGGCCTTGCTCTCCTTTATGACGCGGAGGACGGCAACGGCGGCGATCAGCGCGATCGGGACGTTGATGAGCAGGGTCCATCTCCAGGACGCGAATTGGGTGAGGGTTCCACCGAGGACGAGACCGATGGCGGCACCACCGCCGGCGATCCCGCCGTAGACGCCGAACGCCCGTGCCCGTTCGTGGGGTTCGGTGAACGTGACGGTGAGCAGGGACAGGGCGGCGGGGGCCATGACGGCGGCAAAGGCGCCCTGAAGGGCGCGGGCGCCGAAGAGCATGGCCGGGTTCTGGGCCAGACCGCCGAGGGCGGAGGAACCGGCAAATCCGAGCAGCCCCACGAAGAACATCCGGCGGCGCCCCAGGTAGTCGGCGATCCTGCCCCCGAGCAGGAGCAGGCTGCCGAAGGCCAGGGTGTAGGCGCTCATGACCCACTGCCGGTCGGCGACCGAGATGTGCAGCGCCCGCTGGGCCGAGGGCAGGGCCACGATGACCACCGAGGCGTCGAGCACGATCATGAGCTGGGCCACCGCGATGACGGCCAAGGCCCAGTACCGGCGGGGGTCGGGTTGGATCAGGTCCGGATCTTCGAGAGGGGTGATCTCCAGGACGGTCATCGGTGGCCTCCGCGTACGGGTGTTCGTCGGACCTCTCCGATGCGCCGTGGCCGGCTGAAATGCCTGGCCACGGGCGGCAGGAGTGGGTATAGTCGGAACGGATATTCCGGTTAGTTACTATACGGAACTCTGATTCCGGTTGTCAAGTGGGCCGGGACGGCGACGCCGGTCCGGGTGGCCGGCGGCAAAAGGGGGAAGCGGTGGAAGAAGTGGATGTGCTCGAGGGGACGGCCGGCGGGGCGGATCCTTCGGCTCCGGCGGCCACCGGCCGGCCCATGCGGGCCGATGCGGTGAAGAACCGGCTGCGGATCCTCGAGGCCGCCGAAGAGGTGTTCGCCGTCCGCGGGGTGGCCGCACCGATCGACGCGGTGGCCGAACGGGCGGGCGTGGGGGTCGGGACCCTGTACCGCCACTTCCCCAACAAGGAGGCTCTGTTCGAGGCCATCGTGTTGACCAGGCTGGAGGAACTGGCACGGACGGCGACCGCTCCGCCCGGGCCGGGGGATGCCGGCGAGGCGTTCTTTTCGTACCTGCGGGAGTTCGCGGGCAAGGTGTCCAACAAGCACGACCTGATCGACGCCCTGGGTGCCGCCGGCATCGACATCAAGTCGCGCTGTGCGGCGATGGCCGAAGAGTTGGCGTCCGGTGTCGGACAGATGCTCGAGCGGGCCCAGGCCGCGGGTGCGGTCCGCCGCGGTGTCACCGCCGAAGAGGTCATGGGTCTGGTGGTGGGGGTGTGCCATGCCGGGGAGCGGTCCGAGCTCGACGAGGCGTCGCTCCTGCGCATGGTGGACATCGTCTGCGACGGGCTCCGGCCCCGGTGAACGGCAACCCGACCGGACCGGCCCACCAGGCCCAACGGCTCACCGACCGGCCGGCCTGGAGCCGGCCCGAAAAGGTGCGTTCTTCCCTTGCAATGTCGGAGTTTTTTGTTTATATTGACAACCACTGAATCCCCACTGACAAAGTAACAAAGAGGTCGTGGTGGAGAAGGAGTACTCCCAGGTAGGAATGTTGCAGGGCGAAGAATTGCTGGGTTATGTTCCCTGAATATGTTCAGGGAGTGTTGCGCGTCCGCTTCTAAATCATTTCGCAGATTGGAGCGGGTGGAAGGCGTCCGGCTGTCATGGTGACGCCACCGGTTTCCGACAGGGATGCCGAGCTCCTCGCCGAGCAGGACTATCTCGATGGGGCCCACCATGCGTTGTCAGACTTGCGGGCACGGGCCGAGCTCCTGCTCGAGGATGTGCGCAGTGCCGGAAACCCCGACCTCGACTACCAGGCCGCCTTGGTCCACCGGGTGGCCGTTCTGTCCGAGAGCCCGCGCCCGCTGCTCTTCGGTCGCATCGACGAGGAGGCCGACGACCGGTCATGGCACATCGGTCGCCGTCACGTGGAGGATCGATGCGGTGACCCGGTCGTCGTCGACTGGCGCGCTCCGGTCTCCATGCCCTTCTACCGGGCCCGGGCCGACGATGCCTACGGATTGAAGCGCCGCCGCCAGGTGATGGTCGACCGCCGGAAGGTCATGGCGGTGGCGGACGATCTCTTCGCCGGCGCCGACGCCGACCTCACGGGAACCCGGCTGCGCGGGGGCGACGCGCTGTTGGCCGAGCTCGAAGGGGCGCGCACCGGCGAGATGCTCGACATCGTTGCCACCATCCAGGCCGAGCAGGACGAGATCATCCGCGCCCCCCTCGACCGGCTGCTCGCCGTGCAGGGTGGGCCCGGAACCGGCAAGACGGCGGTCGGACTGCACCGGGCGGCCTTCCTCCTCTACAACCATCCGTCGCTGTCGCGGGCTGGGGTGCTCGTGATCGGCCCGAGCCGCGCCTTCCTCCGCTACATCTCCCAGGTGCTTCCGTCCCTGGGAGAGGAGGCCGTGATCCAGACGACGATGGCAGATATCGTGCCCCGGGCCCGGACGGTACGGGAGGACTCGCCCGAGGTGGGCCGGCTCAAGGGCGATCCGCGGATGGCCGGCGTCCTGGCCGCCGGGTTGCGGCTTCGCCGCCGCCACGTCGAGACGGACGTCACCATCCGGGCCCGGTTCGCCACCTGTGTGGTGCCGGCCGACGACCTGAACGGGCTGGCCGACTCCATCGCCGGGACCCCGGTGCCCTACAAGGCCGGCCGGGCGGCGCTGCGCTCGAGGGTGGTCAGCCTGGTCCGGCAGCGCCTCCGGGCGTCCGGCCGGTTCGAGGCCAACGAACCGTGGCTCGAAGGCGAGGTGTCGGCCGGCGAGCCGTTCCGGTCCCTGCTCGATCGGCTGTGGCCCTCGGTGTCACCGGCAGCACTGGTGCGTGAGCTCCTGGGCAGTGAGGACAGGCTGGCCGCGGCGGCGGCGGGACTGCTGAGCGCTTCGGAGTGCCAGCTCCTCCTCGGGCGGAACGGCAAGCGGGCCTCGGGCTGGACGAGGGACGACCTCCCACTCCTCGACGAGGCCGATGCTCTCATCAACGGTCGGTCACGTTCCTACGGTCACATCGTGGTCGACGAGGCGCAGGATCTGAGCCCCATGCAGTTCAGGATGGTGGCCCGGCGGGCGCCCACGGGCTCTCTCACCGTGCTCGGGGACCTGGCCCAGGCGACCGGCGCGTGGACCTACGACAGCTGGGACGAGATATTCCGCCACCTTCCGTCGACGGCCGGCGTGCGCCAGGACGAGCTCACGCTCGGGTACCGGGCGCCGGGACAGGTGCTCGACTTCGCCTCCAGGCTGCTGCCCCTGGCCGCCCCGACCGTGACCCCCACCCGCTCGATCCGTCTCGGGCGCGAAGGTCCCCGTGTCATGAGGGTCGAACCCGATCTGGTCTTCACCGAGAGCCTGGGGGAGGCGGGGAGGCTGGCCGGGGAAGAGCTCCTCGT
>JBEKOI010000030.1:0-20119 GCA_049521915.1 Acidimicrobiales bacterium | reverse complement strand
GCTCGAAGCACCGTCGGCACCCTACGGCCGAGGTGTGACATCGGCCGGCGTTCCAGATCGCCGAGGAAGAATCCTCGGGACGTTGCCGCCTGTTCGCGCTACATCGGTACCGTGATGTCAACGGTCGCGGCGTCGCGGCCCGTGACCTGCGACCCGCGGCATCCCGACCCTCGGACCACAACCGCCGCGGCCGGGGCCCTGGCTCGGTGACGGAGTGGGCTCGTCGGCTCGGTGACCGATTGGGCTGGTCGGCTCATCGGCTCATCGGCTCGTCGGCTCGTCGGCTCGTCGGCTCGTCGGCTGGTCGGCTCGTCGGCTCGTCGGCTCGTCGGCTCGTGGCTCGTCGGCTCGTCGGCTCGTGGCTCGTCGGCTCGTCGACCGAGTGGGCCGAGTGGGCTCGTACCTTCGGCGACGAAGTTCAGGCCGGGAGGGGCGCCCCTGGAGCGCTTGCCCAGACGACCGGAGCGTCCAAGTCCAAGTTGCCAGTCGAGCCATGGAAGCTGGCGTCGCCGAACGAAAAGATGCCACCGTCGGAGGCCACCAGCCAGTAGCCCAGCGAGTCCGGTGTCGACACTGCCCCGACGACCGGTCTGTTGAGCGCGATGTTCCCAGTCGAGCCGAAGAAGGCCGCGTCACCGTATGCGAATACACCACCGTCGGAGGCCACCAGCCAGTAGCCCAGTCCGTCGACCGTCGGAAGCAGTGCCACGATCGGCTTGTTCAATGTCACGTCGCCGGTCGAGCCGAAGAAGGCCGCGTCGCCGAACGCGAAGACCCCACCGTCGGAGGCCACCAGCCAGTAGCCCTTGCCATCGGGCGTTGACGCCATACCCACGATTGGCTCGTTTAGCCGAATACCACCGGTCGACCCAAAGTACCCGGCGTCGCCGTAGGCGAACACACCACCGTCGGAGGCCACCAGCCAGTAGCCGCCGTCGTCCGGGGTCGACGCCATCCCGACGATCGGCTTGTTCAGCGAGATGTCACCGGCTGAGCCATAGAAGTTGGCGCCGCCAAACGAGAAGATGCCACCGTCGGAGGCCACCAGCCAGTACCCGAGGCCGATCGATGTCGGCGTGGCGCCCACGATCGGCTCGTTGAGAGGCTCCCCCCCCATCGACCCGAAGAATTGGGAGTTCCCAAAGTTGAATACACCGCCATCCGAGGCATAGAGGCGGTAGCCGGTCCCCAGGGGATTGGCGTTGGTCAGCAAGCCAAGTGTGCTCGGATCCGCGGTCGGGTCCCCCACCACGAACACGTTCAGCAGATCGCCGGCTACCAGGTTGCCGGACTGCGAGTAGAGCGGCTCCGAGATCGGGCCGCCGGCTCTGGTGACCACGATCGTGATCGACCCGGCTCCCACCATGACGGTGGCGTCGGTCGGGGAAGCGGGATCGTTGGTCAAAGACGACGCGATCTTCGTTCCGTTCAGGTAGATGTCGACCGGGGCCACGTTGGCGGCATTGCGGAATACGATGCGCGACTGACCCAGCGGGGGCGTCGAGCGGTCGTTCACGAAGCCGGTGACCGTGGCGACCCCGTCCGGATGGGTCAGATAGACCAGAGCGGTCACGTCCTGGCCGGCAGGCACGTTCACCATGCCAGCCGCAACGGTCGTGGCCCCAAGCGTGGCTGTCACCGAATAGTCGCCCGACGGCACGAGGCCATACTTGAACCCTCCCTCCGCCACAGTCACCGGTGGGGACCCGTCGAGCGAGACCTGGAGAGGTGTGACCGATGCCTCCTGGAATATCGAGAGGAACCCTGAGCCCGTGGACGCCGATCGAGGGGCGACCGCTTCGGGAACCGCCCGAGGGAGGTCGGCCAGCCCCGCCATCGGTCGGCCGTCGGTCGCGGCAAGGGTGAGTGTTCGCGCGACCGCGCCTGCCCTGGCCACCCTGGAGGTGGTCCCCGAACCCGCCTGCATTGCCCCCGCCGCCCCGGAACCGAGCCCGATGGCAAGCACCGTCGCCACCGAGCCCACAATCGTCGCCGTTCTCGTCCTAGTCAATGCGCGCTCCTTCACTCGACACTCCACCGCGAACTCCACCGGCATTTCGGCTCCTCTCGGGTTGCTCCTGCTCAGACCGCTGTCTCTCCGCACTGACGGCCCGAACCGGCTGAGCGGGCGGGTTGGGTGGGCCCGAATCACCGGAGGGCTGTCCGCCGAAGAACAGGTTCTCCAGCACCGGTGGCGGCCTCCACTCGGAGGCCAGAGCACCCAGCGCGGGGGCGCTCTCACCTGCGAGAATGCGTGCCTTCAGCCGTTCGAGCTCGTCGGATCCGAGGATCAGGCCCGAGATCCCGCGGTACCGAGGAGAAGACAGCTCCGCCACCCACCCCGCCATCAACTCATCGGTATCCTCACCGGGAAAGCGCTGCTGCATCACCTTCTGGATGGATCGTCGGTCAGGCAGGTTGATGATCAGGGCGAGGAACAGTCGGTGGCGCGATTCGCTCAGCATCCCCCGTCGTGCGAGGAGGCGGCCTCGGCGTACCTGTTCGCCGAACATGGGATCCAGCAGCTCGCCGAGGACCGCATGCCGGTGTCCCAGTCGTTCGGTCAGTCCTTCCAGAGCCGAGCCCTCCCCGTAGGTGCCGGCCCACTCGTCGCAGACCCGGAAGGCGGTCCACAGGTCCTGCCCACCGACCACATCGAGAGCCACCTCGATAGCCTGCGAGGGGTCGAGCCGGTACAGGGAATGCAGACCACGCATCCGCATCCGCAGGCGGTCGTCGACGTCGAGGACGTCGACCCCAAGGCCCGGAAGCCGGTATTCGTACTGGGGGCAGGGCAGATCTGACGAATCGTTGCGAGCAACGATGGTGACCGAGGGGCGGTCGAGGTGGAACAGCGCGTGGATGAAGTCTGACCCGGCCGCGATGGGCCGGACGTCACCGGCCCGAAGGATCTCCGCGTCGGCCATGGCCAGGCGGCCGGCAACCAGATGGCGCTCGGCGAGCGTCTCACCATCGTCGAAGGCGTACTGGACATGCAGGCTCGATCCCTGCAACACCCGGAACGCCCCCTCGAAGCCGTGCTGGTGGATCGATGTCGACCCGTCCATCCAGGTGATGGCCTGGACCTGGAAGTTGTCGCTCCGGTACATGACGGCCGGTGGTTGGCCGAACTTGTCCGAGGACCGTCGTTGCCCGGGAAGACCACTGCCGGTGGCAAGCAGGCCGAGAATGGCCTCGGGCGTGAGGTCGGCGGGGACCGGCACCTCCCCCAGGGCGTCGGTCGCCACTCCGGCCAACTGCCCGGGCCGCCGGCCCCGGGCGGTCCAACGCTGGTCGATCAGCGCACCGAGACGCTCGAAGTAGACGAGGCCGCCCTCCGCACTCCCGGGCCTCGTCCTCACCCCTCGCCGAACCTCCTGGTCCTTCCGCGTCCTCGACTCCCGGTCCGGTTCGGATCGGGCCATCGGCGGTCCCATGGCGCCGCTACGGCACCGACCGGGGACGTAGGGGTCGAGACGACGGAGCCGGGTATCCAGCCCACAGGCCTCGAGCACCCGCTCGGGGAGGTCCTCTGCGAACGGCGGTCCCCAGGGGACCGAGACCTCGAACACCGGGACGGACGCGGCGACCCGGCCCACGTCGATGAACTGACGGCGGAAATGGTCGCGGCCGCGCCATCCCTCGATCCGCTCGCACCGGCCGAGCTCGAAGCAGGCCTCCCCCGGCCCGAGGGTGCGGGCACGGACCTCTTGATGTTCTCGGTCGGGACGGGGCAGCACGACGGCGCACAGCGGCGGCCGATCGAGTGCGGTGGTGATGGGAGCGACGGCGTGGCGCTCGTCGGCGGTGACGCGGACCAGGGCTTCGGCGCCGAACCGGTCGGCCAGGGACGCCGCCTTCTCCCGCAACCGGATCTCACGTCCCGATCGGATGCACCGGACGTCGCCGGCGACGGCCCCGGCCGTGGCGGCCCCGGCCGTGGCGTCCCCGTTCCCGAACTCGAGGGGCAGTACGTCGTCCGTCACCAGCGCCGCTCCCGACGCGCAGAACATCGCCGCCATCGTCGACTTCCCCTGCCCGGAGGGGCCGACGAAGGCGAGCGAACGCCCGCCCAGTTCCACGGCACTGGCGTGGAGCACGAACCTCCCGGCCACGGACAACAGGAACGCGGTGACCGTACCGGGGACGACGATGGGTATCACCTGGCTGCGCCCGGTGACGGCGGGGTGGCACACCACCCGGCGCAGATCGCTGTCGATCACGAAGTCTGCGATCCCGGGCATGCGACCGGCGTACCCGCCGTCGACCCGACAGAAGGTGTACCAGAGGTATCCGTCCACCGCGAGCTCAGCCACCACGTCCTCGGAGGGGCGCTCGAAGGGGGGATCGGTGGGTTCACCCAAGACGAGCGTGACGTCGACGGTGGCCTCGTCGGCATCTTCCACGACGTCCGCCACCAACGGTGCGGACAACGGAATCTCCGATGCCATCCGGAGGCCCGAACACTCGTAGGTGCCCACCTCTGCCCCGACCGTGAGCGAGGAGATCACAGGAGCACCCCGGTGCTCGGTTCCAATCGGTCATCCGGTGCACCGCGCACCGATCCGGAGGCGAAGGCCCCGGTCACCGCCTGTGTGTCAAAGCCGCGTCCACCGAATTCGATCCAGGCATGGGCCATGGCGTCGGCCTCGTCGACCATGCCCAGGCGCAGCAACGGGTGATGGCGGCGGAAGAAGAACCCGAGCACCAGAGCCCGGCGCAGGCAGGTTCCGTCGTACAGCCAGCGGGACAATACCCAGCTGACCGCCCAATAGGCGCGTTGCTCGGCGTCCGACAGCCCGCTCAGATCGTCCGGCCCGGTCAACGGCGGCAATGACCGGCCGGTGTCCAACGGAACCCGCAGCCACCGGGCCAGTCGGGCCACACTGACCGTCTTCAGGCCCGCCTCGAGAAACCCGAGGACCAGCGTCACCTGGACGATCATGAGGCGATCGCGGGCCGGCATGCGCCACCACGACCGGGTGACCACTCGCACGCCGGCGACCGTCGGCCGCCGACCGCGATTCGTGCGGGAGGCGGACAAGCCCTGGACAGCCGCGGCCACAGCCCCGACGTCACCCAGCGCCTGTTCGAGGGGAACACCGAAACGGCGGGACAGTGTCTCGGCTGCGTGCCGCGGATCGGTCTCGTCGTTCAGAAGGTCCACGATGCGGGCGGCCGAGCGGTCGAGGCTCAGGTAGGTCCCGGACCGCAGGTGCAACGCGATCGTCCGACCGGAAGCGTCCACGGTCGAGACGATGTCACGCGCAGACCAGGCCCCCCTTCGGGAGCCTGGTCGGAGCCGCATCCTTTCGAAGAGGATCGTCAGGGTTGTCGACTCAGCTGGTACCCGTGCCCGGGGAACCCGGGGACGGCTGATGGTCGCTTCCTTCAGCAGAACCCGGGAAGTCGAAGTAGAACCCCGGCTTTGCCTGCGTCATGTCGGTGATGTCTCCGAGCACCGTTATCTGCGGTGGCTCGTAGCTCTCTTCTGCCATATGTGCCCCTCTCTCTGCTGCTGTGATCCTGTTTGGATCGCTGCTGCTCGGATCTCTGCTCTGATCCCTTGCGCTTGGATCGATTGTGCTTGGACCCCTGCTCGGATCTCTGCTCGGATCGCTTGTGCTGGGATCGCTGCTGCTCGGATCTCTGCTCTGATCCCTTGTGCCGTGATCCCTGTTGCTCTGACCATGGTAACGGGAGAATCATGCCCTGAACAGGGGAAACAGGGGGGATGATCCCCCTAGGGGGTCGGGGTTCCCGTCGTTCGCCGATGCGCTCTGCGCTCGTAGAGCCAGGCCGCGTGCAAAGGGAGCGCCGACCCGTAGACAGGGACGGGGGCCAGCCACGCCCGTCGGAGGGCCTCCGGGTCGACCAGCTCGGTACTCAGGCCCGTTCCGTCCCACTCCTCCGCGAAACGACGGCAGGCCGGTCCCCAAAAGACCCCGCCGAAAGAAGCCTTGCTGGTGCGCGCCATCACCGGCCCCGGGAGCACGTCGGAGAAGAGCGCGGTCATGACCGCGGTCCGGTCGCCCCGGCCCAGGGTGCCGCCCCAGGCCGCCAACGCGGCCAGAAACCGCTCGTCGGTGAAGGGGGCGGCGAAGCGCGAACCGTTGAGGGCACAGAGTCGGTCGAGGGTGCGCAGGGTGAGCTCGGTGGCCCGTCGCCGACGGCTGACCACCTGGTAGCGGTTCCACCGCAGTGGATCGTCGGCCTGGTCCTCGGCCTGGTCCTCGGCCAGTCGGTCGAAGGCGGCCGGCTGAAGCCAGGTCTGATAGGGCGGTTGGCTGCGCTGCCAATGTCGACGACGGAGCGGTCGAGGCATGCACCCGAGGCCCAGCGCGCTCAGGTCGGACCGGCGCGGCACCCGACGGGCCCGTATGTCAGCCCAGAGGCGACCGTAGGGCCACAGGCCGAAGGCCTCGTCGCCGCCCTCGCCGGAGAGGAACACCCCGCCCGCCGCCAGCCGGATCATGGGGATCAGGGCATGGGCCGGCGGGGGCCAGACCAATCCGAGCCGGTCGAGGACGCCGACCGCCTCGTCGCCCAGCAGGTCGAGGTCCGTGCCGGGCCGGATGATCTCCCATCGGTTGACGCCGATGGCCCGGACGACCTCCTCCTGCCAGGCGCTCTCGTCGCTGGCCGGGTCATCGTCCCACCGGGCGGTGACGGCAATCGGTTCATCGAGCGCTTCGAGCCGGGCCACGTCCAAGAGCACGGCCAGCAATGCCGACGAGTCACGACCGCCGGAGAATGCGACCACACAGGGTGGGGTGGTCAGCAAGGCGGTGGCCACCTCCCGCAGGGAGGCGATGGGGTGGACCTCGCCGTCGGGGGTGAAGGCTGGGCCGTCGGCCTGTCCGACGACCAGGCCGGCGGCCACCTCGAGCTCGGAGAACCCATCAGGGTTGGCTGACGGATACCAGGCGCCCCCGAATGGGTGTCCTGCCACCCTCGCCGCCGCTGGGTCAGGCGTCGTGGACAAGCAGCTCGCGGTCGGTCAGCGCCGACAGGAACGCCTCGGTATCAGACCGGGCCTGGGCAGCGGGGATCTGGTAGCGGTCGACCAGTGTCTGGACGAGCCCGTCGACCGTGGTGGCGTCGGCCAGACTCTCCCACAGGTATCTGGCCGTACCGTTGAGGGTGAGGTAGGTCGACGTGGACAGCTCCAGCACCACCAACTCGTCGCCGACCTCACGCCAGACCAGGTCATCCACCTTGAGCTGGAGATTCTCATCCGGGGAAATGGCCATCGGTCTACCTTCGGCACGTCCGGGGTGGGACTGAAGTCCTGCCACTGCCCGTGATCCTCAGAAGGTGCTCAACGTGCCCCGACGCTGGGCGGTCCGGAACGCCTGTTCGAGGGTCCAGGCAGAGAGGGGGAGGAGCACGACGGCGAAGCCGAGCAGGATGGCCAGATCCGAGACGTACGACGTCGACGGCTGGTCGGACAGGAGGGCGGAACGGAGAGCGTCCAACGCGTAGGTCAGCGGTGACAGATGAGCGACGGTCTGCAACCAGGCGGGGAACTCGGTGATCGGGAACAGGGTCCCGCTGATCACGCCGATGATGCTCAGCACTCCGGCGACCAAGGGGACGCCCTGTTGGATGACGATAACGACCGCGGCCCCGAAGTTGCCCACGGCAGCGAAGATGACAACGGTGAGGATGATGACCGCGATGATGACCGGCGCGTTGACATGGGACGCCCGGAACCCGATCGGGATGGTGAGGATGAGGACCACCACGGCGACGGCCAGGGACTGGAGGAGCCCGTAGGCGGACCAGCTGAGGCCCAGATAGATGCGACGCACCGGTTGGCTGGCCATGTACTCGAGCGTCCCCTGGACCTGCTCGTTGCGGGCCGACATGGAGGTGCCGACCGCCGTCGGTTCGAGAATCGAGGCGAAGAGCAGGCCCACCACGGTGTACCGGAAATAGCTGGCCGAGTTGCCCGAGAACTGACCGGAGTTGACCAGCTTGGACACGAACCGGAAGGCGAACAGTCCCCAGAAGGCGGCGATGACGCTGGTGGCGAAACCCACCCGGTACGAGATGGCGGTCCGGAAGTCCTTCTGGGCCATGGCGGCCACGATGCGGACGACGCTCATGGGCGGACCGCGATGGGGTGGGCGCGCCGCCCGGGACGGGTGGGTAGGACCCGGCCGGCCTCGATCCGGTACGTGGCGTCGGCGATGGGGAGCACCTCCTCGATGACCGGTGCCACGATCAGCGCGGTCACGCCGTCCGCGGTCAGGCGGGCCACCAGGCTGTTCATGGCACGCACCCCATCCTCGTCCAGGCCCCGGAACGGCTCGTCCAGAAGGATCACAGCAGGGTTGGTCAGCAGGGCCCGCGCCACCATCAGACGCTGCCGCTGACCGGTGGACATCCGGGCCACCTGACCTCGGGCCACCTCGGCCAGGTGGAGCTCCTCGAGGAGGGACGACGATCGCTCGGCGATGGTCCGTCTCGACAGCCCTGCGATCCTGCCGAACAGCTCGAGGTTCTCGAACCCGTTGATCCGCCAGTACAGGCTTCGCTCGTTGGCGAAACTCACACCGATGGACCGCCGGACGTCGAGGCTTCGACCGACAACGTCGTAGCCGTTGACATGCGCCATGCCCCGGTCCGGAGTCACCACGGTGGCCAGTATCCGCACGAGGGTGGTCTTGCCGGCCCCGTTGGCCCCCTCCACGACGGCGACCGTTCCCCGAGGCACAACGAGGTCGAGGTCGCCCAGAACAGCCCTCCCCCGCAGTGACTTGGACAGGCCCCGGGCCTCGATCCCGTTGGCCCCGGGCGAAACCGGTACCTGCCCGGAGCGGCTCGGTCGGAGGCTCCTCACGACCTGGAGGTCCGGACGGGCTCGGGGGCGTGGGGGACCGCGTTTGTCCCGATGGCGAGGGCAACCGCCTGAGCCTGGGTGTGCACGCCCAGTTTGTCGAAGATCCGGGTCTTGTGGTTCTCGACGGTCTTGATCGCAATCCCCAGGTGATGGGCGACCGCCTTCGTGCTGAGCCCATCGGACATGGCGGCGAGCACATCGAGTTCCCTTGTGGTCAGCTCGGCTGCCGGGTGCTCGTCGGCTTTTCGCCTGCGGGCCCAACGCCACTCGGTGGCGATGGCGGCCACGACGTCCGGAGGAAGGACTGCCCCACCCGAGGCCAGCACGAGAACCGCTTCGACAAGCTCCTCGGGTGAGCGGTCGGTGTCCACGATCCCGGTGATTCCCAGTTCGGCCAGCTCGACCAGCCTGGCCGTATCGTGCGGCTCGGACACCAGCAGGACGCGGGTCCCGGTTTGCAGCACCGCAGGCACGAAGTACTCGGCGACACCGTCAATCAGCATCTCCCCGGCCACGACCACGTCGGGAACGAGGAGTTCACTGAGGGCAACAGCGGCCCGCCCGGATCGGGTCTGGGCCACAACATCGACCCGGTCGGCCAAAAGGAGCTCGAGAACCTCCGGGACGTACGCAAAATCGTGGAGGATCAACACCCTCGGCAGACCGGAAGTGAACCGGCTCACCCGGATCGAGGGCTGACGGTAGCGGGGCACACGCTTCCGACCGGTGGTCATGACCGAATTCATGACCGTCCTCGAGCAACGGGTGCGCTTCCCAAGACGCCGGTTCGGATGGCCACCGCAATGGCATGGGATTGGTTCTGCACACCGAGCTTGGCAAAGAGGGACTGTCTGCGGTTCTCCACCGTCTTCCGACTGATCCCCATCCGGATGGCGATCTGGGCGGTGGTGAGCCCCGCGCTGATCAGGGCCAGCACCTGCAGCTCCCGCTGGGTCAGGCTGCCAGTCTCCCCCCCGCCGAGATCTGCTCGGGGTGCCGTCAACCCCGCACCCTCCGACTCGTCCCCCAGCGCCCGCATCAAGGCCTGGCACGATGATCCCCGAGGGACATAGGTGACTCCTGCGATCATCTTGGGGCTGGCGTGGCCGGGAGGAAGGGTGCCGACGAGAACCATGTCGCCCAGCCGGGCCCGGAGGGAATCCACCAATTCTCCGACGTCCCAGGGCACCCCTCCCCCTTCGAACACCGCCGCCTTGGCCGCGCCGGCGCCGCACGCTTCCAGCAGCGAAGCGACATCCCCCACGCAGCGGGAGACCTGGATCGCCGAGGATGACCCAAGGAGCAGCCTGAGGCCCTCGCGGAACAGACGGGACCGGTCCTGGATGACCACGCTCAGTCCGTTCTCTGCATTCGAACCCGCGGGTGGGAGACCCGTCTTTCCGGTTCGGCGATCGGAAGACGCGGTTCCGGTTCGGGGGCCGAAAGACACCGCGGTAGCCCGAGGAGCCCGGTGCCCGGTGCCGTCGGCAACGACGAGCGAGTTCGGGACGAGGCAGGGCAGTCGGAGCTGCATCCGACCCGACCCGGGCGAGGAAGCGGGCCGTGGTGCGGCACGGCCGGAGCCGACCGCCCCCGACCGCGATGTCATTCCCGTCTCTTCGCTGAGGCGAACGTCGCTCCCGCTCATGGTCGGATGGGCGTCATTGCCAGATGCGCGCCCAGGAGATGTCCATGCTCGAAGCGGCGGGGGTCAGGGCGGTGGCCGAGTAGACACTCACCCCAAGGGTCAGGTACATGGGAAGCGACGTGACATCGTCATTGGTCGAGAAGACCCTGTAACCGTCGATGTACCAGACGATCGAACCCGGGGTCCAGGCCAATCCGAAGGTGTGCCAACCATCGGCCAGATCCCAGAACGGGCCTGGGGCGAAACGGGGGCGAGTGCCGT
The DNA here is from genome assembly GCA_049521915.1 of Acidimicrobiales bacterium. Taxonomy (GTDB): domain Bacteria; phylum Actinomycetota; class Acidimicrobiia; order Acidimicrobiales; family RAAP-2; genus Bog-756. Next base: position 9,362 of record JBEKOI010000030.1, on the reverse strand, counting down.
TCGGGGCGTGGTAGGTGAATGTGGCCTGGTTGGGCGTCGAGCCCGAGTATTCGAGGATGTCGATCTCGGGTGGCCAGGCCAACGAGGCCGGAAACAGGCAGAAGGCGGACGCGACGTCGTCCCCCCTGGCGACCTTCGCCCTGATGGCAACGTAACCGTAGGAGAAGGCGAACCTGTGGCCCGTCGAGACCATGCCGGAGGTGAAATTGAACTCTTTCGGCCGACCTGACGGGCCGACGCCCATCGTGTTCCGCCTCCTCATGTTGATGGACAGGTTCCCGGGCGTGACCACGTCGTTGACCGGGAGATCCCAGTTCTGGCTCTGGTCACCCTCGTTCGTGCATCCCTGCCCGGATTCCCACCAGGGCAGACAGGTTGTCCACGTCGTCTTGTTGAGGGACCTGCCGCTGAACTCACCGTCGAACACAAGCTTGGCCTTCGCCGGTACAAAGGCTGGCTTCTTTGGCTCCACGGCAACGGGAGCTGTTGGGGTGGGGCTCGGCGTCGGACTGGAGGAAGCGGGAGAATCCGGCGCCACCAGAGCCGACGAGCCGGGGGCGGAGACCCCACCGTCCGATGTGGCCAGCCGGACTCCCAGCGCCGGCGTGTCCCTCGGCCCGGAAAAGGCCGCGGCCCACGGAAAGATGACCGCCGTCGACGACAGCCCGATCACCGCGGTCAGAGCTACCAACGTGAGCGCCCGCCCACGTGACCACACATTTCCAAACCGAAAGCGCCCAGAAAGCATGCCCCTCGATCCAACACCAGCACCGGAAAGCAGCTCCCGGCCCATCATCACCCCGGGGTGATCAGGACACCGAGCGCTGCCATTGCCGATATCGGCGCGTTGCCCTTCCGACTTGAGTCCGAATTTCGGAGTGCGAATTTCGGTCCACCACGACCATCGCAGGTGCAGTTGGAGAATCGAAGTTCATGGAACAATGAACGGTGACCTCGCAGTCGGCGCCCATGGGGCACGACCGTATGAGGTCGCATCGAGGGGTACGTCGGACGATCGGTCCAGAGGAGGGTGCACAAGGCGTGGTATCGCATTTCGGCCGCCTTCTCCTCCGACGGTCCTGCCCCCCGCTGACTCCGTCGCCGACCCCGGACCGGGCGGGCGCCGAACGGCACTGCATCGCCGAGCCCGGGGGACGGGACCCTTCTCCCCCATCCCGATACCAACGTTCCGCCTCCGGTGAGGAGTGCGGATGATCGGGTCGGACTCCTCCGCCATCGGCGCTCTCCCGTTCGTTCTCGCCGTGCTGGCTGTCGGGGCGATCCCCTTTTGCATGATCGGCGACCTGGGACGGGCCCGTGCCGCCGTCTTCTCCGTCGTGCTGGCGGCCGGCGCCATCGGTGGCGGAGGCCTCGTCATGGTCGAGACCGGGTTCTGGCACCCGGGACCGATTGCCTGGGCGAGTGCGGCCGTCGCCGTGACCATCGACGTGTATCTCCTCCGGACCCAGGGCATCACCTCCGGCGCCACGACGTCGATCAGATCAGTTCCGGCGCTCCCTCCGCTGGAGCCCGTGCCCACTCCGGCGATCTGGTCATCCAAGCTCCATTCCCGTCGGGATCTGCACAGAAACAGGTTCACCGACCGTCTGATTCTCGTCAGCCTCATCGCCGGGTGGGGGATGGTACTGGTCGCCGATTTCGCCACCGCGGGTCTGGTCCCGGGTCGCGGTGGATCACTCGGCCAATTCCCGATCATCTGGTTCGTGGGGATCGCGCTGATCGCAGCCGCCACCATCCTCTCGATGTGGTCGAGGAGCGCCCACGTCTGGTGGGCGATCGCGTCCCTCCTCATCGCCTTGACCCTCACTCCGTCGATCCTGTATCCGCTCCCACGCCTCCCGTGGGTGGCCAAACATGTCGGCGTCGTCAGCTATCTCGAACTGCACCACCGCGTCGACACTTCGATCGACATCTACCAGAATTGGCCTGCCTTCTTCGCGTCCGGTGCCTGGTTCTGCGATGTGTTCCGGATCGGCGACCCCATGTCATTGGCCAGATGGTGGACGCCGGCAGCCGACCTCGGCACGCTCGGCGCCTTCTTCATCCTGGCCCGTCACTTTCTCGCGGACCGGTTCCGACTGGCGTTCGCATGCACCCTCTTCGTGCTGGCCAACACCATCGGCCAGGACTACTTTTCCCCCCAATCGGCGGCATACTTCCTGGCCATAGCCCTCTTCGGCATCGCGGTGTGGCAACCGACGACGATTCGTACCCGCCACCTCCGCATCGGCATCGGCGTGCTCACCGCTCTGCTCATAGCGGTGACCCATCAGATCACCCCGTACATGACCGGTCTCGCCCTCGTCGTGCTACTCCTCTTCCGGATCAGCAGGGGGCTCTGGCTCCCCGTCGTCACCGTGATCCCCGCCGGCATCTGGGCCGCCCTCCACAGCGCCGTTCTGCGCAGCCACGTGAGTTCGGGCCAGGTGGGGAAGCTCTCCAACTTCGCCCCACCCGGTGGCGGCCCGACCAGTGGCCACGCCCTGAATGTCGTACTCGGCGATGTCGGCACGTTCGGTGCCGTCGGCATCGTGGGCCTGCTGGCGCTGTTCTCCCTGCTGACGACCAGGGACCGCGCCCGCACCGCGCTCGCCGTCTGCGCTGCGGTCCCGATATTCCTCCCACTGGTCAACGGCTACGGGAACGAGGCCATCTTTCGGATGCTCCTCTTCGCCCTGCCCTGGCTGGCCATACTCGCGGCCAGTTGGAACGTCCGGTCCGGGGTGGCCCAGAGGATCCTCGTGTTCCTCATCGTGCCCGCGATGCTGGCCGTGCTGACCACGTCCTACGTCGTCGCCTCGTTCAGCACCGACGGCGCCTACGTCAATGAACCCGGTACCCTCACCCTCGAGCGCCTGTTCGAGGATCACGCACCGGACGGGTCGGTCCTCGTGCTCTTCGGCGCCAACCAGGCCCCGGTTCTGTCCACGGCCCGCTATCCCGACCTCGCCTTCGCCACGAAGAGCTTCACCAGCAGAGACACCCCTGATGAGGCTGCAGTGAGCACCATCGACACGACCCTGTCGGGCTTCCCCCGACGGCCCGCCTATTACCTTCTGGTGACGACCAGCGCACAGACGTACATGGAACAATGGGACGGCGTCAGCCCCGGGCGATGGCGGGCGATGACCGGCGCCATCGCAGCAGTCGGGGTATGGCGCCAAGTTGCCGCAAATCGGTCGGCCACCCTCTACCGGCTCGATCTCGCCCAGGTACGGGCGGACATCGCCAAGGAACGGGCGTCCGGCCCATGAGGCACCCAGACCCGATCTCCGAGGATCGACGATCCAGCCGGATCTACATCAGTACCGACTCGAGGCTCGCGGCCGCGTTCCGCTGTTTTTCCTTGTACGACAACACCTTGCTGTCCAGCTCACATGCGATCCTGTCTCGAGTGTCCACCAGCTCGTGCACCTTTTCGGCCAGTCCTCGTGGATCAACCGCATCGGTCCGGACCGAGAACCTCTCCATTCCGATCGACATCATGAAGTCGAGACACTTCGGCCGGTATTCCAGCATGATGGCCGGTATCCGCTGCATGGTCGCGAAAATCGTGGCATGCAGTTTCTGACCCACGAACACGTCATTGCCGGCGATGGCGGCCATGTAGTCCTGAGTCGATCCGAAAGCCTCCCGATACCGGCATCCCGAATGCCCGACACGAGCAACCAGCTCTCGCGAAGGTGGCACGTCCTCGGACCACATCGGCAGGACGGTCACACTCAGTCCGCTGTCCACCAGGATCCGGACCCCCTCCGCCAGCGTACGTATGAGGGTCTCGGGATCGCCGTGCATGATGTGCCCATCCGTACCCCAGGACACATTCAACCCGACCCGGCCCCGAAAGTCCCTCTGGGGTCCCTGGTCCGGCGCCAGGGCGAGCGCACTGTCACCGGTGATCTCCGATGACACCCCGACCGATTCGAGCGTCATCTTGGACATCGGACCACGCACACCGACGAACGCGAATTCGGTGAGGAGCGCTGCCCATCGATCCAGACACTGGCCTTTCTTCGCCTCGGGGTGCTTCCGCCAGAACTCCTCCGAAGCAACACCGGTTCCGAGGCAGAAGACCGGAATCCCTCTTGACACCGCCTCTTCGACATCCCACAGCCACCGCTCGGACTGGTTGATGAGCGTACCTCCACCCAGTACCAGCGCCTTCAACGGCGTGCGGCGTCGGCGCACCCGTTCGCCGACTCGAACTGGGGCACCCAAGGTAACCGACAAGACCTTGTACTCCCCGAACAGTGCCTTCACACCGTCGAATACCGCCTCGTCACCGAGGTTCGCGTGTCCGGTCCATCCGGAATAGCCGATAAATGGCGGCGACATGAGACTCTCGATGGTACGAATGGTCTTGGCCGTCTCCGCCGACATATGGCCCGGATAGACGCGCTCTATCGTGGAATACACGACTCCACCTCCCCGACGATGGCACCCAGGGGCCTCAGCGCGCTCTCCCAGGTCAACGTGGCCGCCAAGTCGAGAGATGAATCGCTCATCGACTTCCATGTATCGGGACGATTTGTCGCCACGATCTGATCGACGAACGTCTCTTCAGTGAAGTAGATCGACGAGGGTTCGAGCAATTCGTCTTGTCGCCAGGCCGGTGTCAATACCGGGAGCCCATAGGAGATGTACTCGAGATGCTTCGAAGAGAAGCTCTGTCGTCGAAGCGGATCATCGCTGATGGTCGTCAACCCGAACTGGTAGTCCGCCAGCACGTCGAGGGACGGTGCGTAGCCGCGATAATTGCGGCGCAGACCTCCGGTGGGTTCAGGTCCTCCGTAGACGTCAATCGCCGGATAGAGAGCACAGAGCCTTTCGAGTAACGGTAGATTGACCCATTCCCCCCGCAACAATCCCAAAAATACGATCCGGGGCTCGTGGGCATGGGTGGCCCGCACGGATTTGACGGTGGTGCCGTATGAGAGAGCAAGCCAGTTCGTGCCCGTATATTTGTGTTCCTGGACAAACTCGGAGTAGGTGTGCCAATGGAACGAGAGATGATCGGCCGAACGGTAGATCTCCGCTTCCAGATGGTGCAGCCGGTCAAATCCCTTTTCGTCGAGATCTCCGGCAAAGTATCGTTCTTCCGCGAACGGCACGGGAAGATCCAGGATCTGGGTGCCGGCGACGCGTCGATGCAGGACGAACGAAGCGTCCATGTTGCTCTCGCAAATGACGATGGCGTAGGACTCCTGTTCGATTCGCCTCGAGGCCAACCGTCCTCGACGACGGACCGCGTTGCGAAGGAGGAATGACCTCAGCCTCACGCACCTCGACCGCAGGGGGGCGCTGAGCCCGGTTATGTCGTTGAGGACCTCGCAGATGTAGAGCGGCCACTCTCGAGGCCGGAAACTCGGCATCCATCTCGTGAAGGCCCCCGTTCCGAGTCGCCCGAGACTCTCCGTGGACATGACGTCAACCGTTACTCCGAGCTTGCGCAGATACCCGGCGATTTCCCCGGGCCGCACGGAGTTCGCGTAGCGATCCAGCTGACAGATGAGTAGAACGTCGCTGCAGGTCTCGGTCATCGTTCCGCAACGGGACGATCGACGCGGTCAGCGCTTCGGCGCGCCAGTCGGACGGCGAACTCATGCGATCGATCGGCCCATCTCATCCGGACGCTCCGATCCCGCCACGGGGGATGGCCAGGCCCCCGGCCATCAGCTCGTCCCTGATCGTTTCGCATAGCGTCACCCACCCCTACCATCGCTCACAGTCCAAAGAAGGCGACGTTGCGCCTGGTCGTGGCCGTGTAACCGTCCCTTCTGACATTGCGGATCAACAGCAGTGCCCACACTCCGCATGCGAGAAGGGCGGCGCAACGCGCACCGACCATCAAGTCGCTGTCCGGGAGATAGAGAGCGCCGAGGCCGATGGCGGCAATGGCAGCCAGTGTCCACACAACTCTGCGGGGGGGAGCGGGAAGCTGCGTGATCGGCCGGACGGCAACGGTCAAGACCAGCGCCTGGCAGCTGAAGGCGATCAGGTTGGCGATGGCCGATCCCAGTGGGCCCCACACTGGCACCAGTGCCACGTTCACTGCGATTGTGACCACCGACGCCGCCCCGGCCGCGATCGCAATTGCCCGGGGCTTCCGGCACGACAGCAGGATTCGAGTGCAACTGGCGGAGATGACGATCGGGACTGTGGCCAGGGCGATGAAGTAGGTCACCAACCGGAGGCTGGAGGTGTGAAAATCAGCAGGGGCGACGATCGGGAGCAGGACGGGGACCACCACGATCAAGCCGAGAAGAACAGGTGCGATGACGGCGAGGCTCTCGTCTCTCACCCGTGCGACGACCTTCCACCGCTCTTCTTCTTCTCGGATGGCAAAGATCGACGGGGCCCAGGACTGATTCACAAATGTCAGCAACAACGAGGCCGCCGCGCCGATGGTGAATGCAACCTGGTAGCGCCCGGTCGCCGCTGGTCCGAGGTCGATCTGGAGGACGAAGCGATCTCCGGCATTGACGACGAAGATGGCCAGCCCACCGAGAACGACCGGAAACCCGAGACGGACAGCCCGCCACAGGGGCTCGAACGATACCAACCCGGCCAGACGCGGCCGGCAGACGGCGATCCCGATGGCCAACCCCGCGCATTGGGCGATGACGCCGCCCCAGGCATAGTCGAGAGCGGTACGGTGACCCAGCAGGATCAGGCCGATTCCGAGGATCTGCCCGCACACCGCGGTGACGAAGCTGACCGCGGTGAACGCGCCGAGCCGGTCTTCGGCCCGGAGGAAACCCAGCATGGCCAGACAGGCCCCGGCCGGCGCCGTCCACAGGACGGTGGGGATCACGACCCCGTTGAATCCCCCGAACCCGAGCTCCCCGGCCCACAGGCCGCCGGTGACGTAGACAAGGGTTGTGACCAGGGCCGCGATACACATGGACACGGCCAGCAGTCCACGGGCCTCGGAATTGTCGTTCTCGTGCGAGCCTTCGGAATGAGCCAGGACGACAGCCTGGTCGATCCCGAACACCGCCACCACCATCAGGACCTGGTGGAGCGCGATGGCGGCGGACACCCGGCCGAACTGACCGGGACCCAGCAGGTGAGCCAGCAGCGGTGAGATGACCGTCAGTACGGTGATCTGAAGGGACCAGATGACCACGTAGAGCAATCCCCGGCCGAAGAGCTTCGACATCACGTCGGAGCTGGCATCCGGCATGGCGTCAGACCTGGCCGCGTGCCGTTGGGGGCCGCCACCTGCATCCGGGTCGGCCGCCAGTACGGCTGAGGCTCCCGAGGTGGGCTCGGTGTGTACCGACCTTGGCGCTTGCCCGAGTTCGACCACACCGGTGGGCTGTCGGCTCACTCCTTCCTCCGGTATCACCACACCTGCTTATCCAGGCGGGTCATGAGCCCCGAACTCACCGTCGAAGAGAACTTTCTCGCGAACATCGGCTTGATCCCAGAAGGGTTACGGGTTTCCTGTGCCGTGGCGATCGATTCCAAATGGCTCAGCGTCAGCCATTGCGGGCTCTTCTGGTGTGGACCGCCCCAGTCGATGTACCAGCACTTGGCGTCGATGAGATCGCCGTCCCGGCGGGCCACCAGCTGAGGGCTGGTGAGCACGCTGGGCACAAAGGTCTCGTCCGGGACCCAGACATGTCTCCAGTACCGGATGATGTCGTCGCGGGTATCCCGAATCCTCAGGACCTCTTGGGCGTGCCGCCTGCACAAGATCCTTTGCGCACCTCCGCCGGCCGGGATCACCCCATCGGGAATGGCGCGCTTGATCGGGATCCGGACCATGCGCTTTTTCATCGGCTTGTGCCAGTAGTCGAAGCGACTGATGCCACCAGATCGTCCCCATATGCGTTGCGGCAGGCCGAAGTGGTGCAGGATGCTCTGATCGCGTCGACCCTTCAGTTCCTGGGCGATGACCCCCGCGGGGACGATGGGGTAGTCGGTACCCGACAACACGACGATGTGCTCGACACTCGGGGAACGGAGAGCGATTTCGATGCCCTTGAGCTCCGCCGACACAAGACCCCAGCTGCCCCAGGCCGTGTGCTCTTCGGAGATGAATTGGGTGGAGCGTCCCGCCGCGTCCTTCATGGCGGAGGCCACGGGCCGGGGTGCACGTCGATCGCAGTGCAGGACCACATCAAACGGCTCCAGAGCCCTCACCAGGCGGCTGACCTGCAGGGGATCGTTGTGGGCCAGCACAACGCACGCCACTTCCGCATCGGAGTGCATCAGCCTGGTCCACCTCGGAGTGGGGCCGCAGCGCTGTCGCGCCCGTGCCACCTCTCGAGTCCCAAGGCGATCCCTCCATAGGCAAGCCCCGCAGCCTCGATGGCATGGAGTTTCAGCGAACCGCCACCTTTCGATCCACCGGTCCGCATCTCGAACAGATGGCCGGCACCGGCCACCGCGCTTCGCGCCACCGGCCTGACTCCGTCGCGCAGCACCGCGGACATCAGATAGGCACTCAGGCCGCTCCCGTATCCGAACACCTGCATTCGAAGCGCTGCCGGACTGGACCGATGGATATGCCACACGATCGACCTCGGGACGCTGGCAATATCTCCTCCCGAGAGAAGGACCCGCACAAAGGCATCCAGGTCCTCGCCCCCACGAGTTCGGGTTCCGGCGCCCAGCGCGGGGTCAAAGCCCCCCAGGGTCAGCATGTACTCCCGGTCGACGGCGAAGTTCGCTCCGGTACCGAATGCCCCGGCCCGGTAGGGAAAGCCCGCAATCGGGTTCACAGATGCCCCCATGCGGTAGGTCTGGGCGTCGAACGACTCACCCCACTGGACCCGGCGCTCGAACTCGAACTGTTCGGACATCTCCAACTCCCCGGGCGGAACCAGCCCGGTGACGACCCTCACGTTGCCGGGCCCATCAAACGGCTCCCGAATGGCCTTGAGCCAGTTTCTGTCCGGAAGTGTGTCGTCGTCGACAAAGGCGATGACGTCCTCCGTCAGCCGCCGCAATGCGGCATTTCGGGCCCGGGAAAGGCCCGGCGCCGGTTCGACGATGCGTTCGACGTCCACGCCCTTGGCCGTGAACCCCGCAACCACCTCGGCCGTCGCCCCGGACTTCGGGGCGTTGTCGATGACGACGATGCGGGCATCCGTGGAGGCCTGAGCGACGCTCCGGAGCGCTCTCGACAGGAGTCCGGGACGCTCCCTTGTGGCGATGACGACCGCACACGTGTGCGACCTGCGATGACCATGCACTGCACCACGCGGGGTGGTTGTATCTGTTTTCGCAACCGGAATGGGACGTTCGAGGATCCGCTTCCGCACTTCGGCCCTCGTCAGCCCGCCGAGATCCTCCAGATTCACCCACCCGCGCGGTGCGCTGTCCTGGTC
>JBEKOI010000029.1:0-20463 GCA_049521915.1 Acidimicrobiales bacterium | reverse complement strand
CCTTTCAAGGCGGTAACACGGGTTCGAATCCCGTTGGGGGTGCCGTATAGCCCCAGCGTCTGTGCTGGTTGGGGACCTGTGGTGCAGTTTGGAGTGCACGCCGGCCTGTCAAGCCGGAGGTCGCGGGTTCAAATCCCGTCAGGTCCGCCACCTCGGTTCGCCGAGGCGGGGTCGGGTAGCTCAGTTGGTAGAGCGCGCGCCTGAAAAGCGTGAGGTCACCGGATCGACGCCGGTCCCGACCACCGGAGCAGTCCCTGATCGGGGCGTGGGGGCAGCTCCCACAGGCCGGCTGAAGCATGCGGTTCGAGTAGGGTGGGCTCTGTCGGGCGGGACGCCGGTGCCCGGCTTGAAGGCCACTCGCCCGTTTCCGCCTCTACGGCCGCTCGCCGGTGTCCGGCCGCTCGCCGGTGTCGGGTTTCTCTAGGCCGACAGGCCTGTGTCGGGCCGCTCGCCGGTGTCGACCAGGCTCTGGGCGACATCCCGCAGCTTGACGTTGAGATGCTGCGATGCCCGCCGGAGTATGTCGAAGGCCTCGTCGGACGTGATGCGTTCCCGCTCCATGAGGATGCCCTGGGCCTGTCCGATCATCTCCCGGGTGACCAACGCTGCTTGGAGGTTGGCCGCCCGACGTTCTTCGTCCTCATGGATCTGTGCGGCCGTGAACGCCATCCCGGCCATGGTGGCCAGAAGCATTCCCCTCCCCCTGTCGATCACACCGAACGCATGTGGGTAACGGGCATAGAGGTTGAGCGCGCCCGGCGCACCGTTGACGGAGAGCGGGAGGGCGAGGAGGCTCCGGACTCCGACGGCGACCGCTTCGGGGCCGAATGTGGGCCAACGAATGTCGTCTCCCAGGTCCTCGGCATAGAACACGGCCGCATCGCGTAACGCATCCAGGCATGGACCTTCGCCGGCCGCTTGCTGGAAGGTGTCGAGCTCGATCACGATCGGATCGGTGGCGTACGGCGTGCCCACCCGACCCCCGTCGGAGACGAAGATACCGGCGAAGTCGCACCCCTCGATGGTGGACACGGCAAGGGCAACGAGGTGGCCTTGCGTCTCTGCCACGCCGCCCTCCGAAAAGAGTGATTCGACCATCTCGGAGATGGACCCGCTCAGCTCCGCTGCCGGATCCGACTGGACCCCAGGCACTTCATCGCCGCTCATGGCGCATTCTTCCGTTCGCTCATCCCGCCAACAACCTCAGCATCGCGCCACTCCCGCTCTCATTCAATAGATCGGAGCTATGACGTCAACAGATCGGAGCTATGACCTGTTGGATGCTGGTACGGTGGATCTACCTTCGACCGAGAGGGCGGACCACTCTGGAGGCAACGGCATCATGTCCGTCGCACCGCCGTCGAAGGTTGACCGTACCGAGGATAACCGCAACGAGCACCCGCTCCTACCCGTCCTCGAGGCCGCCCAAAGCTTCCCGTCGATGCTGTCATGAGCGCGACCGATGGGCACGGGAACGAATTCACGATCTTGACGGACCTCTCGGAGCACGAGGCCGTCATTGCGGTGCGCGGCGCGCCCGACACCTTCGCCGTGGCCCAGCTCAGTGCCCTCTTCGACATGGTGGTCGCCAGTGACATCCCCTCGGTCGTCGTCGACCTCGGCGAACTGGACATGTTGACCCCGGAGTGCCTGGCACTGGTGGCCGGCGCGGCCGAGCGCCTGGCCACCCGGGACCGGCGGATGGTGGTCAGGTCGCCATCGGCCCGGGCCCGACGCATCCTCGATCTCAGCGGGCTGAAAGACCTGGTCACAACCGAACCAATCCCCGGGTCCGGCCGTCATGGCCTCGCGCCGCCCCCCGGCCCACAGATCCATCCCGCCGTCGCGTCCGACGACGATGTGGTCGACGGCGCACTTCGAATGGTGGTTGCGCTGACCAGGGCCGCCGTTGTCGCAGCCGACGGGGTGAGCGTGTCACTCCGACGTCACGGACGCCTGGCCACGGTGACGGCCAGCGATCAGACCATTCTGGACATGGACACCTACCAGTACGCCACCGGTGAAGGCCCTTGTATCGACGCTTCCGTCGAGGGTCGCCGGTTCCACACACAATCCCTGACCGACGAGCTCAGGTGGCCCGCCTTCACCCCGAAGGCCTGCTCGCTCGGCATCAGGTCGATCCTCTCTGCACCGCTGTACGCCATGCAGGCGCCGGTCGGGGCTCTCAACATCTACTCGCGCCGGCCCGCCGTTTTCGCGGAGCAGGACGAGGAGCTGGCCTCGATGTTCGCGGCCGAGGCCTCGGCCGTCCTCACCGGCGCCAAGGTCAACGAGGCCGGCGAGCAGCGCGGTGCCCGCATCCAGGCGGCACTCGAGAGGCGCGAGGCCATCGCCCAGGCCCAGGGCGTCACCATGGAGCGGCAGGGCATCTCGCCGGACGACGCTTTCACAGCGCTCCGCATCGACGCTCAGGCGTTGGGATCCTCCCTTCGCGACCATGCCGACCAGGTCATCTCCTCGTCCCTCGAGCCCCACCGAGGCCGCGATTCCGGGACTCGTGACCGTCGTGGTTGAGCCTCAGGTCGATAACCTCGACATCTTCCGACAACAAGCCGATCTGTCCCGGGCCGAGCTGTGGCTGCGTTACTTCGAACTGGGAGGGATGAGCACGGCGCTGCAGCTCGAGGCATTCCTCTACGGCGCCCTCCTGCCGAGTCCCCACGACCACGATGTCATCGCCCATGCCCTCAACGAGCGATTCGTTGAAATGGGCGGAAACGATCTGGTTCCCTACGATGGCGACGGCCCCACGGGCTGACAGGACCGCGGCTGCATCTCCCTCCGCAGGTCACGGCGCGTCGGCGTTCAGTCGGCGCCCGGGCACCGATCACGTGACCGGCCTCGTCGCCACATGGCCGTGGCCACAGGCTGGGGAGCACCTCGAGCGGTGGCTCACCTGAGGCGATGCGAGCTATCTCGGCTCGTTGTCCGGCGGTGGGCTGATCCCGAGCCCAGCACTGATCCCGACTCCAGTCCGCACGCCGGACGCCGATCTCTGACCCCCTGCTCGCTCCAACTCCGATCTTCCTTGACATCTGGAGTATTGCGATATATCGTAACCGTATGAGAGTGTTCTACTGAGAACCTCCTAAGCCAATTGGGCCTGCCAGACGCCGGCCCATCCCAACAGGCCGTCGCCCACATGGGTCGGCGGCAATAGTGCAAAAGCAGGAGAAGAAAACCTATGCACGGACACAAGAGATATGAGCAGTGGCAAGAGGGCGGACCCGGATTCGGACCCGGAATTCGCGGCGACTCAGGAGACCGCTTCGGCGGGACCAACCGGGGAAGGAACGGGGGCCGCAGTCGGGGTCGGGGGCGCGCCGACGGCTACGGACCCGGCTTCGGCCGCCACGGCGGCTTCGGTCCCGGATTCGGCGGCCCGATGTTCGGCCGCGGGCCCAAGGTCGGACGGGGCGACGTCCGGGCCGCGATCATCGCCCTCCTGGCCGAGGAGCCGATGCACGGCTACCAGATCATCACCGAGCTCACCGAACGCAGCGGGGGGATCTGGCGACCCAGCCCGGGTTCGGTCTATCCGACCCTCCAGGTCATGGAGGACCAGGGCCTGGTGACCGCGGACAAATCCGAAGGTCGCCGCGTGTTCAGCCTCACAGAGGAAGGCCGGGCGGCGGCCGATGCCGCCGGCGACGGGCCTGCCCCCTGGGAAGAGGCGGCCCGGGGTGCCGACCGGTCGTTGGTCGATCTCCGCGGGCTCATGGGCGAAGTAGGGGCGGCCATCATGCAGGTCGGACAGGCGGGTTCCGACCGACAGGTGAAGGCCGTGGGCGAGATCCTCAGCGAGACCAGACGCCGGATCTATCTGGTGCTGGCCAACGGCAGTGACGAGGACCCGGCCCCCGAGGCCGAGGCCGAAGCCGAGGCGGGCGCAGGCCCCGAGGCATGACCTCCGATGCCGAAAGGCTGGAGAAGAAGCGACGTGCAGCCGCTCACCCGGACCGCCCGGGTGAGCGGTGCGCGGCACCGAGGGGAACCTATGTGCCGGTGGTCGACCACGCCCGTTGTGAGGGAAAACGCGACTGTGTCGACGTGTGTCCCAATGATGTGTTCGAGGTTCGTCGCATCGACGACTCCGACTACAGATCGTTGGGCCGGATGGGGCGCGTCAAGGTCCGGGCCCACCGCATGGTCACCGCCTACACACCGAATGCCGACAACTGCCGGGCCTGCGGCCTCTGCGTCGTCTCATGCCCGGAACAGGCGATTGTCCTGACGGGGCCGGGCTGAGCGAGGGCCACCCCCGTCCCACCCCTCGGTCCACCCGCCCGACCACCCGGTCCACCCGCGGCGGCCGAAGCCGAGCAATTCAGCCGCCTTCGAAGTCGAACCCGAGATCGGGCGCCGTCAGCAGGGCGCGGAACGGGATGCCCTCCTCGGCGGCCATGGCCTCCACCGTCCCGCCCCTGTCCACGACGGCCACCAACAGAACGGGAACGGCCCCGGCCTCGGTCACGGCACGAGCGGCCTCGAGCAGTGACGTGCCCCTGGTCACCGTGTCCTCGGTCACGACGACGCGGTCACCCGGGTCGAGAGCTCCGGCGATCCGCCCGCCTCCCCCGTGGTCCTTGGCCTCCTTGCGGACGCTGAACGCCCTGAGCATTCTGCCGCGCGTCGCAGCCACCCCGGCGGTGACGAACGCCACCGGGTCGGCCCCCATGGTCAGGCCCCCGATCGCGTCCACCTCGGGGGGGATCACGGAAAGTACACCGTCGGCCACCAACGTCATGGCCTCGGGACGGCACACCGTCTGCTTCGAATCGATGAACCAGTTGCTGCGACGGCCGGACTTGAGCACGAAGTCGCCGCGCCTGACGGAGTACTCGAGCACATGCTTGCGGAGCGCCTCGAACTCGGTGGGGGGAAGCGGGTCACTCATGGCGCCGACCCGGAGCGTCCGTTGAGCCGGGCGAATCGTCAGACGCCGACCAGAACTCGGGGCCGATGAATTCCACGCCCGGCCGGCCGGTCTCCACCCGACCCACTGCCATGGCGCCGACACCGGCTCCGGCGAGCGCGCCGAGGGCGTCGTCGACACAGCCCGGGTCGACCATCATGACCATGCCCAGCCCGAGGTTGAACACCCGGGCCATCTCGCCGGCGGTCACGTTTCCCAGACGTCGGATCTCCCCGAAGATTTGAGGAACCTCCCACGTCCCGCGATCCAAGACCGCACGCAAGCCGTCGGGCAGGGCGCGGGGCACGTTGCCCTCGAGCCCGCCACCGGTGATGTGGGCGACAGCATGGACCCCTGGCTCGACCCCTGGCTCTGCCCCTGGTTGTACTCCGGACTGCGCCCCGGAGCGGGGTGCAGGGTGGGCGGCGGCGAGGGCCGCCCGCACCGCGGGGGTGTAGATGACCGACGGCCGGATCAGCTCGTCAGCCAGCGACACGGACGCACCGGGCCAGGCCGGACGGGCAAGGCTGAGACCGGACCGTTCCGACAGCACCTGCCGGGCCAGGGAGTAGCCGTTGCACCGCAGGCCCGGTGAGGCCAGCCCGATCAGCACGTCGCCCGGCCGCACCCGGTGCGATCCGAGTGCCTCGTCCCGCTCGACCACGCCGACGGCGAACCCGACCAGGTCGAACTCGCCGGGTTTCATGACCCCGGGGTGTTCGGCCATCTCCCCGCCGATCAGGGCGGCCCCGACCTGGTGGCAGCCTTCGGCAACTCCCCCCACCAACTCGGCCATCTGGGACGGCTCCACCATCCCGCACGAGATGTAGTCGAGGAAGAACAGCGGCTCGGCTCCCTGGCACACCAGATCATCCACGCACATGGCCACCAGATCGATTCCGATGGTGTCGAACCGCCCGAGTTCCTGGGCCACGAGGGCCTTGGTGCCCACGCCATCGGTCCCGGCCACGAGCACCGGCTGCCGGTAGCGGTCGACGTCCAGCGCGAACAGACCACCGAAGCCGCCCAGCCCACCGATCACCTCGGGGCGGAGGGTGGCGGCCACCAGTGGCTTGATGAGGTCGACAGCGCGCTCACCGGCCTCGATGTCCACGCCGGCTCCGGCATAGGTCGACTTCGCCGGTTCGTCCGATTTCGCCGGTTCGTCCGACTTCGCCGGGCTGTGCGGCTTCGCCGACTGATCCGACATATCCGATGTCGTCCCGGCAGGATCCGGTCCTGAGGTTCCGGGTCCGACGGGCGAAGCAGGGGAAGGGGCCGGGTCCGATTCGACCCCGATCACCCCCGGGTCCCGCTGGCCGCCCCGCTGAGTGCGGGCCGCTCCAAGAGCTCGATGGGCACCGGCACCGGGTAATTGCCGGTGAGGCATGCATCGCAGAACCCGGCCCCGGGGGCATCGATGGCACTGACCAGATTGTCGAGGGTCAGATACTCGAGTGAGTCGACATCGAGGAACTCGACGATCTCCTCGTTGGTCTTGATGGCGGCCAACAGCTCGGTCCGGTCCGGGGTGTCGATGCCGTAGAAGCACGGCCAACGGAATGGCGGCGAGGAGATGCGGAGGTGGACCTCGGTGGCCCCGGACTCACGCAGCATCTTGACCATGGCCCTGGTGGTGGTGCCCCGGACGATCGAATCGTCCACCACGACCAGCCGCTTGCCGGTGATGTTCTCACGAAGGGGATTGAGCTTGCGCCGCACCCCGTTGGCCCGCTCGGCCTGGGTCGGGGCGATGAAGGTCCGCCCGATGTAACGGTTCTTGACGAGCCCCTGACCGTAGGGGATACCCGACGCCACCGCATACCCTTCCGCGGCCGGAACCCCCGAGTCGGGCACGCCCATGACGAGATCGGCCGGAACCGGTGCCTGCGAAGCCAGCAGCTGGCCCATCCGTCGGCGGGCGCCGTGCACCTCGTTCCCGTAGAGGGTGGTGTCAGGCCTGGCGAAGTAGACGAACTCGAAGATGCAGAGCTTCGGATTGAGGCGTTCGAAGGGGAACGGCCACTCCGAGCGGACCTCCTTGCCGTCGATGACCACCATCTCGCCGGGTTCCAGCTCACGGATGAACGTGGCCCCGATCACGTCGAGCGCAGGGGACTCCGAGGCCAGAACCCAACCCATCTCGAACTCGTCGGTCGCCTCGAGGCGCCCGAGACAAAGTGGACGGAATCCGTTCGGGTCGCGGACGCCGATCAGGCGGTCGGCGTCCAGGAGCACGAACGAGAACGCTCCTTCGACCGACGGGAGCACCTTCATGAGGGCGTGCTCGAGGTCGTCCGCGACCTCGTCGCGGGTCCGTACGGGATCGTCCGGAGGGAACGCCTGGCCCAACAGCTCGGCGACCAGATCACTGTCCGACGACACCAGTCCGGGCAGCATGTTGGCCAACTCGCTCAGCGCCATGGTGTTGGTCAGGTTCCCGTTGTGCCCGAGAGCGAAGCCGGCCCGGCCCACGCCACGAAAGACCGGTTGGGCGTGGATCCAATCGCTGGAACCGGCGGTCGAATAGCGGGTGTGGCCGATAGCCAAGTGCCCGCGCAGTCCCGAGAGCTTGCGCTCGTCGAACACCGTGGTGACCAGGCCCATGTCCTTCATCACGGTGATGGCGTCGCCGTCGCAGACGGCCATGCCGGCTGACTCCTGGCCACGGTGCTGCAGAGCGTAGAGTCCGTCGAAGGTCAGATGTGCCACCGATCGCCCCGGGGCGTAGACCCCGAAGACTCCGCAAGCTTCCTTGGCCTCCATCATCGGTTGGTCACCGCACACACCGGGGTCGTCGGGCTCATCCTTGATCGCGGCCAGGCCTCCATCGCCTCACCGTGCACACACATCCTAGTGGTGCCGCCGGAGGACGTGCCTATCCGCCCGCGCCCGGGTGCAGAACCACCCGCCGATAGCCTCGCCGGGGATGATCGATCTCCACACCCACTCCGACGTGTCCGACGGGAGCGATCCCCCCGAACGGATCCCGGAGCTGGCCGCCGAGGCCGGCTGCAGCGCGGTGGCGTTGACCGACCACGACTCACTGGCCGGGATCGGGCGGGCCCGCCGCCGGGCCGAGGAGCTCGGTATCACCTTCGTGCCCGGGTGCGAGGTCTCGTGCCGATCAGCCGGATCCGGCGGCATGCACGTGCTGGTGTACTTCGTGGACGATGATGCCAGCCCGCTCGGTGCGGAACTGGTCCGGCTCCGGGAGGACCGTCGGCGCCGAAATCTCGCCCTGACCGACCGGCTGATCGACCTCGGCCTACCCGTGACCTACGAGATGGTGGTGGCCGAGGCCGGGTCCGAAGTCGGTGTCGGGCGACCCCATTTCGCCGCTGCCCTGGTGGCGGTCGGCGCCGCCGACTCGGTCGATGACGCCTTCGACCGGTTCCTGGCCAACCGGCGACCCGGGTTCGTACCCAAAGCTCGGCTGTCGGCGGCCGAGGTGGCCCGGTTGGCTCGGGACTCGGGCGGGGTGGCCGTACTGGCCCATCCCTACAGCACGGGGCTCGACGGTACCGACCTGGCCCGGGTGGTGGAGGAGCTGGCCGCGGCCGGGTTCGCCGGCATCGAGGCCGTGTACGGCCGCTACTCGGCCCGCCAGCGCCGCGAGCTCGGGAATCTGGCCCGCCGCTTCGACCTGGTGGCCACCGGAGGCTCGGACTATCACGGGCTGATGAAACCCGACCTCCGCGTCGGCACCGGTCAGGGCGACCTCAAGGTGACCGACCGCGTCCTGAGCCAGCTGGAGGCCAGACGGCCTGCGCTCATCTGAGCCAGCTGCGCCTGACCGATCGGCGAGGCCCGGCCGGCCGGTCCACACCGGTCAGGACGAGACGGGCGCCACCTCGTCCAACAGCGAGGGGAGCCGGCCGCGCCAGGCGGCGGTGACTTCGTCCACTCCGAGATCGACCAGGCCCTCCACCACCAGCCGTCGGCCCCCGGCGGTGCCGAGGACCCGGAACCCGACGCCGGCCTCGGCCGCCCGCGAGATCAACTCGTTCCGGCGGGTGGTGCACACCACGACCCGGGACGGCGCCTCGGTGAACAGTTCATGGTGGTCGGCGACGCCGGCCACCTGCAGGCCCATCCCCGAGCGGACGGCGAGCTCGGCCAGCGCCACCCCGAGGCCACCGCCGGAGACGTCGTGGATTCCAGAGACCACACTCCCGCTGCTCCCATCCACCCTGCCGGCGGGCCCGGCGCCATCTCCGGCCAGACCCTCGGCGACCAACCCGCCGACGAACTCGACCAGGCGCCGATGCCCGGGCAGATCGAGAGCGGGAAGGGTGCCGTTGCGGTGGCCCCGGCGCTCGACGGCCCAACGCGACCCGGCCAGTGACGGTGGACTGAGGTGGCCGGCGGACATGCCCGCACTGGCATCCAGAAGCACCAGTGCGGCCCCGTCGACCAGGATGACGCCGGGGGGACGGGCGGCCAGTCGATCGATGAGGCCGAGCACGCCGATGACCGGGGTGGGGTCGATGTCGATTCCGAAGCTCTCGTTGTAGAGGCTCACGTTCCCGCCGATGACGGGGAGGCCCAGCGCCACGCACGCGTCGCTCATGCCGTCGATGCACTCCGACAGCTGCCACATGACCTCGGGGTGCTCCGGATTCCCGAAGTTGAGGCAGTTGACCACGGCCATGGGCCGGGCTCCGACACAGGCCACGTTGAGGGCTCCCTCGGCCACCGTTGCCGCGGTGCCCGCTCTCGGGTCGATCGAGCACCAGGTCGGATTGGAGTCCGTGGTGAGGGCCAGCCCCTTCTCGGAGGGAGGGAGGCCGGGAGCAGCCAGGCGAAGCACGGCGGCATCACCGCCGGGACCGTCCACCGTGTTGAGGAAGAGCTGGTGGTCGTACTGGCGGTAGACCCACGACGGGTCCGACACCATGGCCAGGATGTCGGCACCACAGTCGTCCGGCGCGGCCAGCGACCCGGGGTCGTCGGCCGCCCGGGCCGCGTGGTCGCCGGGCTGGGCCATGGGTCGGTGATAGAGCGGGGCGTCCTCGCTCAGGGCCACGGCGGGGACGTCCCCGAGCACCTCGCCGTCGAACCCGTCGAGAATGCGCAGGTGACCGGCCTGTCCCGGGGGTGGGTCGGTAACCCGGCCCACCACCGCCGAACGCACCTCCCAACGGCGGCACACCTCCTCAACGCGGGCCAGATCGTCGGGCGTCACGATGGCCAGCATGCGCTCCTGGCTCTCCGACGTCATCACCTCGTAGGGGGCCATCCCCGGCTCGCGCCGGGGGACGGCGGAAACGTCGACGTCCATTCCCACCCCGCCCCGGGCCGCCGTCTCGCTGGTCGCGCACACCAGCCCGGCGCCGCCCAGGTCCTGGATGCCCACCACCAACCGGGCGTCGAGCAACTCGAGGCAGGCCTCGATGAGGCGCTTCTCCTCGTAGGGGTCGCCGACCTGGACGCTCGGCCGCTTGGATTCGTCGCCCGTGGCCCCGCCCCCTCCGCCCCGCTCCCCGGAATCCTCCGAATCCGCGCCACCGAAGCCGGCCGAGGCGAGAACGCTGACTCCTCCGATCCCGTCGCGACCGGTGGACGAGCCCAGCAGAACAGCCAGGTTCCCGACGCCTGACGCCTGCCCGAGCACCAGCCGGTCGATGGGCAGCACCCCCATGCACAACACATTCACCAGCGGGTTCTGGGCATAGCAGTAGTTGAAGGTCAGCTCACCTCCCACGGTGGGCACGCCGACCGAATTGCCGTAGCCGGAGATGCCGGCCACCACCCCCTCGATCAGCCACTGTTGACGGGATTCGTGGGGATCACCGAAGAACAGCGGATCCATCACCGCCACGGGCCGTGCTCCCATGGTGAAGATATCCCGGAGGATCCCACCGACCCCGGTGGCCGCACCCTGGTAGGGCTCGATGGCCGAGGGGTGGTTGTGGCTCTCGATGCGGATGGCCACCGCGATCCCGTCACCGGCGTCGATGACTCCGGCGTTCTCACCCGGGCCGACCAGCACGTGGGGCGCCTCGGTGGGCAGGCGCTTGAGGTGGACCCGTGACGACTTGTAGGAGCAGTGCTCGCTCCACATCACCGCGAACAGCGCCAGCTCGAGGTGGTTGGGGGGACGCCGGAGAACGGCCTCCACCTCGTCGCGTTCGCCGTCGGTGAGGCCCAGCGCCCTGTGGAGGGACCCGTCGTCTCCGGTGGCGACGCGCCGGTTCTCTTCTCGGCCTGCGTCCATGGACCCGAGCGTACCTGTCGCCCCACCCGTTCAGGCCGTGTGCCGGGGCGGCACGGCCAGAGACGGAGCACTCCCGTGCCCGACCCCAGGCGGTAGGTCACATCGCACCGGCGGCAGGCAAAAGAGGCCGGCCGAAGGGGCCGGGGCCGTGATGTGACCCCGCCAGGATCACCACCCAAGCAACGCTCGGTAATTACTTCGTGGGCCGGCCCATGGAAGGGGTCGTTGCCACAAAGGTTGGCGCTGTGTTCCCGACGATCGGATCAACCATTTGCCATCTATGGACATGTCTGGGATGCTCAGTGAATGCCAGCTTCCACTGCGACGAAATCGCGCAAGAAAACCCCCATGTCCGATACCCACAAGGCGGCACTGGCGAAGGGGCGCGAAGAGGGACGGGTCGTGCGCCAATACCTCGAGGCCCTCGAATCGACCAAGCCCAGGCGGGGGCGCAAGCGGACTCCGGATTCGATCCGCCGCCGCCTGGCTACCATCGACTCCACACTCCCGGGAGCCGAGCCATTGGCCCGACTCCATTTGGTTGAAGAGAAGCAACGACTCGAAGCCGAACTCTCCCACAGTGGGGATACCGTTGACATGGCCGCGCTGGAGAAATCGTTCATAAAGGTGGCTCGCATCTACGGTGAGCGCAAGGGCATCTCTTACTCGGCATGGCGGACGGTGGGAGTCAGTGCCTCCGTATTGCAGCAGGCGAAGATCCCCCGCACCCGTAGCTGAGCGAACCTGGAACCGGCTCACCGCCGATCACGGCGACTGCCGCCGCCGGTCACGTCGATTGCGGCGACCTCAGGTGCCCGCGGCGCCCTCTGACCACATCTGACGAGCACCCAACCGGCCCTGGACACGCCCCGAACCTGCCTCGCCCGAGCTCCGGGCGAGTGATGCCCGCCGCCTCAGGCGATGCCCGCCGCCTCAGGCGATGGCCGCCGTGGCCGCCGTGGCCGCCGCTCCCACCGACGGGGGCGCCGTCGGGTCGGCCGCCGTGGCCAGCAGGGCCCGGAGCAGGACCGAGCCGTCGACCGAGCCCAGCAGGGGATCCGAGGCCCGCTCGGGATGGGGCATGAGGCCCACCACGTTCCGCCCCTGGTTGCAGATGCCGGCGATGTCGTCGATCGAGCCGTTGGGGTTCTCCACGTAGCGGAGCACCACCCGGTCTTCGTCCCGGAGCTCGGCCAGGGTGTCGGCGTCGCAGATGTAACTGCCCTCGAAGTGGTTGATGGGGATGCGGAGCACGGTGCCGACCGGCACGCCGGCGGTGAGTACCGAATCCGGAGAATCGACCCGGACCCCCACCGTGGTGCAGAGGAAGCGGAGGCCCCTGTTCTTCTGGAGTGCGCCGGGCAGGAGGCCGGCCTCGGTCAGCACCTGGAAGCCGTTGCAGATCCCGACCACGGGACCCCCGTCGGCGGCGAAGCGACCCACCGCCTCCATGACCGGCGAGAACCGGGCGATGGCACCAGGCCGCAGGTAGTCACCGTGGGCGAATCCTCCGGGCAGGACGAGCGCGTCATACCCGGTGAGCGACGTGTCCCCGTGCCAGACCAGATCGGCCGATGCCCCGAGCCGGCGTACGGCCAGGAGGGCATCGTGCTCGCAGTTGGTGCCCGGGAACACGACCACCCCGATGCGGGCCGGCATTCAGGCTCCCCCCGTCCGGGAGTCCGGGCCCGACCCTCCGACCGGCTCGACGGTGACCGACGACTCCTCGATGACCGGATTGGCCAGCACGCGCTCGGCCACCACCGTGGCCCGGGCCAGCGCGTCGGCGTCATCGGAGGCCGCGATGTCGAAGCGGAAAGCCTTGCCGGCCCGCACACCGGAGACGCCGTCCAGCCCGAGCGCGGGCAGCGCCCGCTCGATGGTGGCCCCCTCGGGGTCGGCGATGCCCTCCCGCGGCCTGACTTCGACCAGGACCGAGAAGTGTTCGGGCGGCGCCACTAACCGGCACCGTACCAGTCGGACAGGCGACGGCCGCAGACCCGCTCGTAGGCATCGATATAGCGGTGGGACGTGGCCGTCACGATCGCCTCGGGCAGGGCCGGCGGTGGTGGTTGCTTGTCCCAGGGCTGGTCTTCGAGCCAGTCGCGCAGCGGTTGCTTGTCGAAGGAGGGCGGGTTGGTCCCCGGCGCGCAGTCGTCCGCCGGCCAGAAGCGTGAGGAGTCCGGAGTCAGCACCTCATCGCAGATGGACAGGGCACCGTCGATGAAGCCGAGCTCGAATTTGGTGTCGCAGATGACGATGCCCTGCTCCTCGGCCCTCGTCGCCGCCCGCCGGTACGCGGCCAGGCAGAGCTCGGAGGCGGCCTCGGCCGCTTCCTTCCCCACCAGGTCGATGGCCTCCGCCATCCCGATGTTGAGGTCGTGGCCCTCGGTGGCCTTGGTGGAGGGGGTGAAGATCGGCTCGGGGAGCCGGTCGGCGTGACGGAGGCCGGCGGGCATGGCCATCCCGTGGACGGTCCCCTCCCGCTCGTACTCCTTGTAGGCCGAACCGGCCAGGTAGCCGCGCACGATGCACTCGATGTCGAGCATCTCGGCCCGGCGGACCAGCATCGATCGGCCGGCCAGTCCGGCCAGTCCGCCGGGGAGGGCGGCGGCGCCGTCGGGGAAGGCCGCCGTGTCCGCGCTGATCAGGTGGTTGGGAGCGAGGTCGGAGAGCTCGTCCAGCCAGTAGGCGGTCATGGCCGTGAGCACCCGGCCCTTGTCGGGGATGGGCTCGGCCATGATGACGTCGAAGGCGGAGATCCGGTCGGAGGCCACCATCAGCAACCGGTCGGCTCCGGCGTCGTAGAGCTCCCGGACCTTTCCGGATTGGATCAGCGTCGGCGGTTCACTGGTCGATGAGACGGTCATGGTGCGAGATCCTCCAGGGCGTCGGTGAATCGGTGGACATGGCGCAGGGCGCGCGACAGGTCGAAGGCCCCGTCGAGCACCTCCGGGGACAGTATGACCTCGGGATCCTCGTCGAGCACCTGGCGGAACGGCCGGCCGTCGGCCCACGCCGCCCGTGCGTCACGCTGCACGATGCGGTAGGCGGCGTCCCTGCTCAGCCCCCCTTCGACCAGGGCCAGCAGGACACTCTGGCTGAACACCAGGCCTTGGCTCCCTTCGGTCAGCGTGGCCAGCGCCCGCTCCGGGTGGAGCACCAGCCCCTCGACCAGCCCCTTGGCCTTCTGCAGCACGTAGAGCGTGAGCATGCTGGCGTCGGGAAGCACCACCCGCTCGACCGAGCTGTGCGAGATGTCCCGCTCGTGCCAGAGAGCCACGTCCTCCAGGCCGGCCGAGAGGTACCCCCGGAGCACGCGGGCCAAACCGCACAACCGCTCCGAGAGGATCGGATTGCGCTTGTGGGGCATGGCCGAGCTGCCCTTCTGGCCCGGCTTGAAGGGCTCCTCGACCTCCCCGAGCTCGCTGCGGGCCATGTGCCGGACCTCGGTGGCGATCAACTCGATGGTGGCACCGACCGACGCGCAGGCCCACAGGTACTCGGCGTGGCGGTCGCGCGCCACTACCTGGGTGGCCGGCGTCGGGGTGAGCCCCAGCGCCCGGCAGACGTGTTCCTCCACCCGGGGGTCGATGTTCGAATAGGTGCCCACCGCGCCGGACAGCTTCCCCACCGCCACCCGCTGGCGGGCGGCACGGAGCCGCTGGACGTCACGGTCGGCCTGCAGGGCCCACAGCGAGAACTTGGCCCCGAAGGTGGTGGGCTCGGCGTGCATCCCGTGGGTCCGACCGGTCACCGGGATGTCGATGGACTCGGCGGCCCGGTTCTTCAGCGCGCCGACCAGGGCCGTGGCCGCCTCGACGAGCAGGTCTGCGGCCTGGGTCAGCGTGGCGCACAAGGCGGTGTCGACCACGTCCGAGGAGGTGAGCCCGTAGTGGATCCATGAGCCTTCCGGCTGGCCGATGGCCTCTTGCACCACGTCGACGAATGCAGCCACGTCATGGTCGGTGACCTTCTCCCGCTCGTCGACCGCGGCCACGAAGGCGTCGTCGACGACCGGCGCCCGGACCCGGCAGGCCTCGGCCGCCGCCGCGGGGACGTCGCCCACCCCGGCCCACCCGTCGGTGGCCAGGAGCTCGACCTTCAGCCACATGGCGAACCGGGCCTCGTCGGAGAAGAGACGGGCCATCTCCCTGGGTGCGTAGCGCGGGATCATGGTGCGCCCTCCAGCTCACGGGAGGCGGTCCCGGCGATGTCGGAACGGACCTGCATGCCCGGCCACGAGATGGCCGCCACGCTGCGGTAGGCGCGCTCCCGGGCCTCGTCGACGGAGTCGGCCAGCGCGGTGACGCCGAGCACACGACCCCCGGCCGTCTGCACTGCGACCGGTCCGCCGTTTGTCCGCGCCCCGGCGCCGGGGCTGACCGCGGCCGTGCCGGCGTGGAACACGGTGACCCCCTCCGCCGAACCGGCCTCGCCCAGACCGGCGATCTCGTCCCCGGTGCGGGGCGCCTCCGGATAGCCCTCGGAGGCCAGCACCACGCACACGGCCGCATCCGGCCTGACCCGGGGCACCGTCGTCATCGCCCCCGCGGCCACCTCGGCCAACAGGCCGGCCACGTCGCCGTCCAGCCGGGGCAGCACGACCTGGGCCTCGGGATCGCCGAAGCGCACGTTGAACTCGAGGACCCTCGGTCCCGCCGCCGTCAGCATCAGCCCGGCGTAGAGCACGCCGCGGTAGTCGATGCCGCGGGCCCGCAGGGCGACCACCAACGGTCGCACCGCCTCATCGACCAACCGGTCGACCAGCGCGGCATCCATGAACGGCAGTGGGGAGTAGGCCCCCATCCCTCCCGTGTTCGGGCCCCGGTCCCACTCCCCCAACCGCTTGAAGTCCTGCGCCGGTGGCAGAGCGGCCAACCGTTCGCCGTCGCACAGCACCAGCAGGGAGCACTCGGGCCCGCTCAGGCCCTCTTCCACGACCACCTGCCGGCCGGCCTCACCGAAGGCGTCGCCGGAGAGCTTGGCATCGATGTCGGCCTCGGCCTCGGCGAGCGAGTCGGTGACCAGCACACCCTTCCCCGCGGCCAGGCCGTCCGTCTTGATCACCCACGGTCCCGGCAGGGTGCGCAGGTAGGCCCGGGCCTCGACGGGATCGCTGAACACCCCGAAGCGGGCGGTGGGCACGCCGGCCTCGGCCAGAACCTCCTTCATGAACGCCTTGGAGCCCTCGAGCCGGGCGCCGTCGGCCCCGGGCCCGAACACCAGGCGTCCCGAGGCGCGCAGCCTGTCGGCCAGGCCGTCGACCAGCGGGGCCTCGGGACCGATGACGAACAGATCAGCTTCGATCTCCTCGGGCGGCGTGGGCACGCTGGTGATGGTGTGGCCCTCCGGGGTCCTGCCCGTTATCCCCGGGTTGCCAGGGGTCACCACCACGTCGGCGGTACGCCCGAGGACCACGGCCAGTGCGTGCTCGCGCCCCCCCGATCCGACGACACACACCGTGTCGACACGGGCTGCAGGCCGGGGCCGCCCGCTCATGCGGCGAAGCGGACGAACTGCTCGCGGCCCGGGCCCACCCCGACCAGCCGGACCGGGGTGCCGATCTGCTCGGCCAGGAAGTGGACATAGTCGCGGGCGGCCTGGGGCAGGTCGGCGATCTCGGTGGCCCCGGAGATATCCGTCTTCCACCCGGGCAGCTCCTCGTAGACCGGCGAGACCTGATGGAACACCGACTGGTGGTACGGCGGGTGGGTGAACCGCTCGCCGTTGGCCTCGTAGGCCACGCACACCTTGACCGTGTCGAAGGTGTCGAGCACGTCGAGTTTGGTCAGGGCCACGCCGGACAGCGAGTTGAGCCGGACCGCCTGGCGCATCATCACTGCGTCGAACCACCCGGGCCGGCGGCGGCGGCCGGTGTTGACCCCGTACTCGTGACCCCGGTCGACCAGGATGTCACCGATCTCGTCGGTCAGCTCGGTGGGGAACGGCCCACTCCCCACCCGGGTCACGTACGCCTTGGCGATCCCGACCACCTCGTCGATGTAGCGGGGGCCGATCCCGGCCCCGGTGCAGGCACCGCCGGCCACCGGGTTGGACGACGTCACGAAGGGATAGGTGCCGTGGTCGAGGTCCAAGAACGTGGCCTGGGCCCCTTCCAGCAACACGTGGGCGCCGCGGTCGAGGGCGTCGTGGAGCAGGCCTACCGTGTCGGCCACCATCGGGGACACCCGCGGGGCCAGCTCGTCGAGGTAGTGGGCGCAGATCTCGTCCGCCGACAGCGGCAGCCGGTTGTACACCTTGGCCAGGACGGCGTTCTTCTCCTTGAGGGCCACCTCGAGCTTCTGGCGGAAGATCTTGGGGTCGGACAGGTCCTGCACCCGCAGCCCGACCCTGGAGGACTTGTCGGCGTAGGCCGGGCCGATCCCGCGCTTGGTGGTGCCCAATTTGTTCTTGCCCAGATAACGCTCGGTGAGCCGGTCCAGCTCGTGGTGGTAGGGCATGATCAGGTGGGCGTTCCCGCTCACCAGCAGCCGGGATGTGTCGATTCCCTTGGCCCCGAGGGTGTCGAGCTCGGCCAGCAGGACGGTCGGGTCGACTACCACACCGTTGCCGATGATCGGGGTGATGTGGTCGTAGAGGATGCCGCTCGGCACCAGCTGGAGGGCGAACGTCTCGCCGTCCACCACGATGGTGTGGCCGGCATTGTGGCCACCCTGGTAGCGGACGACAAGCTCCATCTCCTTGGCCAGGAGATCGGTGAGCTTGCCCTTGCCCTCATCACCCCACTGGGTCCCGACGACAACAGTTGCCGGCACGCGTCACTCCTCCGTTGCAGAAAGCGGATTACGCACCAGTGTAACCCGCACCCACCGGGGGCGTGACCGGGAACCCCCAGGTCGGAGTGGCGATTGTTAGGGTCGTGTATGGACAGGCCGGCCCACCGGGCCGCGAGATCGAAGGCCGAGCCCGGGGTCCGGCTCTTCTGGGCATGGATGGTGATCGGGCTGCTCCTGCGCCTGCTCGTCCTGCGCTCCACCTGGGCGCGTACCGACGCCGACGAGTCGGCCGGAATCGTGATGGCGCTGCGGGCGTCGGAGGGCCACTTCTTCACCTTCTTCTGGGGCGCCAACTACGGGGGCACCCTGGTCGTCTGGGTGGAGGCCCCGCTGGTCCGGCTGTTCGGGACGAACCTGGCCCTGTTCCGGGTGGTCGATCTGGCCGTCGCCTTCGTCGACGTGCTGCTCCTGCGGGCGGTGGGCCGGCTGGCGGTGGGGCCGCGGGCCGGCAACGCCGCCGCCGCCCTGTTCTGGGTGTTCCCCGCCGCCTGGGTCTTCTGGAGTGCGCACGAGTACGTGTTCTGGTTGACCGGGTGTGCGTGCGCGCTCGGGACCGCGCTGGCCTGCCTGCGTTGGCGGGATGGACCACGCGACGCCCGGCTGTGGCCCATCGGCCTCCTGCTCGGGCTGACCGTGTGGATGTACCCGCTCTTCCTCTGCGTGGCCCTGCCCCCGGTGGTGGCGGTGCTCATCTCGCAGCGGGCCCGGCCCACCGGGATCCTGAGAGCCGTGGCCCTGGTGCCGCTCGGCGCCGCGCCCTGGATCTACACCAACGCCACCCGCTCCTTCGAATCGCTCCACCACCCCATCGCCGGGACGCTGGGCTTCGGCACCGGGGTCCATCTGGCCGTCACCGAGATCCTGCCCGCCGCCCTCTCGGCCACGTTCACCTCGGTGGGTGTCATCTGGGGGATCCACGTTCCCGCCCATCCACTGCTGCTGGTGATCGCCGGGGTGGCCATGGGGGGGACCCTCGTGTGGACGGTCTGGTCCCTCGTGAGGCGTGACGTGACGCGCTGTTGCCTCGGAGCCACGGTGCTCCTGTGGCCGCTGTTCGTGGCGGCCGCACGGGTCCCCGAGGCGGTGAGCACCTACCGCTACGGCCTGGTCATCGTGCCCAGCCTGCTCCTCGTCCTCGCCGACCTGGCCGGCCGGGTACGACTGTCCGTGCCCCTGGTCGTGGCGGGCACGGCGGTGACCCTGATCATCGGGGGGGTCGAGACCAGCGGATGGGCGGCGGCACCGATCTGGCCGGCGGGCACGACCAGGGTGGCCCACTACCTCGAGGCGCACCATCTCTCCCATGTCTGGGCCGGCTACTGGGAGAGCTATCCGCTCACCGTCCTCACCAGCGGCCGCGTGCAGGCCAGCGCCATCTCCCCCGTCCGCGACCAGCAGGCCGCCACTGACGCTGCCGCCGCACCACGGTCCACCATCGTCACCCTGGTCGACACCCCGCTCGACGGTGAGCTCGAGACCTGGGTGGCCGACCACCACGATGCAGAACGGGTGGTGGTCGGCGACTACGCCGTCTACCGGTTCGACACCCGCGTCGATCCCTCGGCCATGGCCCTGGCCTCACCCATCTGAACCGGCGCCACCGGGCTGACCGGCTCGCCCTCCCGGCTGTCACACCAGGACGCCGTCGCCGGCTGTCACACCAGGACGATGTCGCCGTCCTTCTCGTCCACCACCACTGTCGAGCCCTCGGGAAACCGGCCCTCGAGCAGGGCCAGGGCCAAGGGGTCCTCGACCTGGCGCTGGATGACCCGGCGGAGCGGGCGGGCCCCGAAGTCGGGGTCGAAGCCGGCACGGGCCAGCCACTGCTCGGCCGCCGGGGTCACCGACAAGGAGAGCCGGCGTTCGGCCAGCCGGCCCCGCAGACCGCCGAGCTGGATGGAGACGATGCGGGCCAGGTCGGCTTCGGTGAGCGAGTGGAAGCGGACGATCTCGTCGATGCGGTTGACGAATTCGGGCTTGAAGAAATCGACGGGCTCACCCGGGAGGTTGGACGTCATGATCAGCACGGTGTTGGTGAAGTCGACGGTGCGGCCCTGGCCGTCGGTCAGGCGGCCGTCCTCGAGCACCTGGAGGAGCGTGTTGAACACGTCGGGATGGGCCTTCTCCAGCTCGTCGAGCAGCACCACCGCGTAGGGCCGGCGACGGATCGCCTCGGTCAGCTGGCCCCCCTCCTCGTAACCGACGTAGCCCGGGGGGGCGCCGACCAGCCGGGCCACCGAGTGACGTTCCATGTACTCGCTCATGTCGATGCGGACCATGGCCCGCGCGTCGTCGAAGAGGAATTCGGCCAGGGCCCGGGCCAGCTCGGTCTTACCCACACCGGTCGGCCCCATGAACAGGAACGAGCCGATGGGACGGTTCGGATCGGACAGACCGGCCCGGCTGCGGCGGATGGCGTTGGCCACCGCCGATACCGCTTCGTCCTGTCCGACCACCCGGGCGTGGAGTGCGTCCTCCATGCGGATCAGCTTCTCGACCTCGCCCTC
>JBEKOI010000028.1:0-20472 GCA_049521915.1 Acidimicrobiales bacterium | reverse complement strand
AGGGACTGGGGATTGTCCTCGAAGCTCGGACCCATCGGGTACGGGTCGGACCAGCCTTCCTATCTGAGTGGTTCCCCATTGGGCCAGGAACGGCCCTACTCCGAAGGCACCCAACAGGTCATCGACCAGGAGGTGAGCCGCCTGCTCACCGAAGCCGAGGAGAGGGCCCGCGGCCTGCTGACCGACAACCGTGACGCACTTGATGCCGTCGTCAGCGCCCTCCTCGAGAAGGAGACGATCTCGGGAGAGGACCTCACCAGAATCGTCGATCGGGTCCGAGGTGCGACAGGCGGTGGACGGGTGGCGGTCGGTGCTTCGTCTGCCAACTCATCAGTCAATTCACATCATTGAGGGATCGGACGAGGTCAGGAGGTGTCAATGCACAGAGTTGTCATCGTCGGTGCCGGATTCGGAGGTCTGGCCGCAGCGCGATCACTCGCCGACAAGTCGATCCACGTCACGCTCGTCGATCAGCGCAACTACCAGACGTTCCAGCCGCTTCTCTATGAGGTGGCGACGGCAGGGCTCGACTCGGCGGATGTTGCCTATCCGGTGCGTGCCGCCGTCGGGCGGGCCTCGAACATCCACTTCCGGCTCGGAACGGTCACCGGGGTCGATTGGGACGAGCGGACGGTGTGCTTCGCAGGTGTCGGCGTCAAGCATGATGCGACCAGCCACGGTTGTGCCGACGACATTCCCTTTGACTTCCTGATCGTGGCCACAGGCTCGGTTGTCAATTTCTTCGGCGTGCCGGGCGCCGCCGAGCACGCCCATCCTCTGTACACCCTGGAAGATGCTCGTCGCCTGCGGGACCACATCCTCCTTCGTTTGGAGGAAGCAGACGGAGAGAGTGCACATTCCTCCGACGGGACGTTGAATTTCGTCGTCGTGGGCGGGGGCCCGACCGGTGTCGAGGTTTCGGGCGCGATTGCTGAACTGCTCGACATGTCGATATCCCGTGACGGGTTCCAGTTCGATCGGTCAGCGGCTCGAGTCGTCTTGATCGACGGGCTCGACCACGTGCTCACCTCGTTCAAACGCTCGGCACAGCGGTATGCGAAGAGAACGCTCGAGGATCGAACCATCGAGGTCGAGCTGGGCAAGATGGTCACGAAGGTAGGCCCGACCGAGGTCGAGTTCGCGGACGGATCGGTCATCCCGACCCGCACGGTGATCTGGGCCGGAGGTGTGACGGCCAGCGGAACGGTGGCGACCGAAGTCGGTTCTGACACCTCTCGAGGCGGGCGTTTGGTGGTGGACTCCAACCTGGCCGTTCCTCTGCACGATGGCGCATTTGCCATCGGGGATGCTGCATCCATCCCAGTGGCGCCGGGCTCGGAAGAGCTCTGTCCACAGCTTGCACCGGTTGCCATCCAATCGGGGCACCACGCGGCCAACGAAATACTCGCCCGGACGCTCGGTCGACCGACCAAACCCTTCCGCTACCGGGACAAGGGCACCATGGCCACCATCGGCCGGCGGGCCGCAATCGCCCAGCTCCGTGGAGGCCTGGTCCTGCGGGGCACGATCGGGTGGGCGGCCTGGTTCGGTCTTCACCTCGTCTACCTGATGGGGTTCAGGAACAAGCTGACGGTCTTCGTCAATTGGACCTGGCGCTATCTGAATTGGACGTCCGGTCCTCGGATCATTGCCGGGGACCACCGGTACTCCCCGGACGAGCCATCTCCCGCCCAAGCGCATCGAGCGCTCACCGGCGATGGCATCCCACCGAACGGCAGGCGTCTGCCCATCGCACCCGATCGTGCCACATCCGGAGCCCGCACCTAGTGAGCCACGAGGAGGACCGACCATGACCAGCTTCAGTGCAACTTCCGGCAAGATCCCGTCGGCGGCTCAACCGGAAGGGGCGATCCGGGTGGCCGCCCGTGACGCTCACCCGCTCGGCAGTATGTTGCGGGCCTGGATGGTCCAATCACTGCTGGCTGAAGTCGATGCGCTCCGGGTCGAGCCTTGACTCGGCGTTCGACCCGAGAGCTCGGCCTGTCTCAGTCACCTGGGGATTCGCTCGGACATGTAGATTGTCCATCGTCAGCCCCGAATGAACCTGAGACTTGAGACGACGGCCAACTGATTGCCACGAGCGCCGATGAGAGGGCCGGGCTTGATCGCAGCCACTGTCACGATGAAAGGTTGCACCGTCTGTCAGTGGACCCGCACGCCGACCTACAAGTGGGGGAAGAAGCAATGAAATTGAGGAGCCGGTGAGTCTGGCATCGACTTCGGCGGCGCCCATTGAGGAGCCGGTGAAAGGCCGGTTCGGGTCCCTGGCCTTGGCCACGCTCCTCTTCGTTCTCTTCCTGACCTTCCTCGACAACACCATCGTCACGGTGGTGTTGGCCCACGTGCAGAGCGATCTGCACGCCTCGGTCAGCCAGCTGCAGTGGGTGGTGAACGGCTATGCCCTCGCCTTCGCCAGCCTGATGCTGAGCTTCGGCACCGTCGGAGACCTCTTCGGGCGCAAGAAGGTGATGCTCGCCGGAGTGGCGGTGTTCTGTGCGGGCTCTGTGATCGCAGCAGTGGCCCCCACCACCGACGTGCTCATCGCCGGCCGAGTGGTCATGGGCATCGGCGCCGCCGCGTCGGAGCCCGGCACCCTGTCGATGATCCGACATCTCTACCCCGATCGGGCCCAGAGGGCCCGGTCTCTGGGAATGTGGGCGGCCGTCTCCAGCCTGGGGTTGGCCCTCGGCCCACTCATCGGCAGCCTCTTGGTGTTCGCCTGGTCGTGGCGGGCCATCTTCTGGTTCAATCTCTTCTTCGGTGTCCTGGCCTTCGCCAGTGCAGCCATCGTGCTCCCCGAGAGCGCCGACCCGGTCCGGGCACGGTTCGACATCCCCGGCTTCCTGCTCGGGGCCCTCACCCTCGGATCGCTGACCTTTGCCATCATCCTGGGCGAGACGGCCGGCTACCGCAGCTGGTGGATCGACCTCCTGTTCTTCTTCGCCCTGGCTGCCGCCGTGACCTTCGTCCTGGCCGAGTTGCGGGCCAAGAACCCTGTTCTCAACGTGCGCTACTTCAAACGCCCGGCCTTCGCCGGGTCAAGCGTCATCGCCTTCACCGCCTATTTCGGGACCTTCGCCATCTTCTTCATGGTGGCGCTGTACCTCCAGGTCGTGGTGTCCGTCTCACCGCTCGGGCTGGCTCTCGACTTCGTCCCCCTGGCCGTGGGGATGGTGGCGGCCTCGATTTTCACCGGACGGTGGGTGGCGGCCTGGGGCCCCCGGATTCCCATGGCCACCGGGTGCCTGCTGGCCGGGGTCGGGATCCTGTTGACCAACGCCATGATCACACCGCACGTCGGCTTCGACCAGATCGGATGGACCATGTTCCTCGCCGGCGCGGGGGTGGGCATGGCCATGGTTCCGGTGACCTCTGCTGCCCTCGGTTCGGTTCCGGCCAAGCACTCGGGAATGGCCGCCTCCACCACCAACACCTTTCGGGAGCTCGGTGCGGTTGTCGGGGTGGCCGTCCTCGGCTCGATCATCAACGGACAGCTCACGGTCAACCTTGTGCGCAAGCTCACCGCCATCGGGATACCCAAGGCCTACCAGTCGTTGGTGGTCTCGGCCGTCACCACCGGCACCTATCAGGGCGAGGCCAAGGCGGCCACCGCCAAGGACCACGCCATCGCCCACATCGTGAACGAGGTCGTCTCCGCCGCCTATGGCGCTTTCGGGCACGGCCTCAACCTCTCCCTCAACGTGGCCGGTGCCCTGCTTCTGGCGTCGGCCGTCCTCGCCCTGGTCACCATCTACGGACGCCGCATCCACCTCGAGCGGGTCAACTCGGCAGAGGGTCACCTGCTCCATTTCTCGGTTCGAAGCAAGGACGGACTTCAGCCCCGAACAGAAGGGTGACGGTCCGCCGATCCGACACAACCCGAAGGAGAGAGATGATGCCCCTTGCCCTGACCACCGCTCCCAGGACGGACCGCGGTGATCCGACCGCCGTTCCGTTCGGCGAGCAGTCACCACAGTCCGACGTCGATGCCGCCGAAGGACGGTCGAGGGTGATCCGCCTGTCCCCGCCAAGACGATGAACGATCGCATAGACCCGAGCGTCCCACCGAGCGGCGATGGGTGCGTGGAATGCCTCGCATCGGGAGGATGGTGGCTTCACTTGAGACGCTGCGCCAAATGTGGCCACATCGGGTGTTGCGACACATCGCCGAGTCAGCATGCCACCGCTCATGCCAAGGGCACGGAGCACTCGGTGATTCGGAGCTATGAACCGGGCGAAGACTGGTTCTGGGATTATCAGTCGAACGAATTCTGCGACGGGCCCGTGCTTCAGGCCCCCGAGCATCACCCGCTCCAGCAGCCGACGCCAGGACCTGCGGACCGTGTACCTGCGAATTGGCAGAGCCTTCTCCACTGAGGGGCGCACCCTGCGCCGCAGCGGGTAGACCCGGCCGGCTTGCTCGCCACCGATCGGCTCGTACCACGCATCGATCGTGGGTGGCCGATAGACCAGGCCGCACAGTTGCTCGCCTCAGTCGGCCACCCGGACCCAGCGGCGGGGCAGTCGTCCGGACACGGTAGGTGCCTTGCCGCCCCAGGTGGCCCGGTCACGGATTCCCACCAACCGGCAGCGCCCTACCCGGGCCCACGGAGATCAGGTGAGGGCGGAGGGACCCCGTGGGAGCCACCAGTGGCTCCCACGGGTGCGACAGGCCTCCCGAAGCGCGATCTCTGGTTGGGTGACAGCAACCATCCAATCGAGAAGAGGGACATCGTCGGTCGCAGCCAGGAGGTCCGTCGTGCATTTCACGGTGTCAGACTTGATCATAGAGACACTGAAGTGTGCCGGGTCGAGCGTATCTACGGGCTACCCGGCGATTCGCTCAACGGGTTCACCGATGCTCTCCGGCGTGACGGGACGATCTCGTGGGAACACGTCCGTCACGAAGAGGCCGCGGCATTCGCTGCGGCTGGCGAGGCTGCGCTGACGGGTCGGCTGGCGGTCTGCGCCGCCAGTTGTGGGCCGGGCAACCTCCATCTCATCAATGGGCTCTATGACGCTCACCGGTCCCGCGTCCCGGTGTTAGCCATTGCCGCCCATATACCCTCCAAGGAGATCGGCGGGTTCTACTTCCAGGAAACGCACCCCCAGGAGGTGTTCCAAGAATGCAGCGCCTACTGCGAGCTCGTCGGGTCCGCGGCACAGCTGCCATACGTCCTTGATATTGCCGTTCGCACAGCAGTCGAGCAGAGGGATGTGGCGGTGCTGGTGGCTCCGGGTGATGTCCTGCTCGCAGAAACGGGGCGGTCCGACGCTGTCGCCAACATCCAGCCAACAGCACCGGTCATCCGGCCGAGCGACGCAGAGCTCGATGCTGCTGCGGAAGTACTCAACTCGGCCGGCCGAGTGACCATCTTGGCGGGAAGCGGCTGTGCCGGCGCACGAAGCGAGGTGCTCGAGCTGGCTCAAGCCCTCCAAGCGCCCATCGTGCACGCCCTACGGGGCAAGGAGTACCTCGAGTACGACAACCCATACGACGTCGGGATGACCGGGTTACTCGGCTTCAGCTCTGGCTATCGCGCCATGGAAGAGTGCGATGCACTGCTCATGCTCGGGACAGATTTTCCTTATCGCGAGTTCTATCCGGAGGGGGTCACCGTGCTCCAGGTCGACCTGCGCGGTGAGCACATCGGCAGACGGGTCAAGGTCGATGTACCGCTGGTGGGGACCGTGAAGGACACCGCCGCCGCCCTGGTGCCGAAGCTCCGGGCAAAGAGTGACGGGCGCCATTGCCAGCGCATGCGCGAGCACTGCGTGAAGGCGCGGAAGGGCCTTGACGAACTGGCGGTCCGGGACCACAACCGCACACCGCTTCACCCCCAGTTCGTTGCCAAGACGGTCGACGAGATCGCGGATGCGGACGCGGTGTTCCTCGCCGACGTGGGAACCCCGGTCGTGTGGGCCGCTCGCTATCTGCACATGAACGGGAAGCGCCGACTCATCGGTTCCTTCAATCATGGGACCATGGCCAATGCCGTGCCTCAGGCCATCGGGGTCCAGGCCGCACAACCTGGCCGTCAGGTGGTGGCCTTCTCCGGGGACGGCGGCTTGGCCATGTTGCTCGGCGAGCTCATCACACTCCGGCAGTTGAAGCTCCCGGTCAAAATCGTGGTATTCAACAATGGAGCCCTCAGCTTCGTCGAGTTGGAGATGAAAACGTCGGGCCTGGTCAACTTCGGCACTGATCTCGAGGACCGGATTTCGCCGAGGTGGCGACCGCTCTCGGATTGCACGGTTGCCGAGTGGATCGGCCAGATGACCTGGCCGATGCCCTCAAAGTGGCATTCGAGCACGAGGGCCCGGCGTTGGTCGAGGTCATGTCAGCGCGGCAGGAATTGTCGATCCCACCAACCATCAGCTTCGAAGAGGTGAAGAACTTCACCCTCTATGCGACGCGCACCGTTCTGTCGGGGCGGGGCGACGAGCTCATCGATCTGGCCAGGACCAATGCCGGTCGACACCTCTAGGCCCAGAGGCCTTCTGACCCGGCGCTGGGTGCGTCGGGAGCGCGAGCTCGACGGCCCAAGGGGCCGCTTTGTTCTTACCGTTCGTTCTCTGTGCACTTGAAAGGAGTGGATTCCATGAGCATCACTTCGCAGACATCAGAAGTCATGTCCGGCCTCCAGGAGGTCCGTACATGGCAGGAGAATCTCTACCGGACTCTGCACCAGTATCCCGAGCTCTCATGCCAGGAGCACAAGACGGCCTCGGCGATCGTCCAGCGGCTGCACAGCTGCGGATACGAAGTCCACAATGGGATCGGTGCGACAGGTGTCGTGGGGATCCTGCGCAACGGCGACGGCCCGACGGTGTTGCTGCGGTCCGATATCGACGCCCTGCCCGTCAAGGAGAAGACGGGGCTCCCCTACGCCAGCAGCGCCACGGCCATTGGCCCTGACGGCAACGAAGTACCGGTGATGCACGCCTGCGGTCACGATCTCCATGTCGCCTGCCTGCTCGGCGCGGCGTCTCTACTGGCCAGCTCTCCTACTTCCTGGAGCGGTACCGTGGTGGCGCTGTTCCAACCGGCCGAAGAGTTGGGAACCGGGGCACAGTCCATGGTTGACGATGGTCTCGCCGGTCTCGTCGGAAAGGTGGACGTGGCTCTGGCCCAGCACGTCCTACCGTTTCCCGCCGGCCAAGTTGCCAGCCGTCCGGGAACCATGTTCTCCATCGCCGATAGCATCAAGGTCACCGTGTACGGCCGAGCTTCGCACGGCTCAATGCCGCAGTCCTCCGTGGACCCCGTGGTGCTCGCAGCCATGATCGTGGTGCGGTTGCAGACCGTGGTGGCGCGTGAGGTCGCGCCGACTGATTCGGTCGTCCTGACGGTAGGCAGCATCCAGTCCGGCACCAAGAGCACGTCATCGGTGACCATGCCGTCCTGCTTCTGAATATTCGGAAATACAGCGAGCAGATCCATTCGAGGGTCCTCGATGCCATCCGTCGGGTCGTCGCCGCGGAGTGTGAAGAGTCCGATTCACCCGAGGAGCCGGACATCGAGCTCTATGGGCATTTTCCGAAGACCGACAACGACACCGAGACGACCAAGCGGATACGGGCGACCTTCGACGCGGTGTTCGGCGAGCGGTCCCGCGACCTGCCCCTACAAACGGCAAGCGAAGACTTCAGCGACATACCCAATGCGCTGGGCGTTCCCTACTGCTACTGGGGCATCGGCGGAATCGACTCCGAGCTCTACCGTAAGGCCGAAGAGGCTAGCCGGCTGGACCAGGACATCCCCGTCAACCATTCGTTGCTCTTCGCACCGGTCATCCAGCCCACGCTCGATACCGGCACCGAGGCGCTGGTGGCCGGCACTCTCGCTTGGCTCGCCTCACCGTTGGGCGATCACGGCGCCGATGGTCGGCATCTCGAGGCAGTTGGTCCGACTCCGCGGCCGGCGATGGCGAGCCGATAGACGTGGGGGCTGAATCAACGCCAGCACTCCTCACAGGCACGAACCAAGTCCGCGAGGCGGCCGTTGGCTCGCAATTCGGGCGAAGACACTCTCCGGGGGAGGAGCGGGGGTGAGAAAGTAGGTGCTGGATTGTGTGCCCTGAGCACATGAGATTCGGGCTTCAGGCGCTTTTCCACCGCCAGGAGCGCCGTGCCGGGGTATGACCACCGGCGCCATCACAGTCAGGGTGCATAAGGAATGCATGACTTCCGGCCAGGTACTCACTCAGCAGCAAGGTTGTGGGCTCCAGATCCACCCGCACCTCATTGGGACGATCTCCAATCCACTTGGCTGACCCCCAGACGCTCACAGAGCCTGCGCACTGGGGCAGTCAGTCAGAGGAAGGTCACGCGGGTCGCTTCCTGCTTACCTTGGGCGAAACCGGCTCGGGCGGCGGGGATGCGGGTTGCCGGATCCATCTGGTTCGCACCCATTGAGGCCCGGGAATCGGCGTCCGGAGTGATCACCTCGACATGACTGCCCTCCTTGCGGAGGGCCCCGACCTGGCTCGCCAGGTCCACGCCCCATTCCGGTGGTCGGCGCAGGCCCTCGAACTGGCCTGCTTCCGGAGGGGTCTGGCTCCGTCCGCCCAAGGGCGAGAGCACCACGACGTTCGCAGAGCCCGAGGCAAGGTCGGCGTTGTCCGGGGAGCGTACGCCGCCGTCGATGTAGCGCGCCCCCTTGATACTGACGGTGGGGACCAGTCCGGGCAGCGCGGTGCTCGCGGTGACAGCGTCCACCAGCCCGACGCCGGAATCGCGGTCGAACGCAGCCAACTCGCCCGTATGCGCGTTGACGGCCACCACGATCATCGGCATGTCCGGCCATTCAGGGCGAGGCAACCGGGCGGCGACTAGTGCGCGTCGCTGTCCCGCCCCGGGCTCGAGTGTGGAGTCGCTCTCCAACCCGAACGCGCCCATCGCACGTCGTAGATCAGCTGCCGAGGTGGCGGCGGCACCGATGGCTCTCATCCGCTCGAACACCGTGGCCGTCGGCAGGGACGGCGACTGGTCCCGGTTCTGTCCGACCGGTCGGGTGGGTGGGGACAGCACCGAGGTAAACAGTTCGGCCGTCGGTGTACCGCTGCACACCTGCGCTGCCGCAGTTGCACCGGCTGAGGTGCCGATCACCAAATCGGCTGCCACTGTCATATCGAGGCCCGCTTCGGCCAGGCCTGCGATTATCCCGATCTCCCAGGCATTTCCGGCAGCCCCACCACCACCGAGAACCAGAGCAACGTTGTGAGCCGCCTGCGGGTGCGTCGCACGTGGCGCCGAGTCAGGCGTTAGGAATTGGGCTTTGCTCCCGGCCGACGGGAGCGATTCGTGAAACTGCGACATGTCTTGGTCCCTTTCAGGGCATCCGAGAAGCGGGCACCCAGGACCGACGACGACGGAGCTCTACAGGCTCCAGCGTGAAGGTGTGAGCACCCGACTGTGAACGAAAAGAATCGGGCTCACCTCCTTGGGTCATGCGCTACGACAGCGCTCCTGAACGAACTGAGTTTGAAAAATACCTGGTAGGCAGCTCCACCGCAAACCACGTCCACATGCCGATCATGGTCAGTTCGCCGGACCGCCCGCAGGTACCCCGTCTCAAATCCGGATACGCGACTTCGAGTTGCGGTGAATTTCGCACTGCGGGCCGTCGAGATCCACCGGCTCAGGTCCTGACCACCTGTCACCGTCGGGCGGACGTCTCACCCACCGGCGATCTGGGGCAGGCTGGTGCCTGTGGACGCCAGCGAGGAACGCGACCGTCTGGCCGCGCGACCTCTGGCCCAGGAACGCTCGAGGTTGTTCGACCAGCATGCCGAGGCCTACGACCGGTTCCGGCCGACCTATCCCGATGCGGTGATCGATGAGCTGCTCGGTCCGGCGCCTGCGGGCCTGGACGTTCTCGACGTGGGTTGTGGCACCGGGATCGCTTCACGGCAGATGGCAAACCGCGGCGCCAAGGTGTTGGGGGTGGAACTCGCTCCCCGGATGGCGGAGATTGCCCGCAACCAAGGGGTCGAAGTAGAGATCGCCGCCTTCGAAGGCTGGGACCCTGCTGGTCGCACCTTCGACCGGGTGACTTCGGCCCAGGCCTGGCACTGGCTCGACCTGCCTATCGCCACTGCCAAGGCGGCCTCTGTACTGCGGCCGGGCGGCATGCTCGGTCTCATCTGGAACGCGGGTTGTCAGCCCGATGATCTGGCCGATGCTCTCGAGGAGGTATACGCGAGAGTCGTGCCGCGCGGCCGCCACCGCCTGTTCCGCGGGTATGCGGCCAATCGGTCATCCGACGTGAAGACCGGCCTCGACTCGGAGATCGACGCCGTCTCAGCGGTACCCGACTTCGGTGCGCAGACAGAGAAGTGGTTCCCATGGACGTGGACCTACCAGCGGGATGAGTGGCTGGACCAGCTTGTCTCACGGAGCGACCACGCCGCCCTCGAACCGGCGGTCCGAGACCGCCTGTTCGAAGCCATCGGCACGGCCATCGACGATCAGGGCGGCTCGTTCGTCATGAACTTCGAGACCGTCCTGATCACCGCGACCCGGCTGGGGTAGCCCCGGGACCAGCCGAAGTACTGGCCCCGTTTGAGGTCATCGATCAGTCCAGGACCGGTTGGCTTCCACCCGGGGAGGTCGTAGGTGATCTGTTGCCACCACTGATCAGAACGTTCCGATTCGCCGGCCGTGCAGACCGTCCATCACGCTCGGTGGCGACGACGCTGACCGTGGGGTTCGATCATGCGTCGTGCGGCTACCGCCAAGGTCTCAATTGCTCGACGGTCGGCGGCAGGCCGACCTGGCCACGGCGGCGCGTGCCGTCTGGACGGGGAGCACTGATCCACAACTTGGGGCAACGCTCAGACTGTTCTTCGCTGTCTATGGGCGTGCTCTTCAAGCGCCGCAACAGTTCGCCGGATTCCTCGACCGCGTGGTCGCCGACTGGATGAGCGCTCTGATCGAAGCGCAAGTTCCAGACAGCGACCTGGCGACGGCGACGCGCATGGCCACCACGGTGATCGCGACGATCCGCGGCCTCCTCCTGGATCTCCTCACCACCGGCGACCGAGACCGAGTCCAAGACGCGGCTGAGAGCTTCCTCGCCATTCTCGAACACAGGGCGTAGATCCAGGGCACTCGCTGCCCAGATTCGTCGATGTGCGCTAGTACATGAAGTGTGACGAATCCGTTCGTGCAGAGCATGGCCAGCAACTTCGAGAAAGCACTGCGGCTGATGGAGGCGGCGCTTACGGATTGTCCCGACGACCTGTGGGAGAGCGACGTGTGGCCGGACGAGGCACCCACAGGTCCGACTCCGCACGGGGGTCTGCATGGCTCGGCTCCCTGGTTCCTGGCCTACCACGCGCTGTCGACCCTCGACTACGACCTCACCGCCGAGTTCGAGCCGTGGGAACCGCCACAACCCTTTGACGAGAACACCTACGCCTTTCCCAACCGTATGTTCACCAAGGCCGAACTCCTCAGTTACATCGGCTACTGCCGCGGAAGGGTGCGCCGGACGCTTCAGTCGCTCACCGAGGACACGGCGGCCCGGCCACTCCCAGGCGCCCATCGGTACCACGGCATGCTGTACGGGGTGATTGTCGGCGGCACGCCGCTGCACGTCCTCGAGCACGCATCCCAGATCCGCCAGTTCCTCACTGCCGCCGGAATCAACGTGCAACCCATGCCTGGCGATCGCGGCTATATGGGGTGACCTCGACGGTCATCCGACGACGTACCTCCACGCCGCAGAGCCCCCTTCAGATGGAAGCCTCCGAGGTTGCCGGGAGCCGGGCAGCGACCCCGTCGAGCACGCAGTCAAGGCCGAATTCGAATCGCTCGTCCCTCGTCTCCGGCGCGTCCGGGTCAATGCCTTCAGCAAAGACCCGAACAACGCGTTCGAACATGCCCGAATCGTTGAGGCGCTCGATCCACGCCGCCATCCCAGCAGTGAACTCGGTATCACCCAGCCCGGACACGGTCCGCGCCCTTTCGACCCGGATCTCCCGGAGCTCGTTGAGCACCGACCCGGTGACGTAGGTATCGATCGTCATCAGGATCTGGAGCGCGGTCCGGGTGTCAAGCTTGTGACCGTCGAGCACCGATAGCGATCGTTCGACCTGCAGCAGGGCGTTCGGTCCGAGTTGGTCCTTGCCCCACAGAAACTCCACCGCCCAGGGATGGCTGAGGAGGGCCCGACGCTTCTGTCTGGCTATGTTGCGGAAGTCTGCTTTCCAGTCACCGCTCATGTCGGTGATCCTCCCCCTTGTGTATCGGGAGTCCGGTCGAGCCCGTGCATGGCACGGGTCGGTCCGCCGAGTCAGCCCGCCGGGTTGGCAACGTCGTGGTTTCACGGCTCCACGCTCAGCCACCGCAGTCGTGCGCCGTTGCCCGTCTCCCCGCCGGGTACACACCGGCAAACTGGTCCAGAATCTCGCACGGGGCAAGAACTGGTGCGTTCGACGGGCGCGACCGGCCGCATGAGGCGCGGATACTTTGCGAGAAGATTCACCCGCACCCGAAAGGTCCGGACCATGATGAGGAACGATGAGCGTGCAGCCCGTAGGTCGCGACATGGACGTGGCATCAAAAGGAGCATGCGTCGCAATCCGCTGGTCGCGGGCGCTCTGGGTGGCGCGGTCGGGACTGCGGCCATGGATTCAGTTCTCTCTATCCGATATCGGCGTGCCGGTGGGCGCCAGGGAGCCCTGGCATGGGAGTTCTCCGCCAGTGTGAAGAAATGGGACGACGTGTCAGCTCCCGGTCAGGTGGGAAGGCGGCTGCTCCAACGGTTCCTCGGCCGTGAGGCGCCCGATACATGGGCCAGATCAACTCAAAACGTGATGCACTGGGCAACCGGCATGGGCTGGGGTGGTCAGTTCGGTGCCATGGCAGGCTCGGCCAGACACCCATCGTGGGCCTGGGGGCTCGCCCTGGGGCCGGTCGCCTGGTCAACGGGATATGTGGTCCTTCCGCTGGCCCACATCTACAAGCCGATCTGGGACGACGACGCCAGGACACTGGCCAAGGATCTGAGCGCCCATCTGGTCTATGGGACCGCTACCGGCGTCACCGTTGCCGCCTTGGCCCGCTCGAACCATCGCGCTGCCTGATGCGGCCGGGAGAAGCCCGGTAGCTCTGCCTCATCCAAACGGGGTCGCAGTCCGACGCCGGCAGCCGGAAAAAGGGGGCTGACGGGCGAGGGTC
Organism: Acidimicrobiales bacterium; assembly: GCA_049521915.1. Lineage (GTDB taxonomy): Bacteria > Actinomycetota > Acidimicrobiia > Acidimicrobiales > RAAP-2 > Bog-756. Next base: position 7,263 of record JBEKOI010000028.1, on the reverse strand, counting down.
TAGGGAGAGGAGCCTGTTTCGGCGCGTAAGCCGGCGAGAGTTCCGTTGGCCCTTCGCAAGGTGGAGATCTTGTCCTCCGTCCGGTCGGCGGCTGCATTCTTCGCTGCCCTCACAAGTGCGATTTGGGCTTGGAACACACTGGTCGGGACCTCTTCCCCGATGGGATTGGCACTTGTCTCCCCGATGACGGAGAACTTGGTCGAGTAGCCAACCGCTCCGGATCCAACCACGCTCTCGCTGAAGGCATCGCTGGCCTCCGTCTGCCGGTCAACTTCTTCGAGAGCGCTCACCAGCTCCTGGTGGCGGCTGTCGGTCGGATTCTCCAGGAACAACTCGATGGCTTGCTCCGCTGCGCTCAGAACCCGCTCGAGAGCGGCGTCTACGGCGAGCTCCTTCTCTTCCGGATGCCGGTTCCTACCTTGACCGAACATGGCTCAGGTTCTCCTCCATCGGTCGAAGAGCGAGGACGGCGCCACGCCTGATACGGGCCTGGAAGAGCTTCGCCACCACCCGAGCCGGGTCCAACCCATCTAAGACCCGGCTCGACTCAGCATCCCTGGCCCTCGGATACTGCCACACAGCCGCCGGGCGATTGCAGAGGCGGCTCCCCCGCCCTCGGAGTCCCACCTTCCGACCCCATCACCGTCAACCCTCTCGTCCGGTCAGACTGACACACCTGAGGCGATCTTCTCCAGCTGGGCGATCCTCTCCTCGATCGGGGGATGTGTGTCGTAGAGCCGGTGATACCACTTGTCATGGTGCTGCAGTGGATCGTCGATGCACATGGCCGCGGTGGCGTGATTCATCCGCTTGAAGGGCTTGTCGTTCTTCTGCAACTTCTTCAGCGCACTCAACAGCCCGGCCGGGTTGCGGGTGAGCTCCACACCACTGGCATCGGCCAACGACTCGCGGCGACGCGAGAGGGCGAGGCGGATGAGCGGACCGAAGATGAACCCCACCACGGCCAGCAGCGCGCCGGCGGCGATGACCACGAGGACCAGCTGGCTCCCTCCGTTGTTGCCGCCCCCTTCGTCACCCAGGACACTGCCCCAGAAGGCGCCCCGCCACAGGAGGCTGGCCAGCAGCGCGGCCATGCCGATCAAGGTCCCCACCACCAGCAGGAGCCGGATGTCATGGTTCTTGATGTGGCTCATCTCATGGCTCGTCACCCCCTCGAGCTCTTCCCGGTTCATGATGGCCAGGAGCCCTGTGGTGTAGGTGATGGCCGCCTTCTGCGGGCTGACTCCGGTGGAGAAGGCGTTGGGGGATGGGTCGTCGATCACGTAGACCGCCGGCTTCGGTATCCCCTCGCCGATGGCCAGCGCTTCCACCAGATCGTTCAGCCGCAGGTAGTGAGCCGGATCGGCCGGTACGGCCCCGGAGACACGGAGCACCAACTTGGCTCCTGAGGTCAGGGAGTAGAGGATCCCCCCGATGGCCACCAGAGCACCGATCACCACGCCGACCACGACAGGCCCCCAAGCACCGCCCGGATGGACGGATGGTGACCCGTTGGCGGCCACCGGGTGGATGACCGCACGGAAGAGCAGACCGATGACCGCCCCGATACCCACCCAGATCACGAAGAACAGACTGATGAAAACAATGCTGCGCCTCTTGTTGCTTGCAATTTCGCTGTACATTCGGACTGCTCCCGACCGTTCGGTGGCCTTCAGCCGACCGGGGACGGACCCTCAGGAGCAGAAGCCGGGCCTGATGCAGAGCCCGAACCACTGAAGCTGACCTCGGGGACAGCCTCCTCGTCCTCCGTGGTGGCGAAGAACTCCACCGGCTTGAACCCGAAGGGACCAGCGATCAGATTGCGAGGGAACGTCTTCAACCCGATGTTGTAGTCCCGGGCGCTGGTGTTGTAGTAGCGGCGGGCGAACTCGATCTTGTCCTCGGTGGCGGTCAGCGTCTCCTGGAGCTGCAGGAAGCTCTCGACCGCCCGCAGCTGTGGATAGTTCTCCGCCACCGCAAACAGCGAACGGAGCGCTCCGGACAGGGCGTTCTCCGCCGGGGCGATCTTCCCCGGGTCGCCGGTGGCGCCGGCCGAAATTGCGTCAGCCCTGGCCTTGGTCACCGCCTCGAACGTCACCTGCTCGTGCGCGGCATAGCCCTTCACCGTCGAGACCAGGTTTGGGATGAGATCATGCCGACGCTTGAGCTCGACGTCAATCTCGGACCAGGCCTCCTGGGTCCGGGTCCGCTTCCTGACCAGGCCGTTGAATAACACCCATAGACCGAGGGCGAGAAGCACGACAACGACGATGACGACGATCAGAGCAACCATGGCGGGTGGACCCCCTTGTTCCGTCCGGAACGCAATTATGTGAATTCGAAGGCGGCGGTGCCTCTCCCACCAGCCTGATCTCTCCGACGCCCCGTCGCACCCGTCGAAATCCCCGGTGCGGCACGGGTCCAGGAGCACCGAGCACGACCAACCGATCAGGCCGTCAGCCTCGGTGCCCCACCGGTCGGGCCGCTGACCCTAACCGAGTACTCGAGAGCTTGGAGCCGGCCAAATCACCCAAGAGCCAAGTGGGTTCGTGTACATGGAGGAGCGACAGAGGCTTCGCTTCGAAAGATTGCTGCGGACCCAGATCGGCCTACATCATGAGAGGTGCGGGACGAGTGGCAGCATCGAATTCCGGCCGCCAAGGAGGAGCGCTTCTCGCTCACGCTTCGCAGCTTGAGCACTGCTTAGATCGAGCCCCAGGCACTGCGACAGCGCCTTCATCGGTGCACCGCGCCCCCCAGCTGACAGAGTTCGCTCCCGGTACCAGCCGGCCGCTTTCCCAGGAAGCGACCGGGATCGGTTGCGCTATCGAGTCGGCGAGTTGGTGATCATTGGGCCGGCAGAGACCGATCCGTCGGACTGTGGGTAGACGTTGAGGTCGAGCAATTGCGCTTTGAGCTCGGGCGCTTCCCCGATCAACGATCGGGCACAGTTGACGCCGTAAAGCTCGGTCGCCAGAGCCCACTGAGCCGGAGCGCTGTGAAGCCGCCTTTGAATGCGCCACGCGGCAATTTCCCCGTCGAGGTCGAAGCCGAACGCGGGCTTCACATGGCCAATGAAGTCATGGACGGCGCGAAACCGGTCGAATGCACCCCCAAATTCACATCCCAAAAGAGGGTGCAACCTCCCGCTGCTCGCCGCTGATGTGGTCATTTCGAGAACACCATCGGCACGCACCGATGCGATGAGATCCCGATCACTTCCGTAAGGTTGGCGACAATACGTGAACGCACATCGTGGGCCATTGGGATTCCCACTGCAAAAGAGAGACACGAACAAGCCGTCGATCTCCGTTTGCAGCCTTCCGTATGCCCCGGCCACCCGAGCCTCGCCATGCATGCTCGGTGAGCCGACATACCAGTCACCAACTTCGGAGGCCACGAGCCAATCCCGCCGATCTGCATCCTCCCCCGTACGTCCATTCGTGATCATGGAATTGCCCCGCCCGCCGTCCACAATCGGATCCCGCAGCTGACCCTCCTGACTTTCGCCTCGCCCATCAACCCCCTCACCCTCCTTTTTCATCTCGCAGACCTGCGATCTCCGATGAGGTGATTCAAGACAAGAGGCCACGCGGCTCATTGCCTCTAGATGGAATGCATCCCGCACCACTGCTTCGAGTTGTAGATCGAGAGCACAGTCGCGCAACCCGCGATCCTGCACTCCCGGCGAGCTGAATACGTCCTCGACCTGTGCTGACGGGCCCCCACCATTTCCCCGAGTATCGAACCCCCGGCCACGTTGATAGTCATCTCCCTCGATCTCCTTCCAGTGCTTTGGCCGAGACGCCCCCTTCCGGTCGACGCCATTCCTGTCTTTCCTATTTTGAGTACCGTCCACTGCCCGCTAGCAGCCTTGCGCTTCGGCCGATGAGTCGCGCCCGTGGAAGTCCCGGGTGTGCGCCCTGGTCAGCAGTGCAGCCGACCCGTTCAGGCGGGCCCTGGCCCTGAAGGTGACGCTCGAGAACCTTCTACGAGGGAGCTTCGGCACCAATCAACGAGGGGCGCCTGGCACATACCAGGGTCTTCGACGGACGCGACGAACCGACAAAACCCGGAGAGTGGACGGAAGGAGGGCCAGGCACGTTACCCCGGAGTGTGAGATGAGTTCTGGTTTTGGCTTCTCAGATGCCAGCAGGAGATGGGGGGCTGTTGGCTCATCTGGGTGCTCACCCCTTCCCGTTGGTCGAAAGCGACTCCGGCTCCGCTCATTGCCATCGCCAATCGGGCTCTGTGGCCTGGGGGTGACGATATGAGCGTTCGGGCCTCGCTTCGCTGCCAGCGCGTTGGTGAAGTGCGACCATGACCGCAGAAGTTGTCGTCCTGGCCATCACCGCGAGCGGGTTCACGGCTCTTGCTTCGGTTGCACAGCACCGAGCGGTAGCTCCAGCACCCGGAGAATTGAGCTTCAGTTGGCGACTGATCGGATTCGTCTTCCATCGGCCGGTGTGGTTCCTCGGGATCGCCAGCATGATCGTCGGCTTTGGATTTCAGATCGAGGCTCTGAGGGTCGGGAGTCTGAGCCTGGTGCAGCCGATCATTGCCATTGAGCTCGTGATCGTCTTCGGCATCATGGCCCTCTCCGAGCGGGGCCGGGTTCGGCCTCGCGATTGGCTGTCGGCCCTCGGCGTGGTCGTTGGTCTGGGCACGTTCTTGGGATTGGCCAGGCCGGCAGGTGGCCATAATCACGCATCATCGTCCATGTGGGCGTTCGCCGGCTTGTCGACGTTTGCCGTGGCTGGCCTATTGGCCGCCTCCGCCTACCTCCCGGGAAGGGATGGCACTCGCCCAAGCACCGGCCGCAAGGCATCATTGCTCGGCATCGCCGCGGCGACCGGATTCGGCTTTGTTGCGGCGGTCATCAAAGAACTCAGCACTCACCTTTCTCAGGGGCCTGCCGGCGTATTCGCCAATTGGTCGCCCTACGTGTTGATTGCTGCAGGAGCGGCGGCAATGTTCCTGGCTTCCAATGCCTTCCAGGCCGGATCGCTGGCCGCTTCTCAGCCGGGTCTGACCATCGTCGACCCGCTCGTAGCCAGCGTGTTGGGGGTCGTGCTGTTTGGCGAAAGGCTGAATGTCGGACCGGCAGCCCTGACCGGCGAACTACTGGCGTTCGCCGTGTTGGCTGCGAGCGTGATTGTGTTGAGCCGCAGCCCCCTCGTGCAGGATGAAGCGAAGACCTCCATCGTTCTCTCCCCCGATTCGGGAAAGAGCCCGGATCCGTCGAAGGAATGGGCTTCTGAACGTCGGATTGGGCTGCCCACACAGCTTCGACAGGTGACTCAGCTCCAGGCCGGTCGGTCCATGAGGCCCTTCGTCCCGTTCGAGATCAGGCCCCCAAGTCGGCAAGATGCGCCGGTTGAATGCCCCATCCCGGTGACTGTCAGAGAAGGATGACGCTCTACAAATGATCAGGATGCCCAACAGGGAGCTGCACGAGGTTGTCGGAAGACGTCGACAACCAGATGAGGCTCGAGCGGGGCGTTTCATTGCTGGTGCGGTGGGCCTGGGCGCCGTTGGATTGGGTGCCCTGGATGGTCTATCTCGGGCTCACGCTCCCTCGGCGGTATGAGGCCCGGCATTGGTTCTTCGTATGGATCGGATTCGATGTCATCGAATGGGTGGCTCTCACCACCTTCGCCTGGCTGACTTGGAAACGCCGGCAGCTCATGCTCGTGACCTCGATAATCGCCGGAACGCTCTTGTTCGCCGACGCATGGTTCGATGTGATCAGTTCGTGGGGAAATCGGGATGGCTGGTTCACGCTTCTCCTTGCCGTGTTCATCGAAGCGCCGGTCTCCCTCGTCTTCTTCTGGGTTGCCTACCGTGAGATCCGAAGAACATTGACGGTCTACGACTCCCTCCTCGGCCGTGCCGATCATTCCGCGGGCCTGCTTCGAGTACCGGCCTTGACTGTCGCTCAACGTCCGGCTTCACCCGAAGGCGCGTGCCAGCCCCAAGTGCAGATCAGATGGTGTGATCGTGTCACAGCGATCAACTCATCTCTCGTCGACGGTTGGACAGTCTCTTGGTCATCTCGCAGGAAGGTGGTGTCGAGCCGGGGCGAATCGAGAGAGCCCGAGGTGCCATCGAGAGGGCCATGAGGGAGACACGCATCGAGTAGGCGGCGGTCGCAGTGCTGTGCCCTTGACCTTCCTCGAGCGGACGACGGGAGTCGAATCCGCGAGCTGTTGCCAAGGCGGCAGATTCGGTGTTTCCATGGGTCCGCCATGCGCTCCGGCTGCGCTGATCCGATCGCTCTACGTAGACCCCCCGTCGGGCTTCTCGTCAACCGAAGCGAACTCTGGCAAGGTCATGTGGCGGTACGGCATCAGGAGGTTATCGTCGAGCCAAGGGTCGATGACCCCCGGGGCGGTCGGACGAGGGGCGAAGTGAGGGAGACGATGGGATGACCAACGAGCGCCATTTGGGCTTTCAAGCCGAGGAACATCCAGATCGGCCGGCCATCGTCATGGCCGGATCGGGACTCGTGACCACCTACCAGGAGCTCAATGAACGCTCGAACCGGTTGGCCCATCTGCTGCGAGATGCTGGACTGCGAACCGGAGATCACATTGCCCTGATGATGGAAAACGGTTCGGAGTTCCTCGAGGTCGCCTGGGCGGCTCAGCGATCGGGCCTCTACTACACGGCGCTCAATAGTCACCTCCGTCAGAGCGAGGCACAACACATTCTCGATGACTGCGGGGCCACCGCATTGTTCATTTCGGCAAGCCTGGCGAACATAGCCGGGGGACTCGATTTGCAGCGGATGGGACTGTGCATCGTGGCGGGAGGCGGGGCTGCGGATTTTCTGGCCTACAACGACGCACTGGAGCGCCGGCCGGTGACACCGATTGCGGACGAAGCCGAAGGCCGAGAGATGCTTTATTCGTCCGGAACGACCGGAGCACCCAAGGGTGTGCGAAAGGTCCTGTCCGCCACACCCATGGGCGATCCAGCCGCAACACCGGTCGTGCTGGCCGGAAACATCGGGCGGGTGGGCATCGACGCAAACTCGGTCTACCTCTCCCCCGCTCCGCTGTACCATTCCGCGCCCCTCGTTTACTCGATGGCGATGCATCGGCTGGGCGCCACCTGCGTGATCATGGAGTCGTTCGAGCCGGCGAGATGCCTCGAAACCATCGAGCGGTACCGGGTCACGCATGCCCAATTCGTTCCCACCATGTTCACCCGAATGCTTCGGCTACCGGACGAAGAGAGGTACTCGCACGATCTTTCGAG
>JBEKOI010000027.1:0-21021 GCA_049521915.1 Acidimicrobiales bacterium | reverse complement strand
TCGTCGGCATGCCCGGTCAGTCTCCGGTCCACCTCGGCCAACCGCTCGCTGAGCACACGCCGGCGTTCGATGAGGCCGGCCGACCGGACTTCCCACTCGCTCCGGAGCGAGGCCGCCTCGGCGATCCGTTCGTCGATGCGTTTGCGCTCCTCGCGGGCCGCAGCCGAACGTTCGGCTGCCTGGGCACGCGCCGTCTCCAACCGGGGCAGCTCCTCACGGAGCTCGACGGCACGGGCCGTGTCCCGCGAGATCCGGTCGTCGAGCTCGGCGTAGTTGCGACGGATCTCCTCGAGCTCGGAAGCCAGCGCCACCCTGTCGTCCGCCACCCTCTGCCTGGCGGCCCGGGCTGTCTGATGGGCAACCTCGTTCCGGTCGTCCGCCCGGACGGCCTCCAACGCGGCCGCCCTCGTCGACTCCACGCTCGATCGTGCGCCGGCCCGGTCGTCAGCCGCCTCGGCCGCGGCCGCCGCGGCCACCGAAGCCCGGGCCCGGGCCTCGTCGACCACTGCCGCGGTCACGACCCCGCCACCCGCCCGCACCCTCCATCCGGTGGACGAGAACCGGTCTCCATCGCGGGTGACCACGACCAGATCAGGGCGGGCCAGGGCCAGATCGATGGCCTCGGACCATCCGCCGAGGGAGCAGTGCGAGCCGGCCAGCAGGGTGTCGAGCGCCGCATCCAGGCCCGGTAGGTGGCGGGCCCCCGGGCGGGGCCGCACATGGGGGCGGATCGACTCGGTCCCTGCAGGTTCGACAGCCCCTCCGGCCACCCCGGCGGTGCCCTCGGTGCCGCCCCGGGAGGCCGAGTCGGTCAGAGCCAGGACCGCTCCGGTGGCCCCTCCTTCACGGAGCCGGGCCAGAGCCGACCTGGCCGGCAGGCTGCCCGAGACGACCACGGCGGCCACCGAGGCCCCGGCCGCGGCCTCGAAAGCCTCCTCCCAGCCCGCGTCGACTTCGACGAGGTCGAGAAGGATCCCCACCACGCCGTCCACGCCGGACAGCAACTCAGCACCGGCGGCTCCCCGAGCCTCGTCGAGAGCCCGTTCGAGGGCGTCGGCACGGGCAACGGAGCGATGGTGCTCCAGTTCCGCCTGCCTGAGCGTCCCTTCGGCTGACTCGAGCCGACCGGTGGCCCGACCGTGCGCGGCCTCCGCTTCGGCCACTGCGGCCTGCAGCTGGTGGCGAGCCTGTTCCGTCTCGGCCAGGCGCTCCCCGAGCTCGTGGTCCTCGCCCTCGACCACCGCGGCCCGGCGTTCCGTCGAGGCCAGCCGCACCGAGAGCTGGTCCAATGCGCGCCGGTCCCGCTCGAGGGCGTGCTCGAGCGATCCGAGCTGCCCCCGGGCCACCGTGACCGCCTCGTCGGCCCCCCGGAGCTCGGCCCCGTCCCCCCACGCCTGGAGATGGGCCTCGAGCTCGGCCGCCATCTGTTCCTCGACCCCGAGGAGCGCCTCTTGTTCCGGGGCCAGCGCCACCGCCTCCGCCTCGGCCGCCTCCAGCTCCTCCGCCAGCCGGGCGCCCTCGGCTTCGAGGGTGGAGACCACATCGGCGTCGGCCGCAGCATCGAGGGCCTGGGCGAGGGAGCGCTGCCGCTCCCGCAGGACGCCGGTCAGGCCGCGGGCCCGCTCCACCATCCCCTCGGCCCGCCCGAGGGCAGAGGCCAGGTCGGACTCGCGCTGCGCGGACATCTCGTCCGCGGTGCGCTCGGTGTCGGCATCGAGCTGGCTGAGAGACCCCCGGATCCTGTCCTCGGCGTCACGCTGCTCGGTGCGGGCCTTGGTGCCCGCGGCGTGGCGGAAGTCGAGGGCCCTCAGCTCCGACCCGGTGGCGAAGAGGCGGAGAGCCCGCAATGCGTCCGACAGCCCGGCGTACGAACGGGCCGCGGCCGCCTGTCGCTCGAGGGGCCGGATCTGACGTTTGACCTCCCGGACCAGGTCGAAGAGGCGTTCGAGATTCTCCTCCGTCGAGGCCAGGCGACGCTCGGACCGCTCACGTCGTCGGCGGTACTTGAGGACGCCGGCCGCCTCTTCGATGACCGCCCGTCGATCCTCGGGGCGAGCTTCCAGGATGGCGTCGAGGTGGCCCTGGCTGATGATCACGTGCTGTTGACGGCCCACGCCCGTATCCGACAGCAGTTCCTGGATGTCGAGGAGCCGGCAGGGGGCGCCGTTGATCGAGTACTCGCTGTCGCCCGACCGGAACAGCGTGCGGGTGATGGTGATCTCGGCCAGATCGGTGCCCAGCTGGCCCGAACTGTTGTCGATGGTGAGGGCCACTTCGGCCCGACCGAGGGCGGGCCGGTTGGCCGTACCCATGAAGATGACGTCCTCCATCTTGGCGGAGCGAACGGTCCTCGGCCCCTGGGCGCCCAACACCCATGCGACGGCATCCACCACGTTCGACTTGCCGCTCCCGTTGGGACCGACGACCACGGTGATGCCGGGTTCGAATTCGAGCACTGCCGTGTCGGCGAAGGACTTGAATCCCTTGAGGGTGAGTGACTTCAGGAACACCGCGCCCTCACCCTATCGGTCGTCGCCGCGTGACGCGGGCTTTCCTGGTCAACGGGGTCGTACACCCGGGGTCGTCCGTTCGGCACACCCGGCGGTCGTCCGTTCGGCACACCCGGCGGGGAGCCGCCCGGTCACACCTGACAGTGGTCGCAGAAGTAGGTGGCCCGCCCGCCCGACTTGACCTTGACGATGGTGGCCCGGCAGCGCCGGCAGGCCTGGCCCTCGCGGTCGTAGGCCTGATGCTGATCCTGGTAGTCACCCACCTCGCCGAACAGGTCGCGGTACTGCTCATCGGCCAGGGAGGAGCCCCGCCGCTTGACCGCCTCGGCCAGTGTCTCGACCATGGCCCGGTAGAGCCGCCGGACCTCCTGGGACGAAAGTGAATTGGACAGGCGGTCGTAGCGGAGGCCGGCGGCGAAGAGGATCTCGTCGGCATACATGTTGCCGATTCCGGCCACGAACTCCTGGTCCATCAGGAGGGCCTTGAGCCCGCTCCGGTGCGCCGACAACAGGACCCAGAACTTCTCCCAGCTCATCACGTCCTCGAGGGGATCGAACCCCAGATGGGCCAGCTCGGGGAGGGCGGGACCGTCCTCGGGAGCCGCCGAGACGAACATCTCGCCGAAGGTTCGCGGGTCCACGAAGCGCAGTTGGCCTCCCTGGGTGAACGTGATCACGGCGTGGGTGTGGGGTGCCTTGGTCTCCTTGGCGCTCTTGGCCCGCTGCAGCTGGCCGCTCATCCCCAGGTGGACGACGAGTGTCTGCCCGTCTTCGAGCCCCAGGAGCAGGTATTTTCCCGCCCGGTCGATCGACTTGATGGTGTGGCCCTCGAGGCGGGCGCGGAAGTGCTTGGCGCTCGGATGGCGACGGACGGTGCGGCCGTTGCGAACCTCGACCGACTTGATCTTCCGGCCGACCACCTCGCCCTGGAGATCGCGCCGGATGGTCTCAACTTCGGGAAGCTCAGGCATCCCCCCCGCCTCTCTCGACTTCCAACGATTCGCAGGCGACCTGGGCGGCGACCTGCTCGGCGTCTTTTTTTGAACGCCCCTCCCCCATACCGAGGCGTTGACCAGCAACGTACACCGTGGCCAGGTACCTCCGGGCGTGATCAGGGCCGAAGCTCTGCAATTCGTAGCGGGGGACGCCCCGACCGAGCCGCACGGACTCCTCCTGCAGTCGGCTCTTGTGGTCGGACTCACCGGGTTCGCCGGCGGCGACGGCGATACGGTCCTCGAGCAGGCCGAGGATCAGGCGTTCGGCCTCGGCCAGGCCACCGTCGACGTACACGGCTCCGATCACCGCCTCGGTGGCGTCAGCCAGGATCGACTCCTTCGCCCGGCCCCCCGAGAGGTCCTCGCCCCGACCCAGGCGCAGACTCTCGGCGATGCCCAGGTCAAGGGCCAGCTGGCCCAGCACCCGGGTGTTGACCACCGACGCCCGGACCTGGGACATCTCGCCGTCGGACAGCTCCGGGTGGGCCAGGTAGGTGAATTCGGCCACGACCAGGCCCAATACGGCATCACCGAGGAACTCGAGGCGCTCATTGGAGGTTCGGCCGCCCTCCTCCGCGCACCACGAGCGGTGGGCCATCGCCTCGTCCAGCAGGGCCGGATCCTTGAACTGGTAGCGGATCCGGTCGCTCAGCACTTGAACCCTCCCGGGCAGGCCAGAGCCGTCTGCAGGAGTCATGGGGAGCGCCTCAAGCTCCTCCGAGTTTGGCGTACACGTAGTCGACGGAGTCCCGGACGGTCCGGAGCTCTTCGAGGTCCTCGTCGTCGATGCGGAAGCCGACGGAACGCTCGCCCAGCTCTTCTTCGAGGCCCTCCACCAGCTCGATGAGAGCCAGGGAGTCCGCATCCAGGTCCTCGGCGAACGACGACGCCTCGGTGACGGCGGACGGCTCGATCTCCAAGATGTCGGCGAGGAGGTCCCGGATGAGGTCGAGGACTTGTTGGCGGTCGAGTGGACCCTTTTCCATGTGGGTCTCTGCGGGCACGGCTTCTCCCTGTGTCTCGTGGGCTTCTCTTCGAGGTCTGAGGTCGATTTCGCAGGTCAGGGCACACTATTCGGGCGCCACGACCCCCGGGCGGCCCGACCTCGGGAAACACGGCCTCGGGTGCACATCCCACGACGGGGCTGAAAGCACCCTGACCGGGACCTTTCGGTGGCCTGATGTTACCGGAACGTGACATTCACGGAGCCGAAACACGCTGGCAACCCGTCCGACCCATCGGAGTCGTATCACATGGGGTGTGGATGCCACCGAACCGACTGCCGCGCCCGCCAAGGGGCCGGAACCGAGCCGGGAGCCGTGGCCGTCCTACGATCCCGGCGAATTCTACGACGAGCTGGTGGCACCGGGGGGTGGTCCGAGGCCGGCCGCGGTGGCCCTCTGGAAGCACTTCATCGATCTCGGGCCCGAAGCCCTGGCCGAACGCCAGCAGGCCGCCGACCGCGAGATGCGGGCCATCGGGGTGACCTTCACCGTCTACGAGGACACCGGCGGCACCACCGACCGGCCCTGGCCCTTCGACATCATTCCCAGGGTGGTGCCGTCCGACGAGTGGCACCTGATCGAGGCGGGACTGGTCCAGCGGATCAGCGCCCTCAACCTCTTCATCGACGACGTCTACCACGACCAACGCGCCGTCAGCTCCGGAGTGGTCCCTTCCGAGCTGGTCAGCGGCTCCCCGAACTTCCGGCGGGAGTGCGTGGGCGTCGACCCTCCCGGAGGCGTGTGGGCCCACATCTGCGGCAGCGACCTCATCCGCGACGCCGACGGTACCGTCTACGTGCTGGAGGACAACCTCCGGGTCCCCTCCGGGGTGTCCTATCTGCTCGAGAACCGGATGGTGGCAAAGCACGTGTTCCCCGAACTGTTCCGCCACTACAGCATCGAGCCCGTCGATCCCTACATCGGGAGATTGGCCAGCCTGCTGGCGTCGGTCTCGCCGGCGACGACCGACCCGACCATCGTGGTGCTGACACCGGGAATCTACAATTCGGCGTACTTCGAGCACGCCTTCCTGGCCCAGCAACTGGGCGTAGAACTGGTCGAAGGCGGCGATCTCGTCGTGCTCGACGACGACTGCGTCTACGCCCGGACCATCGACGGCCTCCAGCGGGTGGACGTCATCTACCGGCGGATCGATGATCTCTTCCTCGATCCCGAGGCCTTCCTGCCCGACTCGATGATCGGCGTGCCCGGGCTGATGCGGTCCTGGCGTTCGGGCCGGGTGGCCCTGGTCAACGCGCCGGGCGCCGGCATCGCCGACGACAAGAAGGTCTACTCCTACGTTCCCGACATCATCCGCTTCTTCCTCGACGAGGAACCGATCCTGGCCACCGTGGCCACCCTGCGGTGCAGCGACGAGCGGTCCCGCCACTTCGTGCTCGGGAACCTGGCCAAGCTGGTGGTCAAGCCGGCCAACGAATCGGGCGGCTACGGGGTACTGGTGGGGACACACGCCACCACCTCCCAGCTGGACGACGCGGCGAAGCAGATCGAGGCGGCGCCGACCCGGTGGGTGGCCCAACCGGTGATCCCCCTCTCCACCGCCCCTACGCTGTGTGACGGCGAGATCGCCGCCCGGCACGTCGATCTGCGTCCGTTCACCCTCCTCGGCCCCGAAGGCGCCTACGTCACCCGAGGCGGGCTCACCAGGGTGGCCCGCCAGGCCGGCTCGCTGGTGGTCAACTCGTCCCAGGGTGGCGGGAGCAAGGACACCTGGGTCGTCGACACCGGGGAGCAGATGAGGCCGGACACGAGAACCCCACCGCCCTCGGACACCTCCGAGGCACCCGATCGTGAACGGACATGAGAGAACCGACACCCGAGCCGGGCGGGCCCGAACACCCGCCCACCGAGAGTGAGGAACCGAAGATGCTGCTGGCACGAATGGCAGAAGCCGTCTACTGGGCCGGACGCTATGTCGAGCGGGCCGAATGCACCGCCCGGATCGTGCAGGTCCACACCGACGCCCATGTCGACATGCCGGTGGGCGAAGACGTGGGCTGGGAGCCGCTGCTGGCCATCGCCGGCGTGAACGGCGAGTTCGACGACCACTACTCGGTGCCGGTGGACCACGTCGACGCCGGGGCCGCCGAGGAGGACGTCATCGAGTTCCTCCTCCACGGTGAGGGCAACCCGTCATCGATCCTCGGTGCCATCTCGTCGGCACGGGAGAACCTGCGCACCGCCCGTCCCGTCGTGCCCCGGGAGGCGTGGGAGGCCGGCAACAGCCTGTGGCTCACCTGCTCCGACTATCTCGACGAAACCCGAACGCGCAAGGGGAGGGTCCAGTGGCTCCGCCGGGTGATCGACGGTTGCCAGCGGATCAACGGTATCTTGCTCGGCACCATGAGCCGCGACGAAGCCATGTCCTTCCTGTCCATCGGCCAGAACCTCGAGCGGGCCGACCTGACCACCCGGGTCCTCGACGTCCGGTCGGAGAACCTCCAGCTCAAGCAAGGCGACGACCCCTACGACGTGGTCCATTGGATGGCCGTTCTCCGTTCGCTGGCCGCATACCAACCGTTCCGACGGGCCATGCCGGCCCGGCCCCAGGGCGGGTCGACGCTGCGCTTCCTGCTCCAGGACGACCGGTTCCCGCGCGCCGTGAGCGCCTGCCTCACCGAGACCCGCAGCCAGCTGAAGGGACTGGCCCGGGCCGAGGACGTGCTCGACGCGTGCACCTCGGCGGCCATGCTGGTGGCGTCGGCCGCCGTTCCCCGCCTCACCCTCGGGGGGCTGAGCGAGTTCCTCGACGAAGTCCAGTTGGCCCTGTCGGAGATCCACCACCAGATCGACCGGACCTACTTCCGCCCCACGTTCGTCGACTGGCAACCGACGTCCGCGGCGTCGTGACCACGGCGACCTCCGCGGAGCCGTTCGAAGACGGGAGCACCGTCGAAGAGGGGAAAGAGGGAGGGGAAACGGCCTGGTCCGGGTACATGCCGGTCCCCGGGCGGACCGACGAGTTCCTCGGCCCCGGCGGCGCGGTGCGCACCCGCTGGAGACAGGTGGCGGCGGACATGGCCGGGCTGGGGCCCAACGGCCTGCTGGCCCGCCGCAGCGAGCTGTCCCGCCTGCTGCGCAACGAGGGCGCCACCTACAACGTCACGCTCGACAACCAGAGCCGGCGCCGGCCGTGGCTGCTCGATCCGTGCCCGCTGGTCATCGACGAGGCCGAATGGGCCGGTCTCGAGTCGGCGGTGGCCCAACGGGTCGCCCTCCTCGACCTCGTCTTCGCCGACATCTACGGCGACCGTCGCCTGCTGGCCGAGGGACTCATCCCAGCCGAGCTGGTCCTCGGCCATCCGGCCTTCCTCCGGCCCTGCGTGGGGGTGGACGCCCAGGCCGACCATCGCCTGTTCCTCACCGCGGTGGACGTGGCCCGGGACGGGCACGGGGAGTTCCGGGCGCTCGGTGACCGGATCCAGGCCCCGTCGGGACTCGGCTATGCCATGGTCAACCGCACCATCCTCTCGAGGGTCCTCCCCACGCTCCATCGCGAGCTGGGCGTCGAGCGCCTGGCCGGATTCTTCCGATCCATACGGGCAGGGGTGGCCAGAGCCGCACCCGACGGGACGGACGAGCCCCGTGTCGTGATCCTCACGCCGGGCCCGTTGAGCGAGACCTACTTCGAGCACGCCTATCTCGCCTCGTACCTCGGGTACTCCCTCGTCGAGGGCCGTGACCTGGTGGTGGCCAACAATCGGGTATGGCTGCGCTCGCTGGCCGGGCTCGATCCGGTGGACGTGGTGATCCGACGGGTCGACGACCAGTGGTGCGATCCGGTCGAGCTCCGGGCCGACTCGCTCCTCGGTGTGCCCGGGCTCCTGGAAGTGGCGCGGCGGGGCCGGGTGACCGTGGTCAATCCCCTCGGCAGCGGGGTCGTCGAGGACCCGGCGCTCACCGGCCTCCTCGGTGCACTGGCGCCCGTGCTCCTCGGCGAGGAGCTGGCCCTCCGGGGCCCCGAGACCTGGTGGTGCGGACAGGAGGCGGGGCTGAGCCACGTACTGGCACATCTCCAGCAGATGATGGTCCTGCCCGTCCACCCTTCCGCCACCGAGCGGCCCCTGGTGGCGTCCACGCTGTCGGCCGCGGCCCTGGAAGAGCTCGGCGACCGCATCCGCTCCCAACCCGGCCAGTGGGTGGGCCAGGAGGTCGTCGAACCCTCCACCGCCCCGACGGTGACCGGTACCGGGTCGCTCGAACCCAGGCCCGCCGTGCTGCGGACGTTCGCGGTGACCGACGACGGCAACAACCGCGGGCGGAACCACGGGTACAGCGTCATGCCCGGTGGTTTGACCCGCGTGGCGGCCAGCCCCAACGCGCTGCTGATCTCCAGCCGTCGCAGGGGCACCAGCAAGGACACCTGGGTGGCATCGGCGGAACCGGCCCTGCAGCAGAGCGCCTGGCTACGGACGGCCCGGTCCAGGGACAGACCGCCGGTGGCGCCCGATGTCGCCACCCCGCTCCCCGGGCGTGTGGCCGCGCAGTTGTTCGTCCTCGGTCGCACCGCCGAGCACGCCGAGTTGGTCATCCGTCTCATCCGGACCGTCCTGGCCCGGCTCGACCAGCCGCTCGGGCTGGGTGTCGACGGGGGGGCCGAGTCGTTGCAGGTCCTCCTGTCGGCGCTCGGGGCCGTGTCGGGCTTCGACCCGGTGTCCGAACCCGATGACGTGGCGTCCCAACCGGACGGTGAGACGGACCCGGAGCGCCCCACGGCGACCGGGACTGCCGCCCGGACCGGGAACCTGGCGCCGTCCGGTGTACCCGAACCCGCTCCCGCTCCGGCACGCAGACCCGAGCGCGCATCCGGGACCGACCACGAGCTCCCGACCGATCGGCGGGCCCTGGCCCTGGTACTCGATGCAGGGGTGGACGGCAGCCTCGTGTCCTCGCTCGGTCTCCTGGTCGATGCGGCCTACTCCGTGCGGGAGCAGCTCTCGAGCGACACCTGGCAGCTGGTGGGTGATGTCGAAGAAGAGGTGGCCCGGCTCCGCAACCGCCCGCCGACCCAGCTGGTCGGTGTCCAGTCGAGCCTGCAACGCCTGCTCCAGGCGCTCCTCGGCCTGTCGGGGCTTTCGGCCGAGAACATGGAGCGGGACTCGGCCTGGCTGTTCCTCGACGCCGGACGGCGGCTCGAGCGGGCCCAGTCCCTGGTACGGCTGGTCCGCGCCGTACTCGTCCGGCGTCGGGCCGCAGTGGTCGAGGACCTGCTGGTCGAGTCCCTGCTCAAGTCCTCCGACAGCCTCATCACCTTCCGCCGGCGTTCGGGTTCCATCATGCAGGTGGCCGGGGCCGTGGACCTGGTGGTCTATGACGCGGCCAACCCTCGGAGCGTCATCTATCAACTCGATCGCCTGTTCCATCAGCTGTCCGATCTGCCCACCCCGTCCCCGTCCCGGCGCCTGGGCGCCGAGCAGCGGTTGATCCTCGAAGCGACGACGATGCTGCGGCTCACCGATGCCACCCGGCTGGCCGCCGTCGACCCGGACGGCAACCGGCGCCCCGAGCTCGATTCCGTCCTCCACCGGGTGGACGACCTGCTGGCCGAGCTGCTGGACAGCCTGCGCCACACCTTCTTCGCCCACGAGCGGCTCTCGGTCCTGGACGGCCGGCAACCCGGTTCGGCCGGAAAGAATCCATGATGTACAGAATCGTCCACCGCACCAACTACCGCTACAACGCGCCGGTGTCGCGCTGCAGGAACGAGGCCCACCTCCGGCCCCGGGACACTGCCCGTCAGCACTGCCTGGCCAGCGACCTGGTGGTGGAGCCCACGCCGACCAGCTGGTCGGAGCGTTCCGACTTCTTCGGCAACCCGGTGCTGTCCTTCGTGGTCGACGGACCCTTCGACGAGTTGACGGTGACCTCGACCAGCTCGGTGTCGGTGTCGGGCGGCGAACCCCTTCCGCCCACCGGGCCGGGATGGGAGGTGGTCCGCGACTCCTTGTCCACCGATCTCAGTCCCGAGATGCTGGCCGCCCGCGAGTTCTGCTTCGAATCGCCGCTGGTCCCCGTCTCGGCCAACGTCCGCACCTACGCGGCGCCCTCCTTTCCGCCCGGGAGGCCGGTGGCCGACGCCATCTCCGAGCTCACCCGGCGGATCTTCACCGACTTCGTCTACGACCCCGGCTTCACCACGGTGACGACACCGTTGGAGGAGGTGGTCCGGTTCCGGCGGGGCGTCTGCCAGGACTTCGCCCACCTGGCCATCGGGTGTTTCCGATCCATGGGCCTGGCGGCGCGCTACGTGAGCGGCTACCTGGAGACCGAGGCACCGGCCGGAGAGGAGCGACGGATCGGTGCCGACGCCTCCCACGCGTGGCCGTCGGTGTTCCTCCCCGGGTGGGGATGGCTCGATGTCGACCCGACCAACGACAAGATCGTGGGGTCGACCTACGTGACCACGGCATGGGGACGCGACTACTCCGACGTGTCACCGCTCAAGGGCATCGTGTTCGGCGGTGGCGACTCACACCTGCTCGACGTCTCGGTGGATGTCACCCGGTCCCCGGTGGACGGACGCCCCGCCTAGCCGGCAGTCGTTTCGCCGCCGGTGCGGCGCGGCATCGGGAGCGGAGACACCCCATGCGGGCACGGACTGGCTACGCTCCATGCCATGCGCATCCTGATCACCGGCTCCGCCCGGGCCATCGGGGCAGCCACGGCGGACGAGCTCTCACGAGCGGGTCACGAGGTCATTGCCACGGCCCGGAACGCCGATCTACTCGATCACCTCGATGTCGCCATGCGGCTCCCCCTCGATGTCACCGACGAGGCTTCGATCGACAACGCACTGGCCCAGGCCGGCGAGCTCGACGTCATCGTCAACAATGCCGCCATCTCGGGAAAGGGTCCCATGGAGGACTTCCCGATCGGACAGCTGCGGGACATGTTCGAGACCAATACCTTCGGACCACTCCGTCTCGTGCAGCACGTCCTTCCCCAGTGGCGGAGCCGGGGAAGCGGGGTCATCGTCAACGTGAGCTCGGTGCAGGGACGGGTGGCCACGCCCCTCGAAGGTCCCTACTCGGGTACGAAGCACGCGCTCGAGGCCATCTCCGAGTCGATGCACTACGAACTCGGTCACTTCGGTATCCGGGTGGTCATCGTCCAACCCGGCTATATCGCCCCGGGGATGAAACCTGCGGACAACGTCGCCGGCAGCGGCGCCTACCGCCCACTGTGGGAGCAGTGGGAGGGCACCGACAAGAAGGTGTCGGGTCCGAACGGTCGGCCCGGGCCCGAGCTGGTAGCGCTGGCCATCCGCCAGGCCATCGAGGATCCGGCCACCCCGCTGCGAGTCCCGGTGGGAGAGGACGCGATCACCGTCCTGGCCGCCCGGGCACAGCTCAACGACACCCGGTTCGAGTCGGCGATGCGCCGGACGCTGGGTATGACGTGGTGACCGGGGCCGGGCCGGCGATCAGGTGGGGGCGTTGACCAGGCTGCGGGCCGCCATTCGCAGATAGTCGAGGAGCTCCTCCTCGTCGGTGTCCGCCAGCTCGGCCTCGTGCACCGCTTCGGTCATGTGGCGCAACCATGCGTCGGCCTCGGTGGTTCCGATGGCGAACCGGGCGTGACGCATCCTGAGGCGCGGATGCCCACGCTGCTCGCTGTAGTGGCGCGGCCCGCCCCAGTACTGCATCAGGAACAAGGCCAGGTGGGTTTTCGACTCGGCCAGGTCCTCGGGGTACATGGGCCGGAGCAACGGATCGACGGCCACACCGGCATAGAACCGCTCGACGAGCGCCGTGAAGAAGGCTTCGCCCCCCCACCGCTCGTAGGCCGTCCGCTCGGGCTCCCCATGCACATGCACCACGTACCGACTGTAGGCCGACCTCGGTTAGCCTCGGACCATCCAATCCCGGGAGTGGAACGGGGAACAGGGGGTCCACCATGTTCGAATGGTCCGAAGAGCAATTGATGGTCCGCGACGCCGTGCGCCGCTTCGTCGAAGTGGAGGTGGTGCCCAACATCGATGCGCTCGAGCACGGGGATCTGCCGCCCTATGAGATCATCCGCAAGCTGTACGCCACGTTCGGCATGGACCAGCTGGCCCGGGACCGGTTCAAGGCCCAGCTCGAGCGCAAGGCGACCGGGGCCGGGGCCGGGGTCCAGAAGGGGCGCCCGGAGCGTCGCGGGGACGGTGGGGCAGCCGCCATGACCCTCATTCCGATCATCGAACTGTGTCATTACTGCCCGGGCATCGTGACCGCCATGGGTGTGAGTGTGGGGTTGGCGGGCGGCACCATCATGAAACAGGGCACACCGGCCCAGATGGAGCGATGGGGACTGGATCTCCTCACCGCTGAGAAGGTCGGGGCCTGGGCCATCACCGAGCCGGACTCGGGTTCCGATGCGCTGGGCGGGATGAAGTCCACCGCCCGCCGCGACGGTGACGAGTACATCCTGAACGGCAACAAGACCTTCATCACCAACGGTCCCTATGCCGACACCATCGTGTTCTACGCCAAGTTGGACGATGGATCCGACACACCACTGCGTGATCGCCAGGTGCTCACCTTCGTGCTGGACAGGGGTACGCCCGGGCTCGAGCAGTCCAAGCCGTTCCGCAAGATGGGCCTGCACTCCTCGCCCACCGGTGAGCTGTTCCTCTCGGACGTGCGGGTGTCCAAGCGCCACCTGTTGGGGGAGACCGAGGATGAGCGGGCCGGCAGCGGGCGCGACTCGGCCAAGGGAAACTTCGTCACCGAACGCGCCGGCCTGGCGGCCATGGCCCTGGGTGTGATCGAAGAGTGCCTGGCCCTGTCGGTCGAGTACGCCAAGAACCGGATGCTGTGGGGACAACCCATCGGGGACCGTCAGCTGATCCAGCTCAAGTTGGCCAACATGGAGGTGGCCAGGCTGAACGTGCAGAACCTGGTCTTCCGCCACATCGAGCTCTCCGAAGCGGGGAAGAGCCTCTCGCTGGCCGAGGCCTCGGCCATGAAGCTCTACGCGGCGCGAGCCGCCTCGGAAGTGGCCATGGAAGCCGTGCAGCTCTTCGGCGGGAACGGGTACATGGCCGAGTTCCGGGTGGAGCAGCTGGCCCGTGACGCCAAGGTCTTCCAGATCTACGCGGGCACCGACGAGATCCAGGTCACCCACATCGCCAAGGATCTGTTGAACCGCTGAACCGGATGGGATGCACCCGGCATGAGAAGCGCCGCCGGTAGTGTTCCTGCATGGCCAGCGGGATCACCTCTCCGCCAAGCTCGGCGGTGGACCTGGCCGTGCCGAGGTCGTTCGACGCCCGGTACGGTCACGGCATCGACCGCGGCCTCTGCCTGGGCGGGGGTGGCCTGTTCTTCGTGGCCTGGCAGGCGGCCTACCTCCGTACGCTGGCCACCCACGGGATCCGGTTCGACACCTCCGACCGGGTCGTCGGCACCTCGGCCGGGTCGATGGTCGCCTCGGCCCTGGTCACGGGCAGGTTGAACCGGCTCCATTCCGAGATCTCCCTGGTGTCCAAGCTTCCCTCCATCATCTCGACGCTGGCGCCGGCATCGGAACTCCACCCCAGCCAGCAACGAGCGCTCGACCTGTTCCTCAAGGCCACCGACGGCGACCCCGGCACGGTCCAGGAGATCGGCCATGCCGCGCTGGCTGCGTTGACGCCCTCGGCCAGCGCCACCCGGCGGAACATCCTGCTGGTGCTCGGAACCGCCCGCTGGTCCTCCGATGCGCTGCGGATCACCTGCGTGGATGCCTACACCGGCGAGCGGTGCGTCGTGACCCGCCGATCCAACACCGCCATCCCGCGGGCGGTAGCCGCCAGCACCGCCGTCCCGGGGATCTTCTCACCCCAGCCCATCGGGGATCGACGGTGCATGGACGGCGGTGTCAGCGGTACCGGCACCCACCTCGACCTCCTGGCCGGGGCCGGACGGGTGCTGATCCTGGCCCTGACCGACGGCAAGGACATGATCGAGGGGATGATGACCTCGCATCCCGGTGGGGGCCGACAGGAACTCGCCGACCTCGAGAAGTCGGGGACCGAGGTGGTGCTCCGGATCCCGGCGGAGGTGGACCTGGCCGAGTTGATGTCCCCGAACAGTGTCCCCGAGGCGTTGGCCCTGGGAACGCGTCAGGCGTCAGCCGACGTCGGGCTCCTCTCGACCTTCTGGGGGTGACGCCCGGCCACGGTCAGCCGGGTGCCGGTGAGGCCGGTGGAAGGACCGAGGCGGCCACCTCCCCGACCAGGCCGCCCACGGCCAGGTCGTGGGCCACGGTGATGGCGTTGACGATGGCCACCGAGGACGACGAACCGTGGCTGATCACGCAGACGCCGTCCACGCCGAGCAACATGGCACCGCCGGTATTCTCGGGATCGAGCGCGGCGGCCAGCGGCAGGAGGTGCGGATAGAGGGCGTCAGCGGTCTGGCGAACGTCGGGCTGCCCCAGAATTTCGGTGAGGGCCCCGATGAGAAACCGCATCGACCCCTCCAGCGTCTTGAGGGCGACATTGCCGGTGAAGCCGTCGGTGACGATGACGTCGGTCATCCCCGTGAAGAAATCTCGCCCTTCCACGTTGCCCACGAAATCGAAGGCGGGGCCTCCGCCACCTTCCGCCAGCAGGCCGTACGTCTCCTTCTCGAGCGGCGTGCCCTTCGACTTCTCCTCCCCGATCGACAAGAGAGCCACCCGGGGTCGTTCGATGCCGTAGCGCTTGGCGGCGAAGGCCGCTCCCATCTGGGCGAACTGCACCAGCATCTGGGGAGTGCACTCTGCGTTGGCCCCCGAGTCGAGGAGCACGGTGGGCCACGGTCCTCCGGGATAGGGGATCGGGGTGGCGATGGCCGGCCGGATGACGTTGGGCAACCGGCCCATCCGCAGCAGGGCCGACGCCATGGTGGCACCGGTGTTGCCGGCCGACACCATGGCCATGGCCCGGCCGTCCCTGACTGCCTCGGCAGCCCGTACCAATGACGAGTCCTTCTTCCGGCGGACACTGTTGCCGGGATCGTCGTCCATGCCGATGACCTCGCTGGCCGGAAAGCAGGGCAGGTCACCGACGTCGCCCATCTCGCCGGGACGGCCGACCAGGGCCACGTTGATACTGGTCTGCTCCGCAACCTGGCGGGCTCCGGCCACGATCTCTCCGGGTGCCCGATCACCGCCCATGGCATCCACCACCACCGGGAGCGAGGCGAACTCCTCACCCACCGGGCGTGCGCCGCCCCGCGCCACTACTCGACTTCGATGGCCTGACGGCCTTTGTACCAACCGCAGTTCGGGCAGACGACGTGGGGGGTCTTGGCGTGGGTGCACTGGGGGCACACCGAGCGTGCCGGCGCCTTCAGCACCCAGTTGGATGCCCGGCGGCTGCGGCTCTTCGACTTCGAGGTCTTCTTCTTCGGAACGGCCATAGGGACGGCATCCTAGGCCAATCCGCCACCCTCCGGGCCCCGCAGGGCGTCCAGCGCGCTCCACCGGGGGTCCCCTTCGGGCGGACAGGGGCAGGCGGAGGTGTTCCAGTTGACGCCACAACGGGGGCAGAGGCCAAGACAGTCGGGCGAGCACAGCGGGGCCAGGGGGAGGTCCAGCATCACGGCATCGCGAGCCAGCGGTTCGAGGTCCAGCTCGTCCCCGGCCAGGAGATAGGCGTCCTCGTCCTCGGTCCAGTCCGGCCGAGGGGCGTACCGCTCGCGCACGACGGCATCCACCCGGCCCGACACCGGTCCCCCGCAGCGACGGCATTCGCCGTCCCAGGGGGCGCCCACGGTGCCCGTGACCATGATCCCGCCCGGATAGGACGCCAGGGTCAGGTCGCAGACCACGGGCGCATCGTCGGGTACCGAGACGGCGATGGCGGACAGCCCCTCGATACTCCCCTGCCGCAGCTCGCGCCGCACGGTGCCGGCCCGCTTGCGCAGGGCGGCCACCTGTACGACGAACGGCCGCCGGGCCTGACGCCGGTCACGGCCACCCCTCGCACCCTCCATGGCGGCCGCGCCGTCGCCGTCCGGATCGGGCTCGAACGTACGGGGCTCGGTCCTCACCGGATCGGCCGGCTCAGTCGAGGTCCTGATCGAAGAAGCCTTCGGGATCGTCGACTTCCTGGCCGCTGGCGTCGAGGGTGCTCGGTGCCAGCGAGGTATCCCCGCCGTCGCCGATCTCCACCTTGGGCAAGGGGGTCACCTGCAACTTCTCGCGACCGGCCTGCACGGTCTTCATCGTCCGATCGAGGACGATCTCGAAGCTGGCCAGCTTCTGGTCGGCGTAGTCCTCGGCCTCGTGCCGAAGGCGACGGGCCTCCTCGTTGGCATCGTCGAGAATCCGCTGGGCCACGTGATTGGCCTGACGGACGATCTCCGTCCGTTGCACCATCCGTTCGGCCTGCACCCTGACTTCCTCCAAGAGGATGTCGGCCTCGCGGCTCTTCTCGGCCAGGAACTCGTCCCGCTCCTTGAGCAGCCATCGGGCCTGGCGGAGCTCGTCCGGCATTCGATCGAGCGCCGCCTGCAGCAGTTCGGCCAGCTCCTCGCGCGACACGAGCACCGACGCCGACAGCGGCATGGCCTTGGCTGTCTGGACGATGTCGAGCGCGCTGCGAATGAGCGCCTCGGCATCGTGCTCCTCGCCGGCCGCCCGTTGCTGTTCCAGATCCTCGAAGAGATCACTCACCGGCGAACTTCTCCTTGAGGCGCAGGGCCACCACCTCCGGGACGAACGAGGTCACGTCGCCGCCGAAGCGGGCCACCTCCCGCAGCAGCTTGGAGGCGATGAAGGAGTGGGTCGAGCTGGTCGGGATGAACAGGGTCTCCACCCCGGAGAGTTGCTTGTTCATCTGGGCCATCTGCATCTCGTTCTCGAAGTCGGATACGGCCCGCAGGCCCTTGACGATCACGCTAGCCCCCACGTCGTTGGCCACATTGACCACCAGGGTGGCGAGGGACACGATGCGCACGTTGGTCAGGTGGTGCAGCGACTCCTCCAGCATCTCCTGCCGCTCGCTGAGATCGAAGAGGGCACCGTCCTTCTGTGGATTGCGCAGGGTGGCCACCACCACCTCGTCGAACAGGCGGGTGGCGCGCTCGATCACCTCGAGGTGCCCGTTGTGGACCGGGTCGAACGACCCGGGAATGAGCGCAATCCTCACGAGACACCTTTCTCCGTGACCAGCTCCGGACGGGCCACCGTCACGATCGTACCCCCATACCGCCTGGTTTTGATGACTCCCCACCCCGGCGGCGGGGTGATCTCGTCCCCGGATTCGAGGATGGCCAGATCGGCCGGCAACGTCGCCACCAGCGATTCCCACCCCCCATAGCCATAGGGGGGATCACAGAGGATGAGGTCGAAGCGAGAGGCTGTGGTGGCCACCCACGACCCCACGTCGGCCCGGACCACGGTGGCGTCGCCTTCCCGTTCGGCATCGACCAGGCCCACCGAGGCCAGATTGCCGCGCACGGCAGCCAGCGCCTCGGGACTCTGGTCGACAAAGGTCACCGAGGCCGCACCGCGGGACAGGGCCTCGATGCCCAACGCTCCCGAACCGGCGAACAGGTCGGCCACCATCAGGCCCTCCACCCCACCCAGGCTGAACAGGATGTCGAAGATCGCCTCCCTGACACGGTCCGAGGTGGGTCGGACGGTGGGACCGGTCGGCGCCGACAGCCGCCGACCCCGAAATTCGCCACCGATGACGCGCACCAGCCCAGACTACCGGCAGGCACCGATTTCCCGAGGTCGGTGGCGCGGGACCGGCCCCATGGTCGCGGTCGCGTCCGACAGCGGCAGGCCGCCATCGACGCCGGGTCGGCCGGTCAGCTCTTGAACAAGAACTCGGCTTCCTCGTCGTCGATGAAGATGCGAAGCTCGTCGACCAGGAGCGCATGGTCCGTCAGGTCGGGATCCTCGGCCACCAGCGCTTCGGCCATCGTGCGCGCCTCGACCACCAGGGGCCGATCGGACAGCAGCTTGGCCAGTTTGAGATCACTCCTCCCCTTCTGCCGCGCCCCGAGGATGGTGCCCTCCCCCCGGAGCTCGAGGTCTACCTCGGCGAGGTCGAATCCGTCCGTGGTCCGCTCCATCGCCGACAGGCGGATCTCGGCCTCGGGCGTGTCGTTGGCCGACAGCAGATAGCACCACGACGGGTCGACTCCCCGTCCGACCCGGCCTCGCAATTGGTGGAGCTGGGCGATCCCGAACCGGTCGGCATCCTCGATGACCATCACCGTGGCCTCGGGGACGTCGACGCCCACCTCGATCACCGTGGTGGCCACGAGCACGTCGACGGCGCCGGTCCGGAACTCGTTCATGACCCGCTCCTTCTCGGCCGACGGGAGCTGCCCGTGAAGGAGCGCGACACGCAGGCCGGCGAGCTCGGCGCCGGCCAGCCGTTCTGCCTCGAGGACCACCGACGTGGCCTGGACCCGGTCGGACCCCTCGACCAACGGGCACACGACGAAGGCACGGTGACCCGAGGCCACCTCACTGCAGACCCGCTCCCACGCCTCTTCGCCGCCCGGGTCGCGGAGCCAGGTCGTGGTCACCGGGAGCCGGCCCGGAGGAAGTTCGTCGACGATGGTCATGTCGAGATCACCGAAGACGACCATGGCCGCGGTGCGCGGGATGGGCGTGGCCGTCATGACCAGCAGGTCGGGGTCGCTCCCGGCGCCGTCGTGGCCACGCCCCTTGGCCCGCAGGGCGGCGCGCTGCTCCACCCCGAAACGATGCTGCTCGTCGATGACGACGACCCCGAGGGACCGGAACCCGACCCGGTCGGTGAGGAGGGCGTGGGTCCCGATCAGGAGGTCGACCGTGCCGTCGGCCAACCCGGAATGGAGCCTGGCCCGGTCGGCGGCGGCGGTCTTGCTGGTCAACAGGGCCACCCGCAGCGGGCGGCGGCCCCCGAGGGTCGACGGATCGGGCACGGAGAGGCCCTCTGTGAGGCTGGTCACCTCGGTGGCGTGCTGTTCGGCCAGCACCTCGGTGGGGGCCATGAGCGCACCCTGGTGGCCCCCCTCCACCCCCACCAGCATGGCGGCCACCGCCACCACGGTCTTCCCCGAGCCGACATCCCCCTGCAGCAACCGGTGCATGGGGAGGGGACCGGCCAGATCGCCGCGGATGGCATCGATGGCCCGGCTCTGGGCCCCGGTAGGCGAGAAGGGCAGACCCTCGATGAACCGGTCCATCAAAGTCGGAGTGCCATCGTCACGGACGACCGCGTGCCGGATGCCGCGGGCGTCGCGTTGCAGGCGCTCCTGGCGCAGGACCAGCGCCATCTGCAATCGGAACAGCTCGTCGAAGGCCAGTCGCCGGCGGGCCGGCTCGAACCGGCCCATCCCCGACGGCCGGTGGATGTCGTTGAAGGCGGTGGTCCGGTCGACCATGCCGAAGCGGTCACGCCACCCACCGTCGACCGGGTCGGCGAACCGACCGGCCCGGTCGAGTGCCTCGCCCACGTACCGGCTGATCCGGGCCGAGGTGAGCTTGGCCTTGTCGGTCAGCGGGTAGACCGGGAAGACACGCCCGCTCCTGTCACCCTCCCCGGGTTCCGCATCGTCTCCCGGGGCGCGGAGGACCTCGGCGGTCGGACCGCTCAGCTGGAGGGCGCCCCGGTAGGAGCCGACGGTCCCGTAGAACATGGCCAGGGTGCCCACCGGAAGCTGCTTGGCCCGCCAGGCCTGGTTGAAGAAGACCACGTCGATCCGTCCGCTGTCGTCGGCGATCCCGATCACGACCCGGGACGGCGCCCGGCGGCGGCCCCTCCCGTAGCCGGATGACGGCCGGCCCACCCGGGTCACCTGGCCCAGTACGGACGCCTTGTCCCCGACCGCCAGTTCGGCGATGGGCGCCAACCGCGTCCCGTCGATGTAGCGGCGGGGGTAGTGGGTGACCAGGTCGAGCACCGTGTCGATCCCGAGCTCGGCCAGTTCACGACGGGCGCTCTCCCCCACCCCCTTGAGTACCGTGACCGGCAACTCCGAGAGCTGGCGGAACTTGCGCCCGCCGCCGTCGGCCCGGTCTTCCGCCCGAGAGGTGTCGTTCACCCGATGGGGCGCCGAACCGCTCACTCGATGGAGAAGAGGTACGGGTAGAGCGGCTGACCACCGTGGTGCACCTCTATCTCGACGTTGGGCCGCTGATCCTTGATCCACTCGGTGATCCGCCTGGTGTCGGCCGCTCCCGACCCCTCGCCCTCGATGATGGTGACCAGGTCGTGCCGGTCGGTGACCAGGACGTCGAGCAACGAGCAGGCTGATCCGGCCAAGGAGTCGTCCACCACCTCGATCCCCCGTCGGGACAGCCCCAGCCAGTCGCCCGTGACGATCGGACCCGCGGTGCTGTCCGAGTCGCGCACGGCCCGGGTCACCTCGCCGGTGACCACCTTGAGGGCGGACGCCTCCATGCTGCGGGCATTCACCGCACCATGGGCGCCGGGGTCGTAGGCCAGCAGGGCGGCGAACCCGGCCACGACCGTCTCGGTGGGAACCACCCAGACCGACTTGTCGCTGAGATCGTCGACCCGCTCGGCGACCG